>CAJOES010000014.1 GCA_905233455.1 uncultured Synergistales bacterium | reverse complement strand
AAAGAATTAAATAAAGAATTAGTCTTGAGAAGGAAGCAGTACGAATACTATCGGGACAAACTATTAAATTTCAGTAATTCTACTCATAGGGTGGGGGGTATTAAGTGTTTATTCGTAAAGCTCTCCGACATTGCAACGATAACACGCGGGGGAACATTCCAGAAAAAAGACTTTGTGCCCGACGGCAAACCCTGCATACATTACGGACAGATACACACACATTACGGGGTTCACGCTTCCCGGACATTGAGCTATGTATCATCGGAGACATTCGACCGCTCCCGTAAGGCACAGCCCGGAGATATAGTCATGGCCACCACCAGCGAGGACGTTGAAGGCGTGTGCAAATGCGTGGCGTGGCTCGGTGATGAGCCTGTTGCAGTGAGCGGGCATACTGTCATCATACATCACGAACAGGACGCAAAATATTTGTCGTTCTTCTTTCAGTCGGAAATGTTCCGCAGACAGAAGAAAAAGATGGCGCACGGGGTAAAGGTTGTTGAAGTTGCGCCGGACAAGCTGGGAGATACTATAATCCCAATCCCGCCCATAGAGAGACAGAAATATATTGCAGACATACTTGACCGTTTCGACAGGCTCATCAATGACCTGTCCGACGGACTGCCCGCAGAAATTGGGGCGCGCAAGAAACAATATGAATATTACCGTGATACACTGCTGGCATTTGAGGAGAAGAAACCATGACACAATACAACGCCATAGCCGAGACAACAGAAGATACCGTAATCACCGAATACACTCCATCACCCCGCCGTTCAGACTCCTATCAGACAGAGGCAGAACTTGAGGCCGAATTCATCCGGATGCTCACGGAACAGGGCTATACTCACCTCACCATTCACACCGAACGCGACCTTATCGCCAACCTGCGCACCCAGCTGGAGAAGCTCAATCACTGCACCTTCACTGACGGAGAATGGCAGCGATTCTTCTCCGGCATAATCGCCAATCCCAACGACAAGCTCACCGACAAGACCGCAAAAATACAGGAGGATAACATACAGGTATTGGAGCGTGATGACGGCATGAGCAGAAACATAACCCTCATAGACCGCAATAACCCGCAGGGCAATTTCCTTCAGGTCATCAACCAGTACACCGCAAAAGGAGGACATCAGACTAACCGCTATGATGTTACCGTGCTGGTGAACGGATTCCCTATGGTGCACATTGAGCTTAAACGCCGTGGCGTGGCGATACGTGAGGCATTTGAGCAGATAGAGAGATACGGGCGTGATTCCTTCTGGGCTGGTGCGGGGCTGTTTGAGTACGTGCAGATTTTCGTGATCAGCAACGGCACCAACACTAAATACTACTCCAACACGACGCGGGACAGGGCAGTGAAGGAATTCGGGCGCAGAAAGGAAAAAGGCAGCTCAAGTTTCGAGTTCACATCATACTGGGCGGACGCAAAGAATAATAATATCCCTGACCTTATAGACTTTACGCGGACATTCTTTGCGCGTCATGCACTCCTGAACATCATAACGAAATACTGCGTGTTCACCTCCGAACGTGAGCTTATGGTCATGCGTCCATATCAGATAAGGGCAACTGAACGGATCATCAGCCGTATAGAGACTGCGCACAACTACAGGGATTACGGGAGCATAAAGGCGGGCGGCTATGTGTGGCACACTACAGGTTCAGGGAAGACTCTAACGTCATTCAAGACTGCAAGGACAGCATCAGGGCTTCCGTATATCGATAAGGTTCTGTTTGTGGTGGACAGGAAGGATCTAGACTACCAGACCATGAAGGAATATGACCGTTTCGAGGAGGGCGCGGCTGACGGCAATACATCGACGGCGGTACTTCAGCGGCAGTTGTCCGATCCTGAAGCAAGGATAATCATAACCACGATTCAGAAGCTGGCATCATTCATCAGGAAGAACAAAACGCATGACGTGTACAGCAGGCAGGTTGTGATAATTTTTGACGAGTGCCACCGGAGTCAGTTCGGGGAAATGCACCGGGCAATAACCAGGCACTTCAGGAAGTATTACATGTTCGGATTCACGGGAACGCCCATATTTGCGGAAAACTCCGGGGGCAATCCGGCTAACCCTGCATATATCACGACAGCACAGACTTTCGGGGACATGCTGCACGCCTACACCATAGTGAACGCCATCAACGATAAGAACGTTCTGCCTTTCCGGGTGGACTACATTAAGACTATGGACAGCAAGGAAAATATCAATGATGAGCTGGTGAGGGACATAGACAGGACGGGAGCATATGAAGCGCCTGAGAGAATATCACTCATCACAAAATATGTCCTTGAGCACTTCAGCAGGAAGACATATAGCGGGCTGTTCAACTCAATCTTTGCGGCTGCGTCAATACGTATGGCCAAGCTGTATTATGAGGAGTTCAGGAAGCAGGGCACTCTGAAGGCTGCAGTGATATTCAGCCAGACCTCAGAGGACGGCGAGGAAAACGCGGAAGATACTTCAGGACTTCAGGAGAATGAACGGGACTTCCTGAGTTCGGCAATAGATGACTATAACGCCATGTTCCATACGAATTTTGACACGTCGGCGGACAAATTCCAGAACTACTATAAAGACGTTTCAATGAGAATGAAGAACAGGGAGCTTGATTTGCTTATAGTGGTGAATATGTTTCTGACGGGGTTTGATGCTGTGAAGCTCAATACATTATGGGTTGATAAGAATCTGAAAATGCACGGGCTGCTGCAGGCATTCAGCAGAACCAACAGGATACTCAACAGCATTAAGACTTTCGGGAATATCGTATGTTTCAGGAACTTGCAGGAGCAGGTGAATGACGCTTTGAGGCGTTTCGGGGACAGCGGGGCCGGAGGGGTTGCAGTGCTGAGGACGTACAGCGATTACTTCAGCGGCTATGATGTCGGCGGGAAACATTATGCGGGATATGTTGAGATGATTGCGGAGCTTAGGGAAAAATTTCCGCTGGGAGTTCAGATTGTCGGAGAACAGAACCAGAAAGATTTTGCTGCGCTGTTCGGTGCTGTGCTGAGAATGCAGAACCTGCTGAAGGCGTTTGATGAGTTCGACGGGGACAAAATAATTTCGGCGGGAGAGTTTCAGGACTATACGGGGAGATATTTGGACCTTCGGGACGAGTGGAGAAGCGGGCATGAAGGTCAGGAAGCTAATATCAATGATGATGTAGTGTTTGAGCTTGAGCTTGTCGGGCAGATAGAGGTAAACATAGACTATATATTGATGCTGGTGAAGAAGTATCATGATGCACAGGATAAGGAAATACTAATATCAATCCGGAAAGCTGTAGATGCCAGCCCGGAATTACGGAGCAAGAAACAGCTGATAGAGAACTTCATATCAGGCCTTGCCGGCGGTGATGTCGTGCAGTTATGGCGTGAGTACGCAATAGGACAGCGTGAAGCAGAATTGTCGGCAATAATCGCTGAGGAGAGACTGAAGCCTGACGGGGCAAGGAAATTTGTTGCGGACTGCTTCAGGTACGGGGAGATACGGACTGCGGGGACGGAGATAGATGAATTCATGCCGCCTGTGTCGAGGTTCGGAGGAGGAAACAGAACGGAGAAGAAACAGAGGCTTATAGAGAGGCTGAAAAATTTTTTTGAGAAATATAGAGGTATATAGTTTCTGCTATAATCACTTCATCATCAATTCCAACACTGCAAAGGAGACCATAAACAAAAATGGAACTCATTGACTCAATCAGGCAGATTGCGAAAGTCTACACCGAGCGCAAAGACCTGATCCAGACCGAAGAGGCTACAAAAACTGCTCTCATCATGCCGTTCATAGGTGCATTAGGCTACAACGTATTTGACCCTTCCGAAGTTGTTCCGGAATTCACTGCTGATGTAGGAATCAAGAAGGGTGAGAAGGTAGACTACGCAATCATACGGGACGGAAAGCCCATAATGCTTATTGAAGCTAAATGGCTTGGGGAGTCTCTCGACGTGAGCAAGGAGAGCCAGCTAATGCGCTACTTCAACGCTACCCCCGCAAAGATAGGAATACTCACCAACGGACATGAATACAGATTCTACACGGACTTAGACCAAGATAACATTATGGACATGATGCCGTTCCTGCAGTTCTCGATATGCGACATCAGCGAACAGATCGTGCGTGAACTGAAGCGTTTCACGAAGTCTGCATTCAAGATTGAGGAAATAGCTTCAACGGCCTCTGAGCTGAAATACACCGGAGCAATGAAATCATACCTTATGGAACAGCTTTCAGAACCGTCCGAAGATTTCGTGCGTCATATGGCGTTGCAGGTCTTCAACGGAAGGCTTACGGAGAATGCGCGGGAAAAATTCAAGGTCATCACGAAGAAGGCATTTACGCAGTTCATCAGCGACAGAGTCAGCGACAGGCTTGCTACTGCCCTGTCAGAAGAGAAAGCCGCGAACACTCCCGAACAGAAAGACTCTAATGCTCCGGAAGCCCCTGCAGAACCCAAAAGCAAAATCGTTACGACACAGGACGAGATTGACGGCTATAACGCGGTGAAGGCTATATTGCGCAGCAAGACCGACGTAAAGCGCATAACCATAAAGGACACGGTGAATTACTGCAACGTTCTCTTAGACGGCAATATCAGAAGGCCGTTATGCAGGTTCTATTTCAACACGAGCAACAAGTTCATAGCATTTTTTGACGAGGCACGGAAGGAAGTAAAAATTGCTGTCGGTACTGTTGATGATATATACCTTCATGCAGACAAGCTGGAAGCAACACTGAATATGTACCTTGAAGCTGATGCAGGGAAGGGCACGAAGAAGCCGCAGGAAAATTTCAATACCAGCATTGAAACCGAATAAACCAAAACACAGCGTGATATAATTTCAAAACATTTCGCAAAATTTGAAGGAGTTGTTATTTTATGCGTAAGTTTCTGGCAGCGTTAATGCTTGTGATGATGTTCTGCACAATCGCTTCTGCAGATGACGGAGTAATCAAAGTAGGAATCTTCAACTGCCTCACAGGACAGAACGCTTTCGGCGGACAGCTTGAGCTTGAAGGCACGCAGTTAGCCCACACGCTTTATCCCGAAATACTTGGACGCAAAGTTGAACTCGTAATCGTCGACAATAAGTCCGACAAGGTTGAAGCCGCAAATGCCGTAACACGTCTCATCGAGAACGACAAGGTGAACGCGATCATCGGCACATACGGTTCATCGCTGGCTATGGCCGGAGGAGAAGTGGCAGAGAAGGCCGGGATCCCCGTAATCGGAACGTCATGCACTAACCCGCTCGTTACTGAGGGCAAAAAGTATTATTTCCGTGCCTGCTTCATAGATCCTTTCCAGGGTGCAGGGGCGGCAACATACGCATTCCGTAATCTTGGCCTCAAGAGGGCGGCTACTCTCGTTGACATGAGCAATGATTACAGCGTAGGCTTGGGTAAATTCTTCCGCGATTCATATAAGAAGATGGGCGGAGAAGTTGTAGCAAGTCTCTTCTATCAGACTGGAGATACTGACTTTACCGCACAGCTCACGGCATTAATCGAGGCACAGCCTGATATAGTGTTCCTCCCGGCATATTTCGCTGAAGGCGCGATAGTTCTCAAACAGGCAAAAGAACTCGGCGCAACATTCAGATTCATTGGTGCTGATGCTATGGACAACCCCGAAATAGTTACGCTCGGCGGTGATGCAGTTGAAGGCTTCATGCACACGACATTTGCATATGACCCTTCAATGCCTGAGATGAACGACACAGCAAAGGCATTCACTGAAGCATGGAACAAGGTACACCCCGACAAAGCTCCGAACGTCAACTGCGCATTAGGTTATGACTGCTACATTATGCTGAAGGACGCAATCGAGAGAGCCGGAAGCGCAGAACCGGAGAAGATCCGCGACGCACTCGAAACCACAAAGGGACTTCCGACAGTAACGGGAATGACGACGATCAACGCCACTCATGATGCCGAAAAGGATATGGGAATAGTAGAGATCCGCAACGGCAAGAAAACATTTGCAGGAATCGTTGTACCTGAAGTATAAGCCCTATAACCGCAGCACATTTATATGAAATCATCAGGGGAAGGGTTTACACGTTAAGCCCTTCTCCTTTTGTATATGCAGTGAGGTGAATTATATGAAGAAATTTTTATATTGTGCAATATTTATTTTGCTCTTGTCTTCAGCGGCTTTCAGTGAAACAGCTATTACTTCTGCTAATTTTCCTGATGCAAATTTTCGTTCATATGTAGAAAGATTCGATACTAATAATGATGGAATATTAAGTAAGCAGGAAATTTCCAGAGTAACCAGAATGGATCTGAGCTACTATGGACAGCAGGAAGATAATATAGGCTTAATCAGTAACATGGCAGGAATAGAATATTTTACTGCTCTAAAAGAGCTGTCTTGCGGAGGAAGAGGTATCACAGAACTTGACGTAAGTAAAAATGCAGCACTGGAAGAGTTGAGCTGTTGGGATAATAAAATAAAGACGCTTAATCTACGTAAAAATTCGTCACTAGAAGTTTTGAGTGTGTGGAGTAATGATATACATACATTGGATGTCAGCTCTAACATAAAACTTGAACTTTTAAATTGCAATGACAATCACCTGACAAAATTAGATTTACGCAAGAATACAAATTTAGAATGGCTGCAATGTATTAATAATCATATTTCGGAACTTGATTTATCAGGGCTTTCTAAAATTGTATACGAAAGCGCACGATTAAATGAGTTCCGTGCAGATCCGCAATATGTTTACGGCTTGAGTTTTGCCGAAAGTAACGGGAAATACCAGCTTGACTTGAATAAATATGTTAATATGCTTTCACGCATCAAAAAAGTTTCTGGGTATCTTGGCGATGATTATGAGTATGGCAAGGATATTCAAACAGATTATGATTCATCAAAAGGAATTGCTGTTTTTTCCCAGAAACCTAAAAGCGTTGTATATGTTTATGATACATACCTTCCAGCCGGCGGTGATATGTGGGTAACATTGAGAGAGGGCAACCCAACATATGAAGAAAACCTACCTGAAGAGAACACGCCTGAAAACACATCTGAATCTCTGAACAGTAGGAAGTCTTCATCAGGCAGTGGGGGGTGCAATGCAGGATTCTCAGAAAGTATATTGCTTATTGCTATTTTTTGTCTAAATAAAAAAGAAAACATTGAAAGGTCTTGTGATAAGTGAACCTGAATATTTTTATACAGCACTTCATTAACGCATTGAGCTTGGGGTCTCTTTACGGTCTTGTTGCTGTCGGTTACACGATGGTTTACGGGATACTGCGGCTCATCAACTTTGCTCACGGAGATATATTCATGCTCGGTGCGTACTTCGTATATTTCGCTACGATCGTCTACAAACTTCCGTGGGCTGTCGGTGTAGTTACGGCGATAATTCTCACGACAATATGCGGACTCCTCGTTGACCGCATAGCCTACAGGCCGCTGCGTGAAGCTCCGCGAATTTCCGCACTCATCAGCGCGATCGGCGTATCATTCTTCATCGAGAACTTTGCGGTAGTAGTCTTCACCGGAATGCCCCGCCCCGTAGTCCAGCCTCCAATACTCATGAAGCCAATAGAGTTATCCGGCGGCGTAAGGCTCATACCGCTCGGGATTCTCGTGCCGGTTGTGTCGTTCGTGCTTGTAGGGTGTCTGTTATGGCTTCTGTACCGCACGAAACCCGGGCTGGCTATGCGCGCAATCTCATTCGATATAGAGACAACAAGAATGATGGGAGTATCCGTCAACAAGATTATAGCCTTAGCGTTTGGCTTGGGTTCTGCATTGGCGGCAGTGGCTGGCATAATGTGGGCATTGCGTTATCCCCGCGTTGAGCCTTTCATGGGGATGACTCCGGGCATTAAGGCGTTCATTGCGGCAGTGTTCGGCGGCATAGGGTCAGTTCCGGGAGCTATGATCGGCGGGCTGATTCTAGGCTTCGTTGAGATCATGTCCGTAGCATTCTTCCCGACACTATCAGGATACAAAGATGCTTTTGCGTTCCTTCTGCTGATATTGATACTGCTGTTCAGGCCGACGGGACTTTTAGGCGAGAAACTGGAGGACAAAATATAATGAGACGGACAAGAAATTTGCTTTTGACGGTAATAGCTGTAGTTCTTTTCGCAGTCTTCCTTGACCATGCTCCCGACTTCCTGAACGGTTACTGGCAGAGAATACTGAACCTTATAGCCATTAACGCAATATTAGCTTTAAGCCTGAACCTGATATACGGCATAACCGGAATGTTCTCGCTTGGCCATGCGGGATTTATGGCGATAGGTGCATATGTCTCCGCACTTCTCGTCCTCTCGCCTGCACAGAAAAATGCTATGTGGATTCTTGAGGACATATATCCGTGGCTCTTGAATGTCAACTCACCTTTTATCGTGTCTCTTATTGCGGCAGGAGTGGCGGCGGCATTCTTCGGGCTTCTGGTTGCTATTCCTGTGCTGAGATTGGGCGGTGATTATCTCGGGATTGCTACATTGGGATTCGCTGAGATAATCCGAATCCTGATCACCAATACTGCAAGGCTCACTAACGGCTCTTTAGGGCTGAAGGGCATACCTGCATATACTACGCTGTTCATGAGCTGGGGATGCCTCGGTGTAGTCCTGCTGTGCATGGTCTGTATGCTGCGGAGCAATTTCGGCGGAGTCCTGCGGGCTGTGCGTGATGATGAAGTTGCGGCCAAGATGATGGGCATAAACACCTTCAGGGTTAAGGTTATCGCATTCACGCTGGGATGTTTCGGCGGAGGGCTGGGAGGCGCACTGATGGGAAACCTCATCACAACCATAGATCCTCGAATGTTCATGATCACGCAGACCTACAATATACTCATGATTATTGTTGTAGGAGGACTCGGAAGCGTTACCGGCTCAATCATAGGCTCCGTACTCGTTACGACAATGCTTGAGTGGCTGCGGTTCGTGGAGAATCCCATAACTTTAGGCTCGTTCACGATTCCCGGCATTCCCGGTATGCGCATGGTGATATTCTCGTTGCTACTGATCATCGTAATCATATTCAGGCGTGAGGGCATAATGGGTATGCGTGAATTTTCGTGGGATATATTCTTCCCGAAACCCAAGCCCAAACCCAAAGCGGAGCATGACACTTCCGGCAATGTTCTTGAAGTTCGTGATGTTGTGCTGAAGTTCGGAGGGCTCACGGCAATAGACACGCTTACGTTCGACATAAAGCGCGGTCAGATCATGGGGCTTATCGGGCCTAACGGTGCAGGGAAAACTTCAGCATTCAATGTCATAAGCGGATTCTACAAGCCTACAACAGGGACTATAAGATTTCTGGGCAAATCCATAGGAGGACTCACGCCCGATGAAGTGTGCAAGGCAGGAATGAGCAGAACGTTCCAGAACATACGGCTTTTCGGTCATGAGACGGTGCTGCAGAACGTCATGACGGGTTCTCGTGTACGCCAGAGCTATGCGTGGTGGCAGACCCTTCTGCCGTTCGTGTTCACCGATGTGATTCGCGAAGACGCAAGAGTCAGGGCACAGGCAATGAATCTTCTTGAGCAGTTAGGGTTAGATGAATTTGCGGAGGAGAAGGCTTCAAGTCTCCCGTATGGCGCACAGAGACGCTTGGAGATTGCGAGGGCACTTGCTACACGTCCTGAATTTCTTTTGCTTGATGAACCGGCGGCAGGAATGAATCCGCAGGAAAGTGAAGAATTACTGCAATTCATCAGAAGGCTTCGTGATGAGTTCCATCTCACGATATTACTGATTGAGCATGATATGAAGGTGGTAATGAACGTCTGCGATTATATTCACGTTCTGGATCAGGGAGTGCATATAGCGCAGGGAACTCCGGACGAGATAAAAGCTAATCCAAGGGTCATTGAGGCATATTTAGGCAAGGGGGCGGCATAAATGGAGATGCTGAAGATAGAAAAGCTCAACGTGAATTACGGCGCGATTCATGCTGTCCGTGATGTGTCGGTGAACATTGAACGTGGCGAGATCGTTACGCTTATCGGTGCGAACGGTGCAGGAAAATCCAGCGTCATACGTGCAATTATGGGCTTGGTGAAATCCCGTTCCGGCACAATGACCTATACCTCGCCGCGCGACAACAAGCCCGTATCACTTCAGGGCAAACCTGCAGAGGCACACGTGAAGCTCGGAATTGCCCTCAGTCCTGAAGGCAGAAGGATACTGCCGCAGCTTACGGTTGAGGAGAATCTTGCGCTCGGTGCATACATACGCGATGACGTGAAGGGGATTGCTGATGATATAGAGTATGTATATTCCCTGTTCCCCCGGCTCAAGGAACGGCACAGGCAGAAGGGCAGTACGTTATCGGGCGGTGAACAGCAGATGCTTGCTGTAGGCCGTGCACTGATGAGCCGTCCGGATCTGCTTATGCTTGACGAGCCTTCATTGGGGCTTGCTCCGATTCTGGTGGAGGAAGTATTCGAGATTATACGCACGATAAATTCACAGGGAAAAACGATACTGCTTGTTGAGCAGAATGCTTTTGCGGCACTGAAGGTAGCACATAAGGCTTATGTTCTTGAAGTCGGTGCAGTGGGGCTTTCGGGTACAGGTGCGGAACTGCTCAATAACCCTAAAGTTCAGGCGGCATATCTGGGAGGCTAGGGTCATGAAATATCTTCTTGGCATCATCTTCACCGAAATTGTTGGAATAATATCCGCACTGATGACACGCGGAGATGTCCAGACATACACAGCAGAAATCGCGAAACCGTTTCTGTCTCCTCCGCCTGCAGTATTTCCGGTTGCATGGACGCTGCTTTATGCGCTCATGGGCTGGGGAGCTGCGGCCGTGTATCTTTCCCCGAAGTCAGGAGCACGCACAAAGGGCTTGTATCTGTTTATGTTTCAGCTTGCGTTTAATTTCTGCTGGAGCTTCATATTCTTTTCCTTCAGGGCTTTCGGGATTGCGTTTGCATGGCTGGCTGTCCTGCTGGTTCTTGTAGCATTAATGTTTGCAGAGTTCAGGAAGGTGCACAGATTGGCGGCATATATGCAGATTCCGTATTTGCTGTGGCTGGTGTTTGCCGGGTATCTGAATCTTTCTGTGTGGCTTCTGAACTAGATAAAATTATTCCCTCTCCTTAATGCAAGGGGAGGGTTTTTGTTAGCGTAGTAAAACTTGTTCCGAGCGGATATAAAATTCACCTTTTCGCGTAAAACATTACAGCATCTTTATTGAGGCCGGATTTTTGGGAAAATGAAAATGTTTGATGCAATAAAACTCATCTGTCAGTACGCTGAAGCCCTTGCACCGGTCATAACCCATCTGTCGTCCCTCAATGCCAGCATAATATCAAGCTGAAGCCTCCATGTATGCCGTCCTCCTCCGAAGACTGCCGCTTCAACCCTGCTTTGTCCCGTAAGTTCTGCATTATCCCCGTGAAGAGTTATGCTGATGTTCTCTGTATGTTCCGAATAGTAGTTCAGCACTCCGGCGGTGATGGCGTTAATGTATTCTTGTTTGTCCTGCTTCATGCCGGTCATGTGAACCAGCACGAAAGAAGCATCAAGGATTTCTGCAAGTTTTGCGCTGTCCTTCCGAATCATTGCGGAATACATATCATGATACAAATCTCTGATTTGCTTGTTGTTCTGTTCGCTGTCCATTCCGAGACCTCCCGAAGGAAATATGAATATGAATATGAGTATCAATATAATACAGCTTTTCATGTATGCACCGTCCTTAGCAAAGTATTTTAGCGTTTCAACAGTCAATCAGCCAGAGCAATAAATATCTGTGCTAATATTACTTTCACACATCAAATTTCGTTTGAGGAGGCAATAAATGAAGATACTTCAAAAAATATTCAGGCACATCATTTACACCGTAAGGACAGAATGGAAAGCTGTTGCCGTAATCATAATAGCGAGTTCCATTCAGGCATTTGCTGTCAGGTATTTCACCCTGCACTACAGATTCCCGGATTTAGGCGTGTCGGGAATTGCTGTGCTCACAAATTACATGTTCGGCATCTCTCCGAACTGGGTAATACTCACCGGAAATATTCTGCTTGCGTTATGGGCATGGAGAGACCTGAACGCAAGGTTTCTTGCCCTGACTCTAACAGCTATATTCACATTCTCGACTATGCTTTCAGTGTTTGAGCTGTTCCCGCTTCCGCTGCCGGAAGATAAGTTCATGGCTACGGTGATTACGGGACTGCTGAAGGGCACTGCGGCAGGGCTGATGTTCAATGTTGGCGGCTCAGGAGGAGGAACGGACATTATTGCGGCGGCATTGAGGAAACGCTACGGAATAGAGGTCGGGCGGTTCTCGATATTCATCAACTTCTTCATTCTTGGCCTGTCTATAGGCGTTGTAGGGCTTGAAGCTGTAGTGTATGGTGCTGTAGGTCTCTATGTGAACGGGATAACTGTAGACAACGTAACACGCAGTTTCGACAAGCGCAAACAGGCACTGATCATCACGAATATTCCCGACGAGGTCAGCAGGTTCATCAATGAGCACGGAAGGGGTGTAACGCGCCTTGAAGGCGAGGGAGGCTATACTCACCAGCACAGGCCGGTATTGCTGACGCTGTTAGAGCCGAGACAGGTTGTACTGCTGAAACGCTTTCTGAAGGAGAATGACGAGAGGGCTTTTGTGTCAATATGCGATGCTTCTGAAGTGTTAGGCAGAGGATTCAAGAGCTGGAGATCTCTGTAATACTTTGACATCATAATATTTTTATATAGCAATAACATTTTAGTTTAGGGAGGCATAAAAATTTAATGAGTGATTTTAGCATAGGAAGTTTATTGGATGATGACAAGAGGGCATCACTGCAAAACTTTTCGGAGAATCTTCCGCAGGCTGTACAGAAACTGCCGACAGAAGCTCCGCGCTCAAAGAAGGATATAGTTTCAAGGGTTGCATATCTCATAGGGATAGATGACAGATATTTCGGTATAGGACAGGTGGAGAACATGACACCGCAGTTTTACCGGAGCGTATATGACGAGATGAATCAGGACAAGGAGGCAAGGATAGTCCGTAATCTGTGTATGCTCCGCACGAAACTTCAGCGCAACTTCAGGGCAATATACACGGAAATGAATTCAAACCTCAAGAACATAGACAAGATGCCTGAACTTGTGCCTGTTGAAGCCCTGCAGACACTCGACAGCGACGGAATAACCTTTGTGAGAGCCAACCGCAAACTTGAAGATTACATTGTAGACGTGCACAACTACCTTCTGCCGCATGTCCCGAACTGCCAGAAATTCCTGCCAGAATGGATCAAATGGCCGTATATCCGCAGCATGTTCTTCATTCAGAGGGGAAATACCGTAGAAGGCAACAAGGAAGCCGCAAGATCCTACAATGAATGCAGGGACTTGTACCCATATCAGGCATATATCAACTGGTATCCAGACGAACGGGACGGAAATATCCTGCGCGATGATGCAAAGTTCCTCCCGATACTGTACGAACGCAACAGGGACAGGTTCTACGACATGAGCAAGGTAACAGAAGCCGGGGATGCCGCGATGAATGACCCTGAAGACTTTTTCGCGAGGGCTGAACGTGTCATTATGGCGGTGGACTGTGAGAATGCTGACCCATGCAAGGTTATCGGCATCATAAAGGAGCTTGACGCACGCAGCCTTATGGGCAAGGTGGCGAAGATTCTGCTTGTTGATGACGAGCATACTTCATCACAGTGGAGGGCACTGCGCAGGAATGAGAACCTGCCGCTTGAGTATTACCTCACTGACAGGGTGAAGGACGAGAAATCAGCCGTTGATGTTGCAATGACGATAAAGTTTTACAGGGAGGTGGCATCTGCAAGGGCTGAAGGAAAACCAATAGACTCGGCAATAATTATTTCAAGCGACTGTGATTTCTGGCCTCTTATTGAACTTACTCCGGAAGTGAATTTTCTCGTTATGCTTGAGTATGATAACTGTTCGCAGGCTTATTACCAGAGGCTGCAGAATAATGAAATACCATTCTTCTATATTGATGAGTTCTTTATGTCTGGAAATATTGAGCTTAAGACAGAAGTTGTATTGCAGGAAGTTATCCGGGAGATTGAAGACAACCATCTAAGCAAGCTGAATCTTTTCTCCGTGATCAACCGGGCACTGCTGAAACTTGACTTGAAGATGACAGAGCCGGAAGTAGCGCAGTTCCTCGAAAAATATATTACAGTAATGAGCATAGGATTCGCAAAGAACGGGAGTGCTGTACTGCAGAACAAACCAACGCTGAAATACTAGAACAGCCAAGCCCCCCTTGCCGTAAACAGGGGGGTTATTTTTTTGCCGCCTCGCAAGTAATGTCGAACGTAGAAATTTCGTCTGCATAATCCCCGTTCCAGTCCGAACACTGAAGCCGTATCTTTGCCGTATTCTTTGATGTCAGAGTAACCGTAACTTTGTCCTCGCCGTCAAGAAATTCTGAACTGAAGCTCCAGCTCTCTTCTCCTTCTTTGTTTACGTCATAAGGCGTGGCATATTCCCATGTCCTTAAAGCCTTAACATTTCCCCGCGTATCCAGTATCCTGCACTTGAAGATAACGTCTGCAGTTTCGTCCCCTCCTGCAACACCGGAAGACTTGAAGCCCTCAACCGTGAATATCACGTCCTCTGCCTCCATAGGTATGACTGCTCCGGGCTGTCTGGGGTCTGTGCCTGTACCTTTGCCTGATCCTGTCCACGTACCGATAAGAGTATTTATGCCGATGGGAGTATTTGCTGCGGCAGGTTTGGCGCGTGATGACTTTCTGCGGGCACATTCTGCGGGATACGATACAAGAGCTAAAGACAGTGCGATGATAAAAATGAAACAAAATTTTTTGCGAATCATAATAATCTCCCCTTTATCTTAATTGCCGTTCATGATAGCATAATCTTGAAAACTGCAATGCTATAATTATCGGTCAAAATCATAGCAAATGAGGTTCAGCAAGTAAAAATGTCTGCGGCAGATGATTCAGGAAAAAAGATATGGTTTTACCCTTACAGCCAATCTTCAAACAAGTACACAGAACAGATGCAGAAGGCTGTTGTTTCTGCAGGGTATGAGCTTTGCAGGGAAAGTTTCACTAAAGCATTCTTCAAGTGTGATGTATTTCATTACAACTGGTATGAAACAGTATCACACAAGGGCATTAAAGGCAGGCTTGAATTTTGCAAGAAGCTTGTTCGTCTGGTTTTGCTCAAGGCATTGGGCAAAAAAATAGTATACACTCTGCACAACAAGACAGCGCATACACAAGAGAACAGAAACAGAAGCCGTAGATTTTTCGGGAAATGGTTCATGAAACATGCCGACAGAATCATAATACACTGCAGAGAAAGCGTGCCGTTCATCGAGAGCATACAGCCGGACATAAACATAAACAGAATACAATATGTGCCTCACCCTAACTACATTTCAGCATATACCGGCACGAAATCATACACGAATTACAGCAAGAAGCCTGATGAAATACTCTTATTGTTTCTTGGCAGTGTCATTCCGATCAAAAATCTTGACGTAATCATCAGGACAGCAGACAACTTAAGGGACAACAGCAAACTTCATTTCCTGTTATGCGGCAGGGGAAAGCCGGACTACTGCAATGAATTGAACTCAATGATAACTGGAGATAACATCACTGCTGATTTCAGGTTCATTGATGATGATGAAATACCCTCGCTGATGTCTATGGCTGATGCCGTAATGCTTCCGTACAGCACGGTATCAGAGCTGAACTCCGGAGCGTCATATCTTGCGTTCTCTTTCGGCAAAACAGTGATAGGCACGTGGACGGGCACAACACGGGATATTGATGCAAGCCTCGTATACTGTTATGATGACACGGACGACAAGAGCAAACATGTATCACGCCTTACGGAAGCAATAACGAGATTCTGCAGGGACTTCATGAACGGAGAAACAGCGGCTAAAGGCTCGGCACTGCTTGAACTGATGAAAACGGAATATTCGGTTGAGGAGACAGCAGAGGCACTGAAGAAAGCATACACCTTCATATAATGATAAAATATCTGCATATCCATATAAATATTAAGGCAGGTAAATAATTCCAAAATGGCAGCAAAACCCAACTGGCCAAGTGAAAAAATTTCTCCGGAAGATTTATTATCCCTTGCACGCGAGGCGGCAGACAGGGCATACGTCCCATACTCGCGCTATCATGTCGGCGCAGCAATGCTTTTCGAGAACGATGAGGTCATACAGGCCTGCAACGTCGAGAACGCATCATACGGCGTAACGATCTGTGCGGAACGTGCAGCAGTCGTAATCATGGTGTCTCAGGGCAAACGCAACCCCCTCGCAATAGCAGTAACAGGATCACATGAAGACAGCGACGACTACTTCAGGATTGAGTGTCCTCCGTGCGGTGCATGTCGCCAGGCGTTGACGGAGTTTAATCCGAATATGCTTGTAGTGATGGCCTCAAAGGACGGGGCAAAAATCTTTGAGCTGAAGAAACTTCTGCCTCATTCATTCACGCTTGATCCGGAATAGCCTTGAAGTGCGGAACTGTAGCTGTCATAGGCCGTCCGAACGTCGGCAAATCCTCGCTAGTCAATGCACTGCTGAAGACTCAAGCCGTAATCATCTCCCCAAAGCCACAGACTACGCGCAATGCTGTCCGGTGCATCTACAATGACGATAACGCACAGATAATCTTCACCGACACTCCCGGGACATATACCGTGAAGACTGCACGCGACAAACTCGGAATATTCCTGCGGGACTCTATACTTGACACGCTGGACGATTCTGACGCGGCATTATGGCTCATTGATGCCGGGACGCGGAAACTTCAGCCGGATGATTACGAGACCGCAAAACTTTTCGGCGGGCTTCCTGTCGTATTAGCGGCGAACAAGGCCGATAAAGCTAATCCCGAACCTGCATTCAGGCTTTATGGCGGGCTGTATGATTTCAGGGCTAAAGTTGCTGTGTCCGCACGGTTGAAGCGTGGAATTGACGGCGTAATATCTGCTCTGCTCCCGCTGATGCCGGAGGGTGAACCGGTATATGATCCTGATATTCTCATGGACACTACGGAAAAATTTATGGCCAGCGAGATCATTCGGGAAAAGATATTGATGATGTTCCGGGATGAAGTGCCGCATTGCGTTGCTGTAGAGATCGACGAGTACAAGAGTCCAGAAGAATACCCGGACAGAAAGAAACTATACATACGTGCATCACTCATCACAGAGACTGAAGGACAGAAGAAAATTGTGATAGGCTCAAAGGGTGAGATGATAAAGAAACTCGGCGAGATTTCACGGCAAAGCATAGAAGATATTACGGGCTTGCCTGTGTATCTTGACCTTTGGGTTAAGGTTGTCCCGGACTGGAGAAGAAATAATTTAGTGTTAAAGCGTTTAGGTTACGCATAAATAAAAGCTCCCGGCATTGCGTTTATGTCAGGAGCTTCGTTTTGAGAAAGGAGTGTTTTATTGATGATAGCTTCTTCAGCTTAACGTCTTGTCTTGAAGAATTCGTCTATACTGTCAAGAATATCTTTCGGCAGCATTGTCTTCAGCAGATACTTTTCCGGCTTAAACCTCAGAACCTCCATAATGCTTCTCTTGTCCCCTTTGGCCGTCAGGAACATCACAGGAATGTTAGCTGTGTTGGGATCTGAACGTATCATCTCAAGCACTTTAGGTCCGTTCACTATGGGCATCTCGAAATCCAGCAGAATCAGATCTACTTTGTTCTTTGCCAGTATCGTTATCGCGTTCATGCCGGAGTTAGCCACGAGAATCTTATACTTTGTCGCTAACAGGCTCTTCATTGACCGCAGTGCAGTAGCGTCATCATCAACAATAAGTATGCTCTTGAACTCCTTGAGCTTGTCGACTGCCTCGCCTTCTTTCTGCAGTGTCTTGATGAGGCCGGGCAGGTCAACCGGGCGCGTATACATCTGCGCAACATAGTCTGCCTTCTTACCGATAACTTCATCAAGCTCTTCCTGCGTGCCGATCACGAAGAATCTGATTCCCCTGTCCTCGACCAGATCACGAATATAGCCGAGAACGTCTATCATTAGGTTATCTTCGCCCTGAAGGTACAGTATGAATATTCGCGGAATGTCGTCTTTCTTGTCGTCCTCCGCAGAACCTCCGCCTTCCGTGCCGTCTTCCTGCTTCAGCAATGCGGCAACCTCAGGATCTATTGCATCCTCGTCATTCTCGTTGCCTTCCTTCAGGAAGTTCGATATTGCCGTTACGTCCGGCTTTACCGTGAGAACCTCAAATTCTTGGGCTTTCAGGTGGTTGATTATGCCTTCCGATATGAAGCTCGTTTTCTCTGTGATGAATAATATTTTGCTCATTATTCTTCCTTCTGCCTTCTTTCGCGTTTATAATCTTTTGCCCGTCTCCAACCCAACGGACTATAGTAATTCCTCAAGAGTTCCCCAGTCAGCATTTGTTACGCACTCTTTTATCTTCTCGAATTTTTCGCGTTCTGACTCAGGTATCCTGTAATTCTTTGCTTCAGCCATCATGCTGTCTATGTTGTCTAAATCGAAATCTGCCGCAAAGCCCTTGATCAGCGAGTACATTTCGTTCAGGTCATCAATGGAGATTTCCGGCAGGGACATATCTTCCTCTTCGCCCTTGCCGAACACAGGAGCAAGCACAGCCTTATAGCCTCTGTACTGTGAGAGCAGTGCGGGTGTCTTCTGTTCTATCTCGTGAACGTCATTTTTGTCCCCGCAAGCCTCAAGGTATTTAGCGTCCTCCGAAAGTTTCAGCGCACCGACAAGCCTTGCCGCACTCTTTAGGGCATGTACCTTTATGGTGTAGTTCTTTATGTCTTTCTCGCGCTCGAAGCCTTCAATCTCATCTGCCTTCTTGTCCAAAGAGTTATAGAATATCTCCAGTGCCTGAATGAATGTATCCTCACTTCCGCAGTTCGTTACAGCCGCATCATAATCTATTCCCGGAATGTTCTTGTAGGGTGATTCTTCCTCTGCCGGTGCATCTTCAACGACCTCTGCATCAATCACTGGCTTTGTGTCTTCTTCCTGCGTGTCTGATGCGTTCCTGTTCACGAGGTCAGCGGGCAGGTACTCAAGCAGTACCTGTTCAAGCCTCACGGTGTCTACGGGCTTTGAGATATAGTCGCTGAACCCCTCATCGATATAGAGCTGTCTTGCACCGAGAACAGCATTTGCCGTCAGTGCAACTACAGGAGTATTGTAGTTCAGCCCGTCAGTCATCTTCTTCATGTTATGGAATGCTTCAATACCGTCCATGCCTGGCATTCTGTGATCAAGGAAAATCATATCATAGTGATTCATTCTCACCATTTGCAGCATTTCAACGCCGCTTGAAGCCGTATCAATCTTTATCTTTGTCTTCTTGAGCAGGTTAGAGAACACAAGCAGGTTTACATCAGCGTCATCAACAACCAAAACTTTTGCGTTAGGTGCTGTGAATGACTGCGTAAATGTCTTTGTCTGATGTGCCGCCGCAGTGGAGAATGCGCGCTCATAATCTCCGATAGGCTCCCACTTGATGACGGACTGGTGAACCTCAAACGAGAACGTCGAGCCTTTATGGAACACGCTCTCAACCTTCAGTTCAGATCCCATTAACTGCAGTAATTTCTGCACTATCGGGAGGCCAAGCCCTGACCCGTCCGCACTGAATCTCCTTGAGGCTTCTATGTGTTCAAACGGCTGGAAGATATATTCAAGGTCTTCTGACTTTATGCCGATACCCGTATCACTCACCGAGAATTTCAGCAGAATGTTATAGTTGTCGATAGTCTCATATCCTACCGTAACCGTAACTCCGCCGCGCTCTGTGTATTTGATTGCGTTGTTGAGTATGTTCAGCATTACCTGCCTGATGTGATACTCGTCGCCGTCAAGTATTCTGGGTATTTCTTTAGCTACATTCACCGTGAATGTGAGGGATTTCTTTTTTGCCTGTTCTGCCGCTATATTGACCATGTCGTTTAACAGCGAGCTTAAATCGTAACGTACCGGAACAATCTCCATCTTCTTGTCCTGAAGTTTGGAGAAGTCGAGAACATCATTAATTATCCCAAGCAGTGCCCTTCCGCTCCTCTGGATCACAAGGGCATATTCTTTTATCTCCGGCCTTTCTTCCTCGCGCAATATCATCTCGTTCATGCCTAATATTGAGTTCATTGGGGTACGAATTTCATGAGACATATTATTTAGGAAGGAACTTTTTGCTTCATTGGCGGAATTTGCTTCAGCTATAGCGTTGTCTAACCTTACCTGCTGATGTCTGTATGCGTATGTGTAGAGCAGGCACAGAATCCCAAGAGCCAGAGCCACAATCAGAACCGGGATAAATGCGTTCGACGGTATAGCCAGCGCGGGATCAATCGAGCGGGGATAGTTTGCGGCAAATATCGCGTTGAGTATGTATGCGGCAATCTCAAGGCACACCATGATAACAGCCTTCCAGAGATCCAGAAAGAACGGTGTAGCCACAACTGCCAGAATGAAGAATACCGGGACTCCTCCCAAAGTTCCGCCGTCAATGAAGAACAATGCGGTTAAGCCGTAAATAAATCCTCCTGCAACTATGGGATATGATAATTTTTCGAGCGAACTTACTTTGCCGGTGATAATACAGTACAGCGACCATAAACATACAGCCAGTGATATTATTGCTGCAGTGAAATACGCATAGGCCGGAGTGTGGAATCCTAAAACCAGCCTCACGAAGCCGATAATACCCATAGAGACGGCTAATATTCCTCCGAATGAACATATACATAATGCAGTGATATTCATTCCTGTAGAATCAGGTGCAAAGATAAATTGTTTCAGTGATTGTGTATTCATGCCTGAATAATATCACAATTAAAGCACAGGTGCTATACTTGCATACATTTAATCACTGCTCCATATGAATAACCCTGAAATATTTAATTTAGAGGTACTTTTTATCGGACGCATTAAAAATTTTTCTCAAATCCAATTCAGAAGGGGTAAAAAAATTTGGAAAGCCATTACATAATAGAATCAGAAATAGCTGTTATATTCCTGAGCGTTACCCTGTGCGTGTATCTTCAGCTTATCTATTCGGGCACTTCCAGCGAAAAGAAAGGATTGCTTCGCTACTGTTACATGACGACTGTAAGCAGTATAGTTGATGTATTCTGTTCAGTCGTCCTCGCAAAAGACTCCGGATATTCCATCACAGCTCAGTATATATGTTCTCTTGTGTGGCAGATGTGCGCCTGCGGGGTATATTTCATGTTCATGCGCTACATTGCGGGGTTCGGCCAGGACTCGCCGTTCAAGCGGAAGATGCTTTTTGCGCAGAATATCGTATTAGGCACATTCTTCTACTTCCAGCTTGTAGCATTCTTCACGAAAACCAACTACATAATCAGTGATGACGGTATGCGGCTCTTGACCGGGGATTTATGGGGACTGTTTACGATAACATATATATGGATATTTTCAGTATGGACATGGATAGAACTTTATCTTTTCCGAAAAGCCTTCACAAAGGGGCAGTTATGGGCACTGTTCCTGAATTTCTTTGTGTGCTGGAGCATTCAGACGGCACAAGCTCAGTTCTTCCCTGATATACCGGTGAACTTCGTCATAATATCCGTGAATGTGTATTACTTCTTCTTCCTGCTTGAGACTCCTGCATACAGGGATCTTGAGCGGACACTTGAGAGGCTGCGCAAGGCTAAGGCTATTGCAGACGAGGCAAATGAAGCGGCTATTGCGGCAGATGCGGCGAAAGGTGAATTCCTCGCGAACATGTCGCATGAGATCCGCACGCCCCTGACGACTATTCTCGGAATGGATGAAGTGATACTGCGTAAATACGAGGCAGGCCCGATATACCAGTATGCACAGGACATACAGAGCGCGGGAAATACACTGCTTCACATAATCAACGACATATTAGACTTCTCGAAGATAGAGTCGGGACAGCTTGAACTCTCTGCAAGAAATTATGACCTTGCACGGGTATTGCGTGATGTCGACAACATGATAAAGATACGTGCAGAACAGAAAGGTTTGAAGTACATTGCGCAGATAGACAGTTCACTGCCTGATGAGCTTTTCGGCGACAGGATAAGGGTGCATCAGATCATGGTGAATATCCTCAACAACGCCGTAAAGTATACCAAGCGCGGAAGTGTCAAATTCACGCTGACCGGCACTAAAGGCGATGACCCGTCGCTGATCACGCTTCACATAACCGTTGCTGATACGGGCATAGGCATTCATGCGGAGGACATACCGAAGCTGTTTCAGTCATTCAGCAGGATTGACGCAAAGGAAACGCATAACATTGAAGGGACGGGACTTGGCCTCGCGATTACAGGCCGCCTGATTGAACTGATGGGAGGAAGCGTTGAAGTTACATCAACATACGGCATGGGTTCAACGTTCCATGTAGTATTGCCGCAAAAGATTGTAGGCGATAAGACTATCAGGCAGTATGAGGAAGAGTCCTCGCACAACAAGAAGAAGGAACGCAAGATACTCAAGGCACCGGGAGCACACGTGCTTGTTGTTGACGATAACGACATGAACAGGATAGTCCTGCGCTCGCTCATGAAGGAAACGGAAGTAAAGGTGGACGAGGCAGAATCCGGCGAAGAATGCCTGAAGAAAGTTGCTGCAAATTCGTATGACATTATCCTTATGGATTACATGATGCCCAGAATGGACGGTAAAGAAACTCTGGCAAACATAAAGAAAATGCCTGATGCCCCCGGAGCTAAGGCTAAGGTTATCGTCTGCACGGCAAATGCTCTTGTCGGCGTAAGGGCAGAACTTCTCGCGGCAGGTTTCGATGACTTCCTGAGCAAACCTGTGAACGGGAAAGAGCTTGAGGAGATGCTCGCGAAATATATTCCAACCAGTGGGGGGGGGGGGGGTATTTGAATGGTGATACGATACGGCTATAACGTATGGCTTGAAGTAACGATGCTTCCGTTTCTGGGAGTGCTGACGGTGTTTCTGTTTCTGCGGTATGCAACAAACGCAGAAATTAACCGTAAGTTCAGACTGCTATCCCTGACAACATTTTTGGCGGCACTGTTTGAGATAAGTTCTACTATGCTGATTGACGGCTGGGGACACCACCGCGCAGTAAATATTGTCGTGAGGACGATATATTATGCGATGGTAACGCTGAATACATATTACCTTATGCGTTACGTTGCCGCATACGTGAAGATTGAGGACAGAAAATTTTTCGCCTTCAACAGGGTCTTGCTGTTCTCAAGTTTCGTGGTTCTCGCGCTAAACTCTGTGCCGTCATTCTCCGGGTTCTTCTTCACTATATCGGAGGAAGGCGGACTCATACGCGGAAATTACAACACGTTCTGGCGGACTGTATATGTGTTCTATTTCGTGGCTATGGCCTGTTACCTTCAGGTTACGCACAAGCAGTACTACAGCGCAAAATCACAGTACATAGTGTTGAACATTCTCGGCCTCCTGCTGATCTCCTCGTATATCATTCAGTATGTATACCTCCGCGAAATCCTGTTTACCTACGTTGCCGGGACTCTGGTGCTGTTCATTACGTTTTTCTATTACGAGGCTCCAACATACAGAAGAATGCTTACGGTTGAGAAGGATTTAGAGAAATCCCGGCTGCTTGCAGAACATTCCACGAAATTGACGAATGCCGCTAACCGTGCAAAAAGCGATTTCCTCGCAAACACATCACACGAGATACGCACCCCTATGAATGCCATTCTGGGAATGAACGAGATGATACTCAAGGAAAGCAGGGACGCGGAGATACGGCAGGCTTCATTGAGCATAAGGAACGCGGGTAATCATCTGCTGTCGATCATCAATAACATTCTTGACATCTCAAAGATAGAGAGCGGGAAAATGGAGCTGTACAACACGTATTATCATCTCTGGCAGTTAATCAAGGACGCTGAAGAAGGAATCTTTGAGACGGTTCACGACAAGGGATTAAATTTTGTGCTGGATATAGATAAGACTCTGCCGGAGCATCTTTACGGTGATGAAGATCATATCAGGCAGATAGTATCTAACCTTCTCGATAATGCAGTCAAGTACACTAAGGAAGGAACTATAACACTAAGCATTCGCGGAAAGATTGAAGCAAGGGCACGGGTACACCTCACAATAGCCGTGAGTGATACTGGAATGGGAATACGTGAAGAGGACATTCCGCACCTGTTCCGGTCATTTGAGCGCGTAAACCTCACCGAGACTCAGAGCATACGCGGGGCAGGGCTGGGGCTGACTCTCGTGCGCTACCTTCTGGAACTCATGGGAGGGACTGTACGGGCTGAAAGCATATACGGCAAGGGTACATCATTCATCATTGAACTGACTCAGCAGCTTGCACAGGACGGCTTTCAGGGCAGCATTCAGGAATACGAGGCAATGCTGCTTCATGCTCCAGAACCTGCCGCAGGAGTCGTCCCGGAGGACAACAGGCCGTTCACATGCCCGGATGCACAGCTTCTTATCGTAGATGATACGCCGGTGAATCTGGTTGTGGCTAAAGGTATGCTGAAAGAGTCCCAGGCAAAAGTTACTACTGCAGAGAGCGGTGAAGACTGCCTTGAACTGCTGAAGGTGAATCACTACGATATTATCTTTCTGGATCACAAGATGCCGGGGCTTGACGGCATAGAGACTATGAATCAAGCCAAAGGACTTGACGGGCCTTCAAGATTGTCGCCGTATATAGCACTTACGGCAAATTCAGGCTCGGGACTGAGGGAGGAATATATATCTTACGGGTTCAATGACTACCTGCCCAAGCCGATAAAGTCTGATGCACTGATGAAGATACTTGCACGATACCTGCCGGAATCCCTGAAAGTGAGGGAATGACGGCAGAACTGCCGATAATTTTAGAGTATTTACCAGCAAACACACGAAGGAGAAAATTTTATATGTTCAATGAAAACGACTGCATGACCCTGCAAAAAATTTCTGCCAACATGCCCGGCGCACTTCTTGTCTACAAAGCCAATGAAAACGAAGACATAATATTTGCAAGTGACGGCATCGCAAAAATATTCGAGTGCGATACTGTCAATGACTTCATAAAGTTTACCGGAGGAAGTTTCACTACAATAGTTTATCCGGAGGACATTGAAGAAGTAGAAGAAGCCATAAAAAACCACGTCAATACGTTTGAAGGATTCGATTACGTAACCTACAGGATAATCACCAAGAACGGCAACATCAAACAGGTTGAAGACTGGGGATACCGCGTTCATGACGAAGAACTCGGAGATATATTTTACGTGTACATTCATGATATGGACATACGCACGAGGCTAGCGGAATTTTCCGGACAGAAGATACCTGAACCGCAGGAGAACATCACCGACGATTTGACCGGGCTGCTGAACATGAAGCATTTCAGGCTTAAAGCTCCGGAAGTTATACGCGGCTTCATGGACGATAACAGACAGCCTTACTGCATATACTTCAACATCAGGAACTTTCACACCTATAACGAGACATACGGCTTTGCGGGAGGCGACAGAATGCTGAGATCCATTGCGAGAATACTTCAGGACACCTTCCCGGCAGGACTCGTTTCGAGATTCTCTGATGATCATTTCGGCGTAATCACTGCACAGGAGGACTTGCAGGAAAAGATTAACCGTTTAAGCGTGAGGGTCAACAACATACGGCGCGGGGTAATCGTTGAACTGAAGGCAGGAGTATACAGCATCAAAGATCCTTCAATGGATATGAGCGTAATCTGCGACTGTGCAAAACTTGCCTGCGATTCCATAAAGCGCGAATACGGCACAACGGTGCAGTTCTATGACGGCAGGATGGACGAGAAAGTTCACCTTCAGGAACATATACTGTCAACATTTCAGACTGCTCTTGACCAGAACCGCATAAAGGTGTACTTACAGCCCGTTGTTGACGTTGATACCGGGAATACTGCATCATACGAGGCATTAACCCGCTGGGAAGACCCGAAATACGGTATGCTTGCACCGGCTAACTTCCTGTATGTCCTTGAGGAACAGCACATAATACACAGGCTTGACGGTTTCGTTATCCGGAAGGTATGCGAGGAACTTCGGCGGAAACGCGGGAACGGTGAAGCTGTTGTGCCTGTATCGCTGAATCTTTCGAGGCTGGATTTTGAGCTTACGGACGTTGTGAGGCTGATTGAGGACGCTGTGAACGATAATGACATTCCCCGCGAAATGCTGAGGTTTGAGCTTACAGAGAGCCTTATTGCCGTTGACATGGACGCAATGAAGCATGAGTCTGACAGGCTGAGGCAGCACGGCTTCAAGGTATGGATGGATGCTTTCGGGGCTGGGTACTCGTCGTTGAAGGTGCTGAAGGATTTTACGCTTGACGGCCTCAAAATAGATATGGATATGATACGCTCGGTTGACGATGAGCGGACGAATATAATCATCTCTGCTGTAATTGAGATGGCGAGAAAGCTGGGAATCCCGGCACTATCTAAGGGAGTTGAGACTACAGAGCAGTTAGAGTTTCTCCGTAAAGCAGGCTGTGATCTTGCGCAGGGGTATCTGTTCGGTAGGCCTGCACCGATTCAGGAATAAATATACGAGGGAGGATGAAAATTTGCTTTCTTTCTCCCTTTCTCTTTCCGGTGCTGTGATTAGCGGTATTGCAAATGGTATCACTATCTGACTTGGCCGAGTATGCCGACAGAACTGCACCTTGTAGAACGTAATATATTACTCAAAATTATTCATCTCCTTAAAACATGATTTCAATGCAGGGTAAAGCATTCTGAATTTCCGGTATTTTTCATCATACCGCGCAGCAATCTCTGCATCAGGCTTCACCACGTCAGTTATCTTCACGATCTTTGATACTGCTTCTTTGATGCTGGCAAATGTCCCGTCTGCAACAGCAGCAAGAACAGCCCCGCCGAGTCCCGGCCCCTGTTCCGTCTCTGGTATAGTCAGTTCAATGTTGAGTATGTCAGCAACAATCTTCTTCCATAGAGGACTTTTAGCACCGCCGCCGCATATCATTGAACTGCTGATCGTGATTCCGAGCTTCTTTGCCGTCTCGAAGCTGTCCCGTATGCCGAAAGTTACGCCCTCAAGGATTGCCTGTGTCATCTCCGCCCGTGTAGAGTCCATAGACAGGCCGATAAAGCATCCCCGTGCATTGGGGTCATTATGGGGGGATCTTTCGCCCATGAGGTACGGGAGGAAATACACGCTGTTTCTGCCGAGCATATCATCAGTAATCGCTTCCTGTTCCGCTGAATAGTCGCTGCCGTGCAGAATGTCCTCAATCCACCACTTATTGCAGGAAGCCGCAGAGAGCATACAGCCCATCAAGTGCCATCCTCCGTCAGCGTGTGCGAATGAGTGAAGCGCATTGCTCTCGAAGTCAGGTATGAATTTATCGCTTGAGATGAAGATAGTTCCCGACGTTCCGAGAGAGATATTACACGCAAGATTCCCGACAATGCCCGTCCCTACAGCCGCCGCCGCATTGTCCCCAGCACCTGCAGCAACAATTACATTATCCGGAAAACCGAACTTATCCGCATAAGATTTTTTCAGCGTTCCTACAGCTTCATAACTCTCATAGAGGTTGGGGAGCTGTTCCTCAGAAACTCCGCATATCTCCAGCATTTCCCTGCTCCAGCATTTATTTTTCACGTCAAGCAGGAGCATTCCTGACGCATCAGAATAATCCGTGCAGTGTACTCCCGTGAGCATATAGTTTATGTAGTCTTTAGGGAGCATGATTTTTGAGATCTTACTGAATACTTCAGGCTCATGCTTCTTCAGCCAAAGTATTTTGGGTGCTGTGAACCCGGCAAAAGCTATATTGCCCGTGTAATCCAATAATTTCTGTTTGCCGACTGACGTATTAAGGTATTCCGTCTCTTCCTGAGTCCGCCCGTCGTTCCAGAGGATAGCAGGACGCAGAATCTTGTTATCCTTATCCAGAATGACAAGACCGTGCATCTGTCCCCCTATGATTTTCCTGTCTATACTACATCAAATATATCTGCTGTAATAAGGACCGCGCCATTAACGACGTACTGCCATTGATTTGGGAGCCGTATATCGACATTCCCTGATTGATGACACTTAATAGGATAGCACCGATATTACTCCGCCGATAAAGCACGAAGCATTTGAATTTGTGTTTGCACTCCTGCGCCTGTTCATGACAAAGATAATTGCTATCAGAACTGCAATAACAATAACCGCTATAAGTGCTGAAGGGCAGTTGCTCCTTACGTCAAGGCCGGAAATATGAACCCAGCCGATAAGGAATCCATGACAGATTCCGATAACAAGTGCTATTCCGATTGGCGCACGCTATCACCGTGGGCCATGCTCCCGCCGTTAGCCATAACCTGCCCCGCAGAAGCCGCCGCAAGACACAGTGTAGAGCCAACCGAAAGATCTGCGTTGCCTCCGGTAAGTATGCACAGGAGCATTCCACAGGCCATGACGAGAACGTAAGCGTTCTGAAGCAGCAGGTTATGTTCTGAGCCAGCAATATTCTTCCGCCGGTCAGTATCAAGGAGAAGACAAAGACAACGAAAAATGCCAGTGTCATAGTGTATTTCTTGAAGGCTCATCGAGTATCAGCACATCGGGATCAGCAATTATCCATGATTTGCATTACGTGCAATAGTGTCATCAAGCATAAGCCCGTTAGTTTTCCTGTCCTCAGTAACAGACGACACATTTATCGGTGTAGAAAGGGTGATATACCGTCCAGTCCCTAGCCTCAAACAGAATTTCATCGCTGATTTTGCGTTCACGCTGGTATCTGCTCGTGAGTTCCTTTCCTGCCATGACACTGATGATCCTTTCCTCATTGATGTTGTGGCCTGAATTGTTCATAGTCTCAATGGTTGCGCCGTCCCTTATGACTGTTATGCGGTCATAGACATATGCAACTTCATTCAGCTTGTGCGTGATGATTATTGCCGTAAGTCCTTACTTCTTGAACTCCAATCACATATCAAGAAGCATCTTTGAGTTCTTCATTTCTTCGCCTGTAACACGGTATGTTTCTGCCCAGTTAATGAAGCCTAATTTTGTTTTTCTCTCATTGCCTAGAAACATATTTTCAGCGATTGTAAGTTCAGGAATTAACACAAGTTCCTGATGGATAATCACTATACCGAGCTTTTCGCTGTCGTGAATATTATGGAACTCGCAGGTTTTTCCGTTGTAGACAATATCGCCTGTATACTGTCTGAAGGGGATTGTTCCTGACAATACATTCATAAGAGTTGACTTGCCGGCTTTGTTTTCCCCTGCAAGAGAATGAATTTCGCCGCGTCTCACCTGAAGGTTTACGTTATCCAGTGCCTTAACACCGGGGTATTCCTTCGTGATGTTTTTCATTTCGAGAATGTAGTCATCCACTTCAGCATTCTCCCTGTTATATTACTGGTTAGCCTTCGGATATTTCCCGTCCATTGTGTAATAGCCGGTATCAATAAGTTCTTTCTGTAAGTTGCCTTTAGTTACGATTGTTGGTGTAAGCAGATAATAAGCTGCTATTTCTCTGCTACCGCCTTACAGGCTGTCATGGTCTGCTTGCCGTCAACGATATTAGCGAGGTTTGCAGCGTCTCCGTCCTGTCCGGTGATGACCTTGTCGTCTCTTGCGTAGTCATCTCCGATAGCTTTTGTTACTCCCAATGCTGTTGAGTCATTATTGCAGAGTACAACATCAAGTTTCTGCCTTATGTATTCTTTCTAGAGCAACTGAAGGATTCCAGTTCTCTGTGGCGGCCTGCTGAAACTCTGTATGCCCTGACGGAACAATCAAAACTCCGTTGTTGATACAGGGCTTCAGGGTATCGAAAGCTCCACCGAAAAACAGTATTGTTAGCGGGATCTCCGGCTGTGAACTCAATGTTATATTTTTTGCCGTTGGGATTATCCAGATTAAGTGAATCCCTCACAAACTGCCCATGAAGAACATCTACCCTGTAATTATCAAAGGAAACGTAATAGAGTACGGCTTTTGATTTCATGATAAGGCGGTCATAAGCGATAACAGGTATCTCGCCTTCAGTATCACGCAGAACCTGAGTTAGTGATAAGTCCTTCAATGTCTTTTGCCTGCTATTGTCTGACTAACTGATGCTGACATCATATCCTTTTGCTTCAGGTAGTCGCCGTCTCTGTTCCAGCGTTCCAGAGATTTTGTCGGCATAACTATTCCGACTGTTTTGGCTGACGCGATGCCCGTTAATGCGAAACAGGCAGCAAACAATACGACAAGAGTAAATACAACTGCTTTGAACTTCATTGCACTTATAATTCCACGTATGCTTTAGCTTTAGAAGGTAAAAAGAGCGTTAATGGTAACGAAGAAGAAGACAGCAGAACTTTGCGGAGTATCACGGGTTGCAGTGGACAGGGCACGGAATGACAGAGGGAAGATTATCCCCGCTGCCAAAACAGCAATTATGGATATGGCAAGACGGCTCACCCTGCCGGTAAAGCCCCTAGCAGCAAGAAAGCATAAACCAATAACAAGCGTCGTTATGTCGTCGGAAGGGAATGCTTTTTTGACGAAGTTATTCGCGGCATGAAAGAAGCATCGGAAAGTTCTCAGATTTACGGGCTTGAAGTAAGATACTGCCTTGCTTGAGGTTACAGCATTGAAAAGCAGCGCAGTGTTCTTGAAGAGTTGATTGACAGCGGCATTTTTGTCGTTGCCGTCAATCATGACATAAGCGGCAGAAACAGGCACTGTTACGTAGGAATAATTACTTTAACGGGGGAAACTGCCTGCGCGCTAAAAGAATGCTGGAAAATAATCCGGAAATAGATGCCGTGTTCATCATAGCATGAGGAGTCTACGGAGCAGGAAGGGCAACCGGTGAACGTCCTGAAGTCAAACGGCCTCTGGTTATAGCTTTTGAATATCTCGTGAACGGCAGGAAACCCGAAAAATCTGAGTACATATTAAGCAACGAGATAAGAATACTCGAAAATCTGCGGAATTTCTGAAAGCATCGCATTACGGTAGGCGGAAAAACTGCCAGCATAACAACATGGGAAGACTTATAGCGGTCTTCCCTTATGTCGCGAGTCAGCTTGGCCTTCTGACAGTTATGCTGTTTGCGTGTCCTGTAAGCCCTTCGGACTGCGCAAAGTTCTCTATATCACCTGCAACAGTCATGAGAGCTTCAGGTGTGTAGTATATATATTGTGATGTCTTCACGAAGTCATCAACCGACAGCGGACTCGAGAACCTAGCCGTCCCCATAGTAGGCAGTGTGTGATTCGGCCCCGCAAAGTAATCGCCGAGTGCCTCCGGAGAATGCGCCCCCAGAAACACACTCCCAGCATTGCGGATTCTTCCTTCAGTAAGCCACGTGAACGGATCAGGTACGCACAGCTCAAGATGCTCCGGTGCAATATCATTCGCTATCTTCACTGCCTCTTTCAGTTCACCTACAATGATTATCCTGCCGTTATCGTCTATTGATGCCCTTGCTATGTCGTGCCGTATCAGTCCCATAACCTGGGCTTCAATCTCACCGCTGACCTTCTGCGCAAAATTCCTGTCGTCCGTAATGAGTATCGCGCTGGCGAGCCTGTCATGTTCCGATTGTGCAAGCATGTCCGCCGCAATGTGTTTCGGGTCATTGTTCCCGTCCGCAATGATGAGTATCTCGCTCGGCCCTGCAATCATGTCTATAGCTACCCGTCCGAATACCTGACGTTTTGCTTCTGCAACATAAGCATTACCCGGCCCGGTGATCTTGTCGACTCTCGGAACGCTCTCTGTGCCGTATGCCATTGCCGCAACAGCCTGAGCACCTCCCATGCGGAATATCCGTGATACTCCTGCAACGTGTGCTGCTGCGGTAATCTCCGGTCTTATTGCCGGTGGCGTAGCTATGATGACCTCATCACAGCCTGCGATCTTTGCGGGTATGGCGTTCATGAGTACGCTTGAAGGGTATGATGCAGTGCCTCCAGGAACGTACAGCCCGACACGCTCAAGGGGTATCACGCGCTGGCCGAGTATCACGCCGTCCTGCGGGGAGAACATGAAGCCGTTGCGTCTCTGCTTTGAGTGGAATGCGTGAATGTTCTTTGCGGCACGTTCAAGCATTGCAACGTACTCACTGCCGACAGCCCTTAATGCCTTCTCTATGTCTTCCGGACTGACTTCAAGAGATGAGAGCTTCACGCCGTCAAATCTCTCTTCATACTCCCTGACTGCCTCATCTCCGCGCAATCTCACAGACTCTATTATGCCGCTTACTGTCTTTGTGATGTCGGGGGATGATGCCTTTATATCTACGCGGGAAAAATCTTTTGCTTCAACTATCTTTATCATGTTCCTTCAGCCTCCTCATTATCTCGCTGATTTTTTCTCCCTTGAACTTATATGATGACTTGTTCGCTATAAGCCTTGCACTTAAATCCGCAAAGAAATTCAGCACGACAAGATTATTTTCACGCAGAGTCGTCCCTGTCTCTACAATGTCAACGATAACATCAGACAGCCCCAGCACCGGAGCAAGCTCAAGAGATCCCCGCAATGATATTATGTCTATATCCCGGCCAAGCCCGGAATAATATTTTTGCGCAATGTTCGGAAACTCCGTAGCAACTCTCAGCGTTCGTTCAGGATCATCAACAAAATCATTCCGTGCAGCAACGGCCATTCTGCATTTTCCGGCCTTCAGGTCAAGCAGTTCATACACGTCCGGACTGCGCTCAAGCAATATATCTTTTCCTGCCGCACCAATGTCCGCAGTTCCCCGCTCAACATAAACAGGAACATCAAACGGCTTGACCCAGAAACAGCGCATATCAAGTTCTGCATTCTCGAATATGAGTTTTCTGCTGTTGTCCATTATTCCAGGAAACTCATAGCCTGCAGACTCAAACAGTTTGTAGACCTTCAGGCCGAGCCGCCCTTTAGGCAATGCAATATTAATCATTCTTTCCGCTCCTCTCTATAAGGTCAAGGTACACCGCGAAACCTACAGCCTTAGAGTCTTTATGCCCCATCATGCGCATCAGGCTGTCGTATTGTCCTCCTGACAGTATGCTCTCCGGTATGCCCTCAATGAAGCCCCTGAAGACAAGCCCGTTATAGTAGTTCAGGCTGCTCAATGCGGAAAAGTCTATGCGTATATCATCGTGCGAGTTGAGTCTCTCCAGTATTCCGGCAGTCTTTGCGTCGAACTCTGGCAGTGCATCATCAATATTACCGTTAAGCTCAACGAGGCGCAGCAATTTTTCCGGCGCACCGAGATCCCGCAGTCCGTGAGTATTCTTCGCCGCAATGCACTTCAGTATCTCCTGCCTGTCCGTCCCATCCGGCACAAGCTCCGCAATAAGCCCTGCGTGAGAGACATCAAGCACGCACCTTCTGTCCCCTGCAATGGCGTGAAGGCTCTGCACGGCAAGCTCCAGAACCTCGCATATGTCCCCGTCCTGAAGGTCTCCGATACACTCTATGCCCGTCTGCGTTATCTCGCGGAATGTGTTTGCATTTCTCGGCACTCTGTATATCTTCTCGTCGTAATAGAACTTCTGAACATGCCCGGGAATATCTCTCGTCCTCTTGATGATTGAGAGCGTTACATCAGGACGCAAAGCCATAAGTTTTCCGTTTATGTCGGTGAATGTGAGAACAGCCCGTGAGGTCAGAAAGTCCTTTTTATCTGCGTAAAAATCATATTCCTCAAACCGTCCCATTTTGTAGAAAGCATATCCCCGCGCTTCGTATAATTCCCTCAAAGCAAAGGCAGCTTTTTCTTCCGGCCTGAGTTTTATGTTGAAGTTGAACATGAAAACAGCTCCGTTTTTGCTGTAATAATAGCACAGGCATAAATAGTACATGCTATAATTACCGAAAATTAAATCAATAAAAATAGAAAGGGAGGCATATTTATCTTGACACAGAGTGGAGAGCCTCGCCGAATTATCCTAGCAAGACACGGACAAACTGAATGGAACAAAGAATTCCGGTTTCAGGGCAAGACCAACGTACAGCTCACTGAAACAGGAAAACAGCAGGCTCATGCTTTGGCCTCGCGCTTGGAGTCATGGCCTCCCGAAGTGATATACACCAGCCCGTTAGACCGTGCCGTCTACACAGCCCAATCAATAGCAGACCGTCATAATCTCAAACCCATACTGCTCCCGGAATTGCAGGAAATTGATTTTGCATCATGGGAAGGACAATCAATACCAATGCTCGACAAGGAACAGCATGAAACTTTTGCACTGTGGAGAGCAGACCCCTTCTTCAATCCTCCGGCAGGTGCAGAATCTTGGGAGAAACTTCACACAAGATTGGCTCGGGCTGTGAAAATATTTTTAGACGGTTCATTCAAACGCATCGTGGTTGTGTCTCACGGCGGAATTATGAGAGCACTTTATGCCGTTTTCGTTGGGCTTAATCCTCATAAGGTCTGGAATATGGACGTGTCTAACTGCGCTATGAGCGGGGTTGAAATGCGTTACGGAAGACCCTGCTTGGTTTTCGCTAATGATGATTTGCATGTACGTGCCGGAAGTTACGGCGAAAAATTACCAGTTTGGGGTGAAAGTTATGAGCTTAGATCCTGAGTATGAGAAAAATTTGTGGCGTTTATGCTCCGATGGGGACTTAGACGCAAGGGAAGAATTAATTGTAGCTTACAGGCCGTTAGTATTCTGGATTGCCGGAAAAGTTCACGTCTCGGATAATGAACTCAGGCAGGACATTATTCAGGAAGGTATGCTTGCTCTGATTAATGCCGTAGACAAGTTCGAGCCTGAAAGGGAGTTCAAGTTCTCAACGTACGCATATCACAAGATACACGGGCAGATAATCAACATGCTTGAGCGTTCCGAGAAGAAAGCTCCCGTGCCAATGCCGGACGAGTGGCTGCAGATTGCAGAAGCACAGCCGGAGCGCAGTGATGATGACTGGCTTGACGCATCAGAGGCCATCGCAAAACTTGAGGGTCGTGAAGCTGAAGTGGTCAATGCACTCTTCTTTGAGGGGAAGAAGCCGAAGGACGTTGCGGCAGAAAAACAGCTTGACGTAAGCCATGTATACCGGCTCAGAAGGACAGCTATAGCAAAGATAAGGGGATTTCTTGGCCTGAGCGGTGCGTAAGAATGAGAGATGACGAAGGGGGAAGGATAATTGATGAAACATGCTATTGTAGAAAAGAGAATTGCCGGCATCATACGCTGGCTTGAGAGGCTGAACAAATCCTACAGCACGGGAGAAATGGAAAGTGCCTTGATGGAAGCTGAATGTGCTAAGGCTGACCTTGAGACACTCCGGCGTGATGTGTGGGAAAAGATTCAGCCTAGAGATATACGGAGACGCAGATTTATGCCGGGGCTTATGGCGGTATTGCGTCCTGCGTTCTTGGCGGCAGTGATATTGCTGTTTGCCGTTGCTCCTGTTGCACGGGACATTCCCGCTCCTGTTATGCCGGTTATGATTGAGGAGACAGTAAGCGAGGCTGTACCCGCTGAACCCCTAATCGCAGAGCCGGTTGCAGTGGTTCAGGATGCGGCAGGGGAACAGGAACAGGTTCAGGAAGCTCCGGTAATTGCGGCCAAGCCTGAAGCATCACAAGCCAGAAGACAGCAGACCCGGAAAATTGCGTCAGTGAGGAAGCCTGTACCTGCGGCGAAAACAGAACAGCCGGGACAGAAAATATCAAAGACGGTTGCATATGACAAAGTTTTTTCGCTTATGCAGACAGGGCAGAGGGCATTGAAGAATAACACTTCAGTAATCAAGGTGCAGTAGTAATCATGAGAAACAAATTTTTGCTTGCAGTTATAGCGTCCGTATTAATATCGGCCTGTGCATATGCTCAGGAAGCTACAGGAATTCAGGTTACTTCCGTCAGTGTAACTGGCAATGAAAAAGTAGTATCACCTTCTATATTAAGGGTAGTAACAACTAAGCCGGGTACAACACTGGACAGAGAGACAATACAGAATGACATTGATGCGATATACGCTCAGGGATTCTTTTCGTTCGTTGATGTCAGCATGACACGTGAAGGCGGAGGAATGGCCGTTACATTTTCTGTGCGTGAAAACCCGGTAATAGAATCAGTAAATTTTGAGGGAAATACCATCTTCAGTGAAGAACAGCTAATGCACGAAGTATTTTCCCGTCCCGGCAGTGTCTTCAACCGGGAATTTTTCCGGCATGACCTCGACAGGATTCAGGAACTCTATCACAATGCCGGCTATGTCATGGTGAGGGTTTCGGATGTTCAGATACAGGGCGGCAATATCTACGTAACGATACTTGAGCCTAAAGTGGGATATGTCATAGTTCAGGGCAACACAAAGACGAAAGGCTATGTTATACGCAGGCAGCTCAAACTTCAGAGCGGCGATATATTCAACGTAGGGCATTTCCGCCATGACCTTTCGACATTAAACGGCTTGGGATATTTCGAGGATGTCAACGTAGGTTTTGATGTCGAGGACGAGTCAGGCGAAGTTGTTGACCTTATCGTTACGGTTAAGGAAAAACGCACGGCATCAATCGGGCTGAACTTAGCATACGGCACTGAAAGCGGGGTATCAGGAGGACTTACCTACAGCGACACAAACATATTCGGACGTGGTATGAATTTCGAGGTAGGCTTCAATGAGGGCGACGAGGCTTCATACTGGACGACGTTCTCAAGTCCCTACATGGACTCAAAAACTTTTGCATGGCGTGTCGGTGCAAGATACTACACATATGATGACAGATATTATTACAGGCAGGGCAGGAAACAGTTTGAGTTCGATGAAGAAAGGATAACGTTCTTTGCTGGTGTCGGCAAGAAATTTTCTAATGAAGAATGGAGCTGGTTTCTCACCCTCCGCCATGAGGACGCAAAATATGACGACATCAATTACGCAATTCCCGGCTATATCGACGATCTTACCCCTTGGGACGGCGTGAACCAGACAGTAGAACTTACCCTGACATGGGACAAGCGCGACGAATATGCACCGTACCCGACAGGCTTTGTGTGGGACACTAACTTTGAGGAGGCAGTGAAAGTTCTCGGCGGTGAGTATGATTACCTCAAATACTGGACACAGGCGAGGATATATATTGCGCTGAATACCGCTCTTGACGGCCTTGTAGATTCTGATTTCCCGTGGACTGCAAGCAACCCGCTTCTTCTTGCGACACGTCTGCGCATAGGATCAGCAACACAGGATCAGCTCCCGGCATTTGCACGCTACTCATTGGGAGGCATGAATACTCTCAGGGGCTACAATACACGTTCATTTGAGGGAAGCAATTACTATCTCGGCAACGTTGAGCTTAGAGTCCCCGTCCTGTCCATGCTTACTCTTGTAGGTTTCTATGATGTGGGCAATGCTAATGATGAGATGGACTGGGACAATTACCACGATGATTACGGCGTAGGTGTACGTGTCAAAACTCCGTTCGGAAGTGTACGCGTTGATTATGCAAAGGGTGAAGAAGAGAACAGGACATATTTCGGTTTCGGCGAAATGTTTTAGCGTAATCCTTGCGCTGATGATATTTGCCCTCCCCTGCCATGCAATGACCGTATCAGGCGTTCCGGAATGGCTTGAAGGTGCAGTTGTGCGGAGTCTGAACGCTGTATGGCAGGAGATTCCGGACAGTCCGGAGATAGACCGGGAAGGCACACTTGCGATTGTTGCATCAAGGCTTTTTGCAGGCTATGACGTTAAGGTCAGTACTGGACGTGATGAGCCTGCAATAACTTTTTCCAGACACGAAAACGAAACTGTTTCACTTGACGTGAAGATAAATATCCCGGAGCTTAGAGGAATAGCTTTAGAATGGTTCAGCAATGATATTGCCGGGCTTGATTACGAAATATCGAAGCTCATAGATGACGTTCCGCAGAGTGCTCTGACTTGGGCAGATGAGGCACTGCGCGAAAGGATACGCGACATACTCAAAGCAATAGTGCCCGGCTGGGACTTCTCACAGCAGATATACATTTCACCTGCATCAACATCAATCACAATAGCATTCAGGCCTTCAAGCCCAATGGTATTAGCCATACAGCCGGCGTTATACTCGCGCACAATCCCTGCAGTGTTCCGGACGGACTTAGAGGCAAGGCTCATCCCGGAATTGTCGCCGTTAATCGGTGTCCCGGTGAAATGGGCAGAGCTTCACAGGCCGGAGATAGAGAAATTTGCGCGTGATTACCTGACGGAACGCCACGCAATAGAGAATCTCAGAGCTGAAATGAACATAAGATTTTCCGCCGGTGCAATCTCGAAACTTGAAGCGCGTGTAGACAGTCAGGACTTTCTGTTTGAGATGTGGGTTGCGGCATATGCAGGGGTTGAAGGCAGGTATCCAGAACTCGGCGCGTTCTTTGCTTACGGGCCGCCGTTCATCAGGTTTGATCCGGAAATTTACGCGGAACTTATATTTTCGCTCGATAACTTTTCGGAGGTTCACAGGATCGGTGCAAGGCTTGAGCTGTTCAGCAACTTTTGGGCAGGTGCGGAGAATCAGTGGCCGGACAATGAATACTTCATCAGGATTCAGTATAACCCTGTACGGTCAAGGCTGCCGTATGTATGGTGGCGTTGGTCTCCTCAGCTTGAAGTGCACGAGGGGGCTTTAGGCTACAGGATTGATGAACACATATCTATTGAGCTGTATTATTACAGGACAGATGATGACAAAGTAGGATTCAGGGGAATGTGGCATCTGTAACACTTTCACTTTAAGGAGGAATGGAGATGGATTTAGCTTATCTCGCAGAAAAATTGAATGACGAAAAAATATTTGTATCAGGAAATCCCAAACACACAATAAAACGAATATCACCGCCTGAAAATGCCGACAAAGAATCTTTGTGCGTAATATGGGACAGCAGAATAATTCACGAACTCAGCACAGATATTCCCATTGCCGCGCCTCAAGAACTTTTCACGCCCGGACGGGACGGCATAGTCTGCACCAATCCCCGCGCATTGCTCCCGAAGATTCTCGCTGTGTTCTCCCGTGCCGAAAAGCCCAGAGGAATACACCCTGCCGCAGTAATATCGCCCAGTGCAGAAATTTCGCCTGATGCTTATATCGGTGCATGTGCCTTTGTCGGTGATGGCTGTACTGTCGGTGAGGGAAGCATCGTAGAGCCTAATGCTACACTGCTCGCAAACGTGAAAGTCGGGCGCAACTGCCTCATACATTCCGGCGCAGTTATCGGCTGTGATGGTTTCGGGTTTGAGCGCACACCTGAAGGACTCGTGAAGATCCCCCAGACCGGCGGAGTCAGTATCGGTGATGAGGTAGAGATAGGAGCCTGCACCACTATAGACAGGGGCACAATGGGTGATACTGTCATCGGTTCAGGGACTAAGATCGACAATCATGTTCAGGTAGGGCACAACGTCAAAGTAGGGCGCAGCTGCATACTGTGTTCAATGTCCGGGATTGCGGGAAGCTCTGTGCTTGAGGACAACGTAACTATGTCGGTTCAGGCCGGGATCACGGATCATGTCCGCATAGGCGCAGGGACGGTCATTGCGGGACGGACTGGCGTAACGAACGATATACCTGCGGGATCTATGGTGTCGGGATTTCCTGCAAGACCTCACAACGAGGCAAAAAGGGCGTTGGTTCTTGCCGCAGACCTGCCATCACTCTATAAGCGCGTGAGAAAGATAGAGAAGAAATTATGCGCATTAACGGAAGAATAGAGTTTGCCGGGCTTGGCCTTCATTCCGGGCGTGAATGCAGGTTGGTGATAGAACCGTATGATTCTCCGGAAGTGGTTATGCGTTCAGGGGATAATGAACTGCCTTTGAGCGGATTCACCCTCACCGGGACTAACCGGGGATCTGATTATGCGTTTGCTGACGGCTCATGCGTCAGGACGTGCGAACATGTATTCTCGGCACTTGCAGGGCTGGGCATATGGTCAGGAGCAAGAATCACTGTTGACGGCGGAGAAATGCCGGCACTTGACGGGTGCGCAAAGCTGTTGTGCGAGGAGATTGCGCAACATGCCGAAGATGACATCACTACATCATCAGCACTTAGCGTAAAACAGCCTGTAATAGTTCATTCGGAGGACAGAAAAAGATTTGTCGCCGCTTTCCCGTGCAGTTGCCTTCACATAACATATTTTGTTGAGTATAAATTCATCGGTGCGCAGATTTATGATTATGTTCATTCCCCGGCTAATTACCGTGAAAATATATCAGGAGCAAGAACTTTCGCTATGGCTTCAGACATAGAATATTTACGCTCTCACGGAATGGCACTCGGCGGTTCTCTGGATAATGCTATTCTTGTCGGCGAGGAGATAAGGGCTTTAGGGGGCTTGCGCTGGCCTGATGAGTTCGTAAGGCATAAAGTGTTAGACATTATTGGGGATTTTGCATCACTTGGCCGTCCGCTGAATGCTCATATTATTGCAGTGAGGGCGGGTCATGAATTACACTTGAAGTTAGCGGAAAAACTGAGAGAGGAGAACAGCATTTAATGTCAATGGATATACTTGAAATTATGCAGACATTGAAACAGCGTTATCCGTTCCTTATGGTAGACAGGATAACAGATTACGATGAAAAGCACATTACCGGCTACAAGAACGTTACGATTAATGAACCGTTCTTTGAGGGGCATTTTCCCGGAGATCCCACAATGCCGGGCGTAATGATTCTTGAGAGCATGGGGCAGGTTGCTTCCGTCCTGCTGGGGCTGAAGCTCGGTGAGGAGCAGAAAGGGAAAATAGCCTTTCTTGCAGGTATCGACAAGGCAAGGTTCAGGAAGCCGGTACGTCCAGGGGACAGGCTCGTAACGAAAGCAGAACTGACGAATGTCCGCAGTGTATCGGCTAAGGTAAAGACAACTGCATATGTTGATGATGAAGTTGCGGCAGAGGCAGAATTCATGTGCATAATCGGGGATTCATTGACGAAGGACAAGGAGGCGGGAAAGTGAGCGTTAATATTCATCCTACAGCAATAGTTTCACCGGAAGCAGAGATTGATGACGGCGTAAATATAGGGCCGTTCTGCATCATTGCCCCGAAGGTCAGAATCGGCGCAGGCACGGAGCTTGTTGCGTACGTCAGTATTCATGACTACGTTACGATAGGCAGCAACTGCAGGATATGCGAATATACCGCAATCGGAGGAGATCCTCAGGATCACGGCTTCAAGGGCGAAGTGTCGTATGTCCGTATCGGCAATAATAACCTGATACGCGAGAACGTTACGATAAACCGTGCAACCGGCGAAGGAAATGAAACCGTTGTAGGCAATGACTGTTTCATCATGGACGGCGTACACTTTGCACATAATGTTCATGTCGGCAATTATGTTACTGTCGCGAACAAAGTAGGGCTGTCCGGATTCGTGCAGGTGGGAGATCATACGGTGTTCGGAGGCATGGCAGGTGTTCATCAGTTCGTGCGTATAGGCGACTACTGCATGATCGGCGGGCTTTACCGGGTTGTGAAAGATGTCCCGCATTACGTTCTTGCTTCGGGCGAGCCTTTGAGGCTTACGGGGCTTAACCGCGTAGGGCTTGAGCGTGCCGGGTTTGATGCGGAGAAGAGGCGGGAAATACTGAAATTTTACCGCGAAATATACAGCAAGGATAAAACATTCACTGAATCATTCAATGAGGCAGTGAGCAATAAGGATAAATACATTCCGGAGATACAGAGAATCATAGAGTTCTATGAAGGCAGCAAACGGGGCGTAACATTCTGGGGCATTTAAGGTATAATTTTCGTATCCCAAATAAAACAAAATAAAACGGAGGTTCATTATATGCAGGAGAAGAAGAAAATAGTGAATATCCCATCACTGATAAGCGACTATTACACACTTGCTCCGAACCCTGACGATAAAACACAGCAGGTAGCGTTCGGAACGTCCGGACATCGCGGAAGCTCGGCACTTCACAGCTTCAACGAGTCTCACATACTGGCTATAGCTCAGGCAGTGGTTGAGCACCGCACGGCAGAAGGCATTACCGGCCCGTTGTATCTTGGTGCGGACACTCACGCGCTGTCAGAACCGTCAATGCGTACATGCGTGGAAGTTCTTGCGGCACAGGGAGTAGAGCTGATACTTCAGGAGAACTTTGCACCGACACCGACTCCCGTAGTGTCCCGCGCAATCCTTGAGCACAACAGGACACATGACAAGCAGGCTGACGGAATGGTCATTACTCCATCACACAACCCTCCTACTGACGGAGGCATAAAATATGACCCACCGTCGGGAGGCCCTGCAAGCCCTGAGATCACCAGCAAGATTCAGAACCGTGCAAACGAGCTCATAAAGTCCGGGCAGGCTGCCTCGATAAAGCGCGTTCCATTCGAGAAGGCCGTAAAGCAGGACAATGTACACTTCTATGATTACGTTCTGCCATACGTAAAGGCTCTTGCGTCAGTTGTTGACATGGAGGCAATCGCTAAATCCGGGCTTCATATCGGCGCGGATCCTTTAGGCGGAAGCGGTATATATTACTGGGAGCCTATCGCAGAAGTTTACGGAATCAAGAACCTTGAAGTGGTGAACCCTAACCTTGACCCGACGTTCTCGTTCATGCCGCCAGATCATGACGGAAAAATACGCATGGACTGTTCTTCACCTTATGCTATGGCGAACCTGATCAAGCTGAAGGATCAGTACGATATAGCGTTCGGCAATGACACCGATTACGACAGGCACGGCATAGTTACTCCGCAGGGACTCATGAATCCCAACGCATATTTGTCCGTAGCAGTTCAGCACCTGTTCACTACGCGCAAGGGCTGGAGACCTGATGCAATGGTCGGCAAAACCGTAGTATCAAGCTCAATCATTGACCGCGTAACGGCAGGTATCGGGCGCAAACTATGTGAAGTTCCTGTAGGGTTCAAGTGGTTCGTTGACGGACTGCTTGACGGCTCTATGGGCTTCGGCGGCGAGGAATCTGCTGGAGCGTCATTCCTGTGCAGGGACGGTTCTGTGTGGACTACCGACAAGGACGGCATTATCATGGACTTGCTTGCGTGTGAGATTTCTGCTACTACGGGGAAGAATCCTGCGGAACATTATGCGGAGATCACGGCGAAATACGGCACGAGCTACTATGCGCGTATTGACACTCCGGCATCACCAGAGCAGAAAGCGGCTTTAGGGAAACTTGCACCGGAGGACATCAAGGCTGATACGCTTGCAGGGGACAAGATTACGGCCAAGTTCACGAAAGCTCCGGGCAATAACGCATCAATAGGCGGCCTTAAGGTTACTACGGCTAACGGGTGGTTTGCGGCGAGGCCTTCAGGGACGGAGAATATCTGCAAGCTGTACGCTGAAAGTTTCGTGAGTCCTGAGCACCTGAAGAAGATTCAGGAGGAAGCACAGAAGATTATTGCGTAAGTATTGAAGAGAGAATATAAAAGCCCTCTGGTTTAGGCCGGAGGGTTTTTTGTTTTGTTGTTATATAATATTTTTGAGCATTTAGACATAACAAAAAGACAAAGAATTATGCTATAATTATTTTATCGAATAAATAAAGAACTTGCACATAGCAGGTACATTCATACCACTTCTTTGTCTAAGGTAATTATACCATATTGACAACGAGAGCGTGAATTAGTTGTGTGCATTTTCTTTCTTATCGGCGAGCGGTTGTAGGCAGGAAACGTTGAGTATTTTACCATTTTAAGGAGGAAAAAGTAATGAAGAAAGCAAGAAAAGGATTCACGTTAGTAGAATTACTGATTGTTATTGCAATCATCGGAGTATTAGCGGCAATGATGACGTTATCCAGTACCAACGCAACAACTGCGGCAAAAGTATCACAGATAGTAAGCGGCTTCAAGATGGTGAGGACTGCGGCAACGTTATATGTAATGATAAGCGGTGATGAAACTGCTACAGCATCCCATTTTACGAAAATTTCTAATGACTATGTAGCACCTGATTCTGTAAAACAGCTAGGCAGGTATAAGGTTGAAGGTACTAGTACTACTACCGGCAGTGGTGATGATGAGAAGATCATAGAGAATGCAGGCCTACCATGGACTATAACTTATACTTTCGCCAGCGCAACAGACCCTCTTCTTCTTGGTTTTATGCAGTTTTCAAAGGATATGGCACTGACAGGAACAGCTAGTACAGCTGTAATGACGATAAAGTAAATAAGCTGTCAACGAGTTGATTAAACCTACAGCCAATCAACCAACGCATAAAGAGTCTTCCACACGGAAGGCTCTTTTCTTTTTATCCGGCAACAAAAAACTGCCCCCGCAATGAGGACAGCTTTTGTTTTACCCTTACAGCACTTCCGAATGACTACCCAAGCGGTGAAACACTATAATTTCTCCGTAAGATCTCTTGCGCAGCTGGTACACAAGCAGCAAATCACCCTTTACGTGGCACTCCCTGAAATCCTCTAATTCTCCCTTGAGCTGATGATCTTTCCATTCTGCCGGCAGAGGCGCATCATTGGCGAACAACAGCGTCATAGCTTCTTTCAGAACGTGCATATCATGCTTCCCTGAACGTGAAATCTTTTCCCAGTTCTTGATGAATTTGTCGGAAAAGCTAACCTCTCTGGGAAAAGGAACTCTTTTACTTGCCGACGACTTTTTTTGATTCGTCAATGTATTCATCCTCCTCCCAGCCGTCAAAAACTCCCTCGCGTTCGTAGCGTTCCATTCTGGCTTCCCACTCCGCAATAATCGCTTGTCCTTCCCTGATGGACTGCAGAGTCTCAAGGTTAGTTACCCTGTTGCCGTCATCATCATAGAGTACAATATCCTCATATCCTGCCGGTACTTTTTTTTCACGCGTCAAAACCTGTTCCATAACAAATAATCCTCCCTGATGGTGTTAATATGTTGCAGATAATTTTACTACAGAGGAGGCATGACATTATGAGGCTCGATAAGTTTCTGAAGCTCGCAAGACTCATCAAACGCCGTACAGTTGCACAGGAGATGATTGAACTCGGTGCAGTCCGCCTTAATGGCAGGGAGTGCAAGCCGTCAAGTGAAGTCCGGGAAAATGACATCATAGAGACAGCATACATTAACCGGGTGCTGAAGGTGAAAGTTCTGTGCGCAGATGAGGCAATGCTCAAGCGTCCCAAAACAATATCATGGGAACAGATAGAAGAAAGGCCGGTAAAGCCCGACGAAAAACCATTTTAATTTTTCGGACTGACATTTATAATAACCCAATATTAATTTTCGCAAGGAGGATTTTTTTCATGGCATCAATAATTGGTATTCATGGCCGCGAGATTCTTGACTCAAGAGGCAACCCTACCGTTGAAGTTGACGTTTACCTTGAGGACGGCTCAATGGGCCGCGCTGCAGTACCTTCCGGAGCATCAACAGGCGTACATGAGGCGTTAGAACTTCGCGACAAGGAAGCACGCTACAACGGCAAAGGAACAGAGCGTGCAGTGGAGAACGTGAACGAGAAGATCGCACCCGAAATTCTCGGAATGGACGCAGACGACCAGGGATCACTTGACCGCGCAATGATCGCCCTTGACGGCACAGAAGGCAAATCGAAGCTCGGTGCAAACGCAATTCTCGGCGTATCTATGGCCAACGCCCGCGCAGCTGCACAGAGTCATGGCGTAGAACTGTATCAGTGGCTCGGCGGTATCGGCGGCGGACTCCTTCCCACACCCATGATGAACGTCATCAACGGCGGTGCACACGCAGACTCAACCGTGGACTTTCAGGAGTTCATGATCGTCCCGCACAATGCACCCAGCTTCCGCGAGGCTCTCAGAATGGGCGCAGAGGTCTATCACGCACTCAAGAGCTGCGTAAAGGCCCGCAAGTATTCAACCGGCGTTGGCGATGAAGGCGGATTTGCCCCTGACCTTAAGGACAACCGCGAGGCACTTGACCTTCTCATGGAGGCAGTCAACAAGGCAGGATACAAGCCCGGCGATGATGTCAGCTTTGCGCTTGACGTTGCGTCATCAGAGTTCTTCAACACAGAAAAGAACAAGTACGTATTCACCAAGAGCGGCGGTGCAGAATACACGTCGGCAGAGCTGGTGAAACTCTATGAGGATCTCGTAGCTAATTACCCGGTAATCTCCATTGAGGACGGCTGTGCAGAGGATGACTGGGAAGGCTGGGCAGCACTTACAGCAGCACTCGGCAAGAAGATTCAGCTTGTAGGTGATGACCTGTTCGTTACGAACCCCAAGATACTTGAGCGCGGTATCTCTCAGGGAGTCGCTAACGCAGTACTCGTGAAGCTCAACCAGATCGGAACAGTAACAGAGACGTTACAGGTTATCCGTATGGCGGGCGAGGCAGGATATGCGGCAGTAGTCTCCCACCGTTCCGGAGAAACTGCGGACACGTTCATTGCGGATCTTTCTGTTGCAACAAGGGCAGGACAGATCAAGACCGGAAGCGTTGCACGCACCGACAGAATCGCGAAGTACAACCAGCTTCTTAGGATTGAGGAAGAACTCGGAGACACGGCGAAATATGCCGGGCTGAAGAGATATTCACCTATGTGGAAGTAAGAGCTATGGCATTCGTAGATCCCGATTCAATCCTCGAACAGGAACAGGTGAAGCGCGTAATCTCCACAGAAAATGCTCCTGCGGCAATCGGACCTTACTCACAGGCAATGCAGGCAGGAGATTTCCTCTATGTATCAGGGCAGATACCGGTTGACCCTAAGACCGGCAATGTACCCGGCGATATATCATCACAGGCAAAACAGTCTCTGGATAACCTGAAGGCTATTCTTGAGGCGGCAGGATATTCGCTTGCTGACGTGGTGAAGACTACGGTATTTGCGGCGGACATAGGAAACTTTGCGGAGATTAACGGAATTTATGCGGGCTATTTTCCCAAAGAAGCTCCCGCACGTTCTTTCGTGGCAGTAAAAGACCTGCCCAAAGGAGTCGGCGTGGAGATTGAGGCAGTAGCCTGGCATAAAAAATAATTTTGCGGAGGTAAGTTTTTCAATATGGCAGAAACAACAACAGCGGTATCGCCGTGCGGGGGAAGTGCTCCGGCAGGTTCAGGCGGTGCAGGAGGCTCGGCAGAAGCAGGGGCAGCGGCACAGCAGGGCGGCATAATGGGTATGCTTTTCCCTTTAGCGATATTTGTACTAATCTTCTATTTCTTCATCATTCGTCCCCAGAGGAAACGCGACAAACAGCAGAAGAACATGATCGACAGCATCACGAGGGGAGACCAGATCATAACAGTCGGAGGCTTCTTCGGCACAGTCCGTGAAGTGCGCGAGGATTCGTTCCAGATAGAGCTTGCTGAAGGCGTAAGAGTGCGCATACTCAAATCAGCCGTGCAGACCAAACAGGCAGGCAAGCCCCAGGAGGCAGCATCTTAATGAACCGTGCCGATAAAATTCGTCTCTGGGTCGTGCTAATCGTAGTCATTGCCGCAGGTGTCTATTGCTGGTTCAACTTCGACAGCCTGAATCTTGGCCTTGACCTTAAGGGCGGTGCACACATAGTTCTTCAGGCAAAAGATACTCCGGAAAACCCTCTGCGTGATGACAGCATAGACAGGCTTCTTGCAGTCCTGCGCAACCGTATAGATCAGTACGGAGTTGCTGAACCCATAATCCAGAAGTCCGGGACTGACAGAATCATAGTAGACCTTCCTGGCATACAGGATCCCGCCGCCGCGCTTGAACTCATCGGAAGAACCGCACAGATGGACTTCCGAGAGGTCATAGACAGCACAGGGGCAACACCTCCTCCTGCACCAATCAGGAGCAATTACGACAGCGATATACAGTTCGTGAATGCACAGGAACGCTGGAATCAGGCAGTTGCACAGCTCGCCAATGCCAGCGCAGACCTCATTGCACGCATAGCCGCAAATCCCGGCTCAGTTGTAGCACCGGCAGAAGAAGCAGGAAGATATTACCTGTTAGGCCCGGTACTGCTTTCGGGAAAAGACCTCGTGAATGCAGAAGTACAGCCGGACAGTCTTGGCCGTATGGGCGTATCGCTTGAGTTCAATTCGGAGGGCGCAAGGCTCTTCGAGGAAGCTACAGCAAGACTCATCGGCAAGCAGTTAGCTATAGTTCTGGATAATGTCGTAATCTCTGCACCGGTAGTTCAGGACAGGATTGCAGGAGGACGCGCACAGATCACCGGACGTTTCACGGCTGATGAGGCGGGAAGGCTTGCGATAATGCTCAAGGCAGGAGCTTTGCCCGTTGCAGTAGAGATAGCAGAGAACCGTTCGGTAGGGCCTAGTCTGGGTGCTGACTCCGTGCGTCAGGGGCTTGAAGCAGGACTCTTCGGCGCAGGCATGGTGTTAGTGTTCATGCTTCTGTACTATCAGTTCAGGGGACTCGCGGCAGATTTTGCACTCATCGTTACTATACTGCTGATTTTCGCGGGCTTGATCGCATTCAACGCAACACTGACACTTCCGGGCATTGCAGGAATAATTCTCACGCTGGGAATGGCAGTAGACGGAAACGTTCTCATCTATGAACGCATCAGGGAGGAACGCGACGCAGGAAAGACTCCGGCGGCGGCATTGGATTCGGGCTTCAGGAAGGCACTTGTTACCATTCTCGACAGCAACATTACGACACTCATTGCGGCACTGGTGCTGTTCTATTTCGGTTCAGGCTCAGTCAGGGGCTTCGGCGTAACCCTTTCCGTAGGTCTTGTTGCGAGCGTGTTCGCTAACGTCGTAGTTACCCGCGTAATCCTTCAGTTGTTCTTAGGGAAAGCGGAGGTGAAGAAGAGATGAGCAAATTTAACCTCAACATAGACTTCATGAGCCATCGCAGACTCGCATTATGTATCAGCCTTGTACTTGTTATCGCAAGCATATTCCTGCTCATGACCCGCGGCCTGAATCTAGGAATAGATTTTACGGGCGGCAATGTCATTCAGGCTGAGTTTGAGGACAGGCCGGACATAGTTGAAGTACGCTCGGTGATTTCCGGTGTTGTTGCGCGTGAGGCCATGATACAGAACTTCGGCGAGAAGGGAATAATCATACGCACCAACGAGGACACTGAAGAGAGCCGTGAATCCGTCGTGAAGGCACTGCAGGCGAAATATTCTGACGTGAAAGTTACCGGCTTCGAGAAGGTCGGGCCTGTAGTTGGCGGTGAACTCCGGCGGCAGGCAGTTATCGGCGTATCCATTGCCCTTGTCGCGATACTGGTATACATTACACTGCGCTTCCAGTTCCGTTTTGCGGTCGTGAGCGTCGTTCCTCTGGTGCATGATGTCATTATTGCGCTGGGGTTCTTCAGCGTTGCGCAGATGGAAATTTCGTCGTCGTTCATTGCGGCAATACTTACGATAGTGGGCTATTCCCTCAACAACACGATCATAATTCTTGACCGTGTCCGCGAGAACTGGGGGACGCTCTCAAAGGACGGCATCATAAAGCTGATCAACAAATCCCTCAACCAGACATTAGCCAGAACGATCAACACAACACTAACTACACTGTTCCCGGTTATTGCCCTGTGCGTATGGGGCGGACCGGTGTTAATGGCTTTCAGCTATGCAATGCTCGTAGGAATGATCGCAGGTACTTGGAGTTCTATGTTCGTTGCTACAGGTCTTCTTTGCGAGTGGCAGAAAAAGAAGTAAATATTTTTCCGTAACACATACAAATTCCCTCTCTGGACTTTCAGGGAGGGATATTTTTTTGCTCCTTGACAGATACCCACCCCCCTTAACGTATAATTGCTGAAATGTCAATAGGCATAAGGAGGAATTTTCATGAGGAAATTTTTATGCGCATTAATATTTTCTGTGCTTGTCTTGTCCGCGATACCTGCAGGCTATGCTTATGCAATGATTCCAATAGCACAAAGAGTTGGTGCTCTGGAGGGTGATTTCCCTGACGGACAGGTAGGTATAAGCTATCGCAGTACTCAAGACGTATACTGCAAGTTCAATGAATCTAAATGGGAAGTTGTAAGCGGGACACTTCCTCCCGGTCTGAAGCTTGTCCCTTCTGGTTACTTACTGGGAGCATACGCAGAACTTAGCGGAACACCTACAAAAGCAGGCGTATATGACTTTACGGTCATGTGCACGTTTTGGGATAACTCAACTTTATCAAAAGCATTTACAGTAACAATCACTAAAAATCCTAGCGTACAAGACCCTGTTATATTAGAAGATTTCGACAGCGGCACACTTGACACGGCATATTCAAGCTCAATAGTTGCCTCTAACGGTACTGAGCCGTACACATGGACATATTCAGGTACGCTTCCCGCTGGCCTTACGTTTAAGGGACTAAACACCAACAGACCAACGTTATCGGGAGTACCTAAGAAGGAAGGCTCATATAAATTAAGTAAAATAGCTTTTATGTTTCAAGTATTCATAGTGTAGGATTCGCGACAAGATTCAAATGCGAGAATCAAGCGTGAATCTGTATATGTACCGGTACGCTAGCCGGGAATTAAAGCCTTCGGAGCGTTATATCAAACGTGAATAGCAAGTTTTATCAGCAAAAGCGGACGCGATGAACAAGGAAGGGAACATAAGAGTTATTTTATAACTTTTTGTAAGTTTTCTGTAGCGGTACAGCAGCAAAATCATTCACTGTTGTTATAAATGATGGTTCTGCTGATGATACTTATGATGACGATTATGGCTATGATGACGGCGGTACATCCGGCAATAATGACACCGGCCGCAATAATAATACAGGCAATAACGCTAACGGTACTAACGGCAACACAGGCAATGATACCAGTCAGAACAGCACCAATACAGGCGAGACCGTCAGGTACAGGCGGAGGCGGCGGCTGTAATGCAGGACTCGGACTCTTAGGGCTTATATTCGCAGTAACATTATTGCGCAGGTCTCACAGGTAATCATTCAACACTAAAACACAAATCCCCTTGTCATGACGGCAGGGGGATTTTTCCTGCTCCCGTAATGGCATAATTCAAGGTATCGTATAATAACGCAAATAATTTCTTGGAGGTAATATGAACATTGAGAGTTATGCTTGACTTCAGGAACATCACACAGGACATGAAAGGGCTTATAGATTCCTACACGTACAGATACGGCGAAGGATCCTGCCAGCATTCTTTTGTGTCCTCTTTTTGTCTCCGCAGTAAGTACGGCGATATGTTCTGCGAGCATGACGGCTTTCTCTACACCCTGCGTTCACTGAAATGCACGGACACAGAGCGCGTATATCTCTTCCCTCACGGAGACCGCCATAATCTTTTCGCAGTCAGCCAGGCAGTAAGGAATGTCATAGATGATGCTCATGAACACGGCGCAAAAGTCAGGTTCGAGACACTGACTGCCGGGGCAAAGGATATTGTGTGCTCAATGTTTCCGGGACAGTTCACGGCTGAATACAGGAGGGATTACGCAGAATATATCTACACTGTAAACAGCATGAGCACTTTTGCCGGTGCAGAACTCGCATACAAACGCCGGGACTATCAGAGATTTTTGCGGGACTATGAGGGCAGGTATGAGGCAGCCAGGATTACTCCGGCAGACATTGACGCAGTGAGAGAATTTCAGCGTGAATGGCTTGAAGCAAAACTTTCCGGCACTCACGATGCAGAAGCTGCTGCTCAGGTCATGAATGAAGATGATGGAATACAAATTGCTCTGGATAATTTCGCGGTGCTGGGGCTGTCGGGAATCACCGTAAAGATTGACGGCAAAATCAAGGGCTATGCTTACGGAGCGAAGCTGTCAGATGAATACTTCAACGACATCAACGAGAACTGCAATCACAATATACCGAACATATACCCGTTCTTGCGGCATGAACTGGCCCGGCTCTGCTGTGAAGGGTACAAATACATAAACTTTGAGGAAGACGTTGGTTCGGAAAGTCTGAGGGCGGCGAAAAATCACTACAAACCTGCATTTCTTATCGAGAAATTTATATTGCGCGAGGCATAACCATATGAACAGGCTTGAAGCTAATATCTCACTGTTTTTCATTACATTTTTTGCATCAATTCAGTATGTTTTTCTGATCTGGATACCTGATTCAGTCTCTCACTTCGCATTTCTCTGCATCACTAACCTTTTAGGTTTTGGCATGACTCTTGTATTTTTCTTCGGCGAACTATTCAGGCTCGACGTGAAACAGGTAATACAAAGCATAATTCTCTCTGCTGAACTTGTAGTATTCAACATATTCCTGCTTCTTGGAGTGGCCGAAGCAGGATCTACCCTGACGAATGCTTTGCTGTCAACAAATTTCGTGTTCGTATCTGCTGTTATGTTCCTGCTTTACAGGCAGATTCCGGACAGAGGCACTTTATACGGCTTTATCTCGGTAATACTTGGATTGTTTGCCATCAGCGGAGCAAATCCCTCTGAACTTTTCAGCATCAGCGCATTATATATATCCGTCTCAAACGTTGCATTTGCGTTCTATATCGTCAGCATAGGTGTTTACTCTTCATCATCAAACCCTTCAATTATCGCAATGGGTCAAATGTTCTTCTGTTTTCTTTTCGCATTATTCTTCTGGATCGGCGAGTCAGTTCTGTACGGCGTATCATTGTCCCTCCCGTCAAATCCAGAATTCTGGGGAAGCGTTATATATGTCAGTTTCTTCATACGCGGGCTTTACGGCATAGTTCAGGTATATGCGCAGAGATACACCAGCCCGGTTAATGCCGCGCTGATATTCTCTACAGAAATCCTGATGACTATGGCAGTCTCTCCTATTATTGCCGCCTTCATCGGGACTGAGCCGGAGATAATCACGCCGCTGAAAGCTGCAGGAGGCATAGCTATTGTTCTGGGGATAATGATGACTGAGCCGAAATTTTTTGGTGCATTGAGGAGAATGTTTCATGCAGAAGATTAGTTTGCGCAGAAAATTCACGCTCGTATGTCTCTCTGCACTTGCTTATGTCCTGATGGATATTCCCGTGCAGATGACAGGAGTGCTGCCTTCGTATGCCGGGATCAAAAACTTTCTTCCGTTCACTCTTGGGCTGTTCTTCGGGCTTTACGGCGCAACAGGCTGTATCGCGGGGTGCGTGCTGTCGTCGTTCGCAATGAATCTTCCGGTAAGTGCTGTGATGTATGAATGCTTCTGCATAGCCGTTACAGGGCTGGGAATGTTCTTTGCGTGGCACATTGCGGACAGGTCAGGCAGAATCCGCTTCAAGTCATTGCGGGATTACGGACGCTATACCGTTCTCCTTGCCGTACTGTCTGCACTCTGCGGAAACGTATCGGTGTCCTGCGCATATTTCCTGACGGGGCTGTTCATCGGCGTGCCCGTGAATATCCTCTTCTCGTCATTGCTGTACGTTGAGCCTGTCGTGCCGGGATGGTGCAGATACGAATATGATGCGGTTCTGACGCTTGAAGCAGGGACAGAGAGCTTTGAAGACGCAAACCAAATGATAGCGTTTTCTGCTATTGACCTCGAAATAAAGCCTAAACGAATATACGAGATTCAAAGCTGTATTGAAGAGTTATCTATACGGATATTCAAGGCTATTCCTGACGCAAAAATCAATATCTCGCTTCAATTCGGGGACGCAATATCATCAAGGCTTAAATATGACGGCAGAAAGTATAACCCCTTAAGGGTCGAAAAGGACGAGGACGAAATAGACATAATGAGCCTGCAAATCATAAAGCACAGGGCGTTGCGGGCATCATTCAGCTTCCATGAAGGCACAAATGAAATTCACGTTGTAGTTTAGGAGGACACATAATGAAACGAAAACCCATAAGGCAGAGGATTCAGCGGATGGTTCTCGCTATATCTATTGCCGCATTGATACTGACCAGTTCAGCAGGTATCTTCAGCATGATACGCATACAATCGGACAGTGAATCGGCACTGACTCACCAGATGGAACAAAGCCTGTCGAACATAGCAGACAACAAAGCAGACCTTGCAGAGGCAGAGCTTAGGCAGTACACCAGCTATGTACAGAATTTTGCGGACTACATTCACGGGCTGTATTCACACCCTGAAGCATATACCGCGCATGAAGTCCTGCCGCCAAGAATGGAAAACAAAGGAATTTACGCCATGCAGAGAGTTTTAACTGATCCAAGCACCGACATTAACGGGCTCATGAACGAGATAAAACTTCTCGGCAGTCTTGAGGATGTATGGTCTCCGGTCATGAAGACGAACGGAGATATTTTCACGTCCATATATGCAGGGACAAAGACAGGAGTAATGCTCGCGTATGATAAGAACTCCCATAACGCTATACCGCAGGACGGAAAGGAAAGCTACTATAACTTTTTTGAGTCTGAATGGTACAAGACAGCAGAGAGTTCAAACAAAGTATTTTTCACGGACGTATACCCGGATAACTACAACATGGGACTCACTATAACATGCAGCGCGCCGTTCTATGACGCTGAAGGGAATTTTGCCGGAGCTGTCTGCATGGATATACTGATTACGGATCTATACCGCGAAATAGTAGATATAGACTTAGGGACTGACGCATACGCATTCCTAGTTGACAGGGCAGGGAACATCATAGCTCCCGGGCAGGACACGGAAAGCATATACCGCAATCATGACATCACGAATAATATAGCCGAAGACATACTTGCCGGGAAAACCGGAGTATCACGCACGGACAAGAGAATATATTACGCCTATAAGCCCATAACCGGCACGGGCTGGAAGTTCTGTGTGCGCATTCCCGAAAGAGTCATACTTGCTCCGGTTCGTTCAGTCAACAGGACGGTGATATACGCAATATTATTATTTGTGGCCGCATTCGTCTTGATCATTATGCTTGTCGTGTTCACAGCGCGGAGGTTTTCTGCAAGGCTTACGTACCCCATTCTTGCGCTTGGCCGCGATGTAAGGGAAATAAGCTCGGGAGATTTGGACTACAGGGCAGAAGTACGCGACAATGACGAGGTAGGAGACCTTGCACGGAGCTTCAACGATATGGCCGCCTCACTGAAAGAGTACGTGAATAACCTTGAGTCAGTTACGGCAGAGAAGGAACGCATCAGCACAGAGCTTAACCTGGCTACGCAGATTCAGGCCGATATGCTTCCGAGAATATTCCCGCCTTTCCCGGACCGCAAAGAGTTCGATATTTACGCGACAATGACACCGGCAAAAGAAGTCGGGGGAGATTTCTATGATTTCTTCATGATTGATGATGACCATTTAGCACTGGTTATGGCTGATGTGTCGGGAAAAGGAGTCCCGGCAGCATTGTTCATGGTGATTGCGAAGACGCTCATCAAGAACCGCGCGCAGATGGGAGGCAGCCCTTCAGCGATACTCCATGACGTGAACAGGCAGTTATGCGAGGGCAATGAAGCGGATCTGTTCGTTACTGTGTGGCTTGGGATTCTGGAAGTCTCTACAGGCAAAGTTACCGCCTCGAATGCAGGACATGAATACCCGGCAATCAGGAGGTCAGGCGGAAAGTACGAGCTCCTCAAGGCCAGGAACAGTCCCGCAGTCGCAGCAATGGAGGGAATGAGATTCAACGAGCATGAATTTACGCTCAATCCCGGCGATAATCTGTATCTGTACACTGACGGCGTAGCAGAAGCAACAAACTCTGATGAAGAGCTTTACGGCACTGACAGAATGCTTGAAGCCCTTGACCGTACAAAGAACGATTCTTCAGAGGAGATTCTAGCCTCAATGAAGAGTGAGGTTGATGCGTTCACCGGGGACGCGCCCCAGTTTGATGATATTACTATGCTCTGCCTGAGATATTTCGGAGGTGCTGATTTCGTGAAGGAACTTACTATTGAAGCTGACGTGAATAACCTTGATGAAGTTCTTGCGTTCGTTGATGAACAGCTTGAAGTTCATGACTGCCCGCCCAAGACGCAGATGCAGCTTGATGTTGCAGTGGAGGAACTGTTCGTGAACATTGCGCATTATGCCTACAATCCGGAGACGGGAAACGCAACGGTAAGGGTAGAGATTCAAGAGAACCCGCTGTCAGTAGTGATTACGTTCATTGACAGGGGCGTGCCGTATGACCCGCTCGCTAAGGATGATCCTGACGTTACGCTCAGTGCTGAAGACAGGGAGATTGGCGGGCTGGGTATATATCTGGTCAAAAAGAGTATGGATGCTGTAAACTATGAATACAAGGACGGCAAAAACATTCTCGCCATCAAAAAGAATTTGGGGTAAAGGATTATGGGAAAATAAAATATTAATGTGTCGTTTGCTAAAGGGCAGACAATAATTGTTCCGGAGGGCCGTATAGACTCCACTAACGCACAGGACTTCAGCAATTTCATTTTATCGGCCCGCAATGAGAAGCCTGAAGCGTTGATAGTGTTGGACTGCGCAGACCTGCAATATATTTCCAGTGCCGGACTCCGTGCTCTTCTGTCCCTGCAAAAGAAAAGCAATGCACCTTTAACGCTGCGGAATGTCTCGCCTGAAATCACCGAGATACTTGACGTTACGGGATTCTCACAGATATTAAATGTTGAGGCATCAGCTAAGGACGATTCAGCGCAGGGCATTAGGGATATTTCCGGAGAAAATGCCGCACTCATGGGAGAAAGCGGAGGAGTTTCTATTTACCGCATGGACAACGATATGATATTGCAGCTCTCACCTGCAGGGACGAGGCTTGACGGCATTCAAACCGAACTTGAGCACTCAAAGGCAGCACTGATCTGCGGCGTGCCCACGCTAATATCATATGATGCAGTGCAGTACAAGGGCAGATACGGCATACGCTACGAGATGCCTAATGCGCGGGCTGTGTCATCCCTGCTCAACTTCCAGCAGTGGAATTTGTCCCGCCATGCTTCAGAGATGGGAAAGACTTTGCGGCATATACACACATGCAGGCCGGAAAGGGGAGTCCTGCCGAAAACTGCGGAGCTTTTCACCGGGTATGTTCAGAGAATGGCGCAGTATTTCGACGAGTCAGAAGTCAGCAGGCTCGTTAGCCTGATTAACCAAACGCGCAAGAAATCTCCCACCTCTATAGGCAGCGAGATGAATTGCGCTAAATTATTATATTGTTTGTGATAAAATCTCGGATATTGAGATATAGTGCAGACTACAAAAACTACACTTTCTGCATACTCTACGGGAAGTAACGCCTTTGGAGAGGGTGTAAGACGACTACAGCCAGAAGGATATAGCGCAGTCCTCGAAGAATTAGGAAGCTCCCGCTTCTATAAGCTGGGGTAGTTCACCGCATTATCGGGTATAAATTTTGGCGGAGATTGAGAGAGTGAATGATTTTTATTGCAGGGACAGGATTTTTTCTGCCCCTGTTTTTTTTATTCTCCTGAATAGAACGTATTTTTTATCTCGCTTATTTCCAGCAAAATACTGTGCTGGTTCAATGCCTTTAGCGTCTCGTTCATGATACTTTTCACCGACTGTTCCGGAACATCAATCATCACGCAAACTAGCGTATGTTCATTGAATGTGCTTCCGTCCTCCTTCCAGTACCCGTCAGCCTCATACACCGTATAGCCGTCAATGTATTTGACCGCAATATCGTTCAGCATATCCCGTGCCTGTGCCGTAGTATGCTTCTGTATCCCCGTATCGCCGTCATTCAGGCCGATATACAGCGTGTATTTCGTGTGCCTTTCCGTGCCGAAGCTGTCCCTGCTTCCCATCTCAACGCTTGCCGCGAAGACAGCAATAATGGCTGTAACGAGACCTGCAAGGACAAGAAATTTTTTGTTTTTGTACATGATTTATATCTCCTCTATAATTACGCAGATTTTCATGAAAGATTTTAACATGCAATGTTTTTTCAGAGGTGATTTGTATGATTGCAGTATTGTGCGGAGGAGACGGAAGAGAGCGTGAAGTGTCTTTGCGCAGCGGAAAGGCTGTGTGTGATGCCCTCAATGAGGCAGGAATCCAGGCGGAGACTCTTGACCTTCATTCGCTGTCTGAAGTCGGCAGGGTCAAAGGCTATGACGGCGCGTTCATCGCCATGCACGGAGACTGGGGAGAAGGCGGAAAGCTGCAGGCAGAACTTGATGCGTTAGGCATTCCCTACACGGGATCAGACCCTAAAGCCAGTGCGCTCGCTATGGATAAGTGGAAGGCTTGTGCTGTCTTCCGCGAGGCAGGTATACCCATACCTGAAGGAATGTTACTGCCTGCGGAGTTCGGCGAAATATTATCGCGTCTTGGCCGTGATGTTGTCGTAAAACCCTGTTCCGGCGGCAGTACTGTCGGAATAACCATCATTCGCGGGCTGACTCCGGAGAATCTCGCTGAGGCGGAGAAGTCTGCACGTTCCAGCTATTACGGCGGAGTCATGGCGGAAGAGTACATTGACGGCCGGGAACTCACCTGCGCGGTGTGGGAGAATGCCGGACGCGCTGAAGCATTGCCGGTGATCGAGATCGTTCCGCATCACGGGTTCTATGACTACACCAACAAATACACTAAGGGAGCAACTGAATATATCGTGCCCGCACAGATTCCTGATGACATTCGCGCTAAAGTATCGCGTTATGCCGTGATGGCTCATGAGGCGTTAGAGTGCAGAGCTTACAGCAGGGCGGACTTCAGGCTGAAACCTGACGGAAGCGTCTATATCCTTGAAGTGAATACTGCTCCGGGAATGACGGCTACGAGTCTTGTGCCTAAAGCTGCGGGAGCTGTAGGTGTGAGCATGTCGGAATTCGTGAAGCGTATTATGATGATGGCACGCGTTTAATTTAGTATCTGCACAGCTTTACGTTATGTTTTTGTAGTTGAAAATGTAGTTGAAAAGTTTCTTATGCTGTCAGTAAGATGAAAGGCTAGAAACATTATAGCAAACTCCTGCGGGTTTCCGGCAGAAAAAGTCCATGAAGCCCGCGCAATGTTATTACTGAAATACGCTTAGATTTGAATTAATATCTGCGTGTTATAATTCCTTTACATTCATTCAAAATTTTTCACACACTCATTCTTTACCATCAAAAAAATTTACTGAGGGGGTATACCTTGCATGATAAAACTGTATGATGAAGGCGTTTATCTCGTCAAAGGGAGCGACATAATCCCGGAGAGTCAGGCCGCAGGGAAATATGACAAGGCTGAAGCAAAGAAAGGCACGATTGCTTACGGTATCATGAAATCCCATAACACTGCGGACAACATGGATCATCTTCGCATCAAGTTTGACGCAATGGCATCACATGATATTACGTTTGTCGGCATAATCCAGACTGCACGCGCTTCCGGCATGAAGAAGTTCCCGCTTCCGTACGTGCTCACGAACTGCCATAACTCACTGTGTGCTGTCGGCGGGACGATCAATGACGACGATCATTATTTCGGACTCAGCTCGGCCAAAAAGTATGGGGGTATCTATGTACCTCCTCATATCGCGGTAATTCATCAGTTCATGCGCGAAATGTTTGCGGGCTGCGGAAAAATGATTCTCGGCTCGGACTCGCACACGCGTTACGGCGCGCTCGGAACAATGGCTATCGGTGAGGGCGGCGGAGAACTCGTCAAACAGCTTCTGCAGGACACATACGACGTAGCATATCCCGGCGTTGTAGCGATATATCTCAAGGGCAAACCTGCACCGTTCGTAGGGCCTCATGATATAGCACTCGCAATCGTAAAAGCAGTCTTCAAGAAGGGCTACGTGAAGAATAAGGTTATGGAGTTCGTCGGGCCGGGCGTTGCATCAATGACTACAGATTACCGCAACGGCGTTGACGTAATGACCACTGAAACTACATGCCTTTCTTCTGTGTGGAGGACGGACGACGATACTAAAGCATATCTGGCCGAGCACGGCAGGGCACAGGACTACAAGGAGCTTAACCCGGCAGATGTCGCATATTATGACGGCTGTGTCGAGATTGACCTTTCAGCAGTAAAGCCCATGATTGCACTTCCCTTCCATCCGTCAAACGCATATGAAATCACGGAACTTTATGCGAACCTGAAAGACATTCTTGCAGAGACAGAGAAGGCCGCAGAGAAAGTTGCAGAGGGACGCGCACACTTCACGCTTCTCGACAAGATTACTTCGGACGGAAAACTGATGGTTCAGCAGGGAGTCATCGGAGGCTGTGCAGGAGGCAACTACACCAACGTTGTAGAAGCAGCTCACGCGCTCAAGGGCAAGACATGCGGAGTCGGCGAGTTCTACCTCAGCGTTTACCCGTCATCACAGCCCGTATTCATCGACCTTGACCGCAAAGGCTTGCTGGCTGACCTCATGGACGCAGGCGCAATCATCCGCACGGCATTCTGCGGACCATGCTTCGGCGCAGGAGACACACCGGCCAATAACGCGCTCTCAATCCGCCACACAACAAGGAACTTCCCGAACCGTGAAGGCTCAAAGCCCGGCAACGGACAGATGGCGGCAGTTGCACTCATGGACGCACGTTCAATCGCGGCAACAGCGGCAAACGGCGGCAAACTCACCAGCGCAGAAGAGCTCGACTGCTGGGGCGACGTTCCTGCATACCATTACGACGACAAAGCATACAAGTCCCGCGTATACTGGGGATACGGCAAGGCAGAACTTGATGAACCGATACGTTTCGGCCCGAACATCAAAGACTGGCCGGAGCAGGAAGCACTTGCAGAGAATATCTTGCTGCGCGTGGTGTCGAAGATTCTCGATGAAGTTACGACAACCGATGAGCTTATACCGTCAGGCGAAACATCTTCATTCAGGTCTAACCCGCTGGGACTCGCGGAGTTCACATTATCCCGCAGAGATCCTGAATACGTCGGAAGGGCAAAGGCTGTTCAGGTGATCGAGAAGGCAAGGCTCAAGGGAGAAGACCCCACGAAGGGCGAGCTTGCAGAAGTCTATGCGGCAATAAAAGCAATTCCGGGACAGGAAGGCGTTGACCTGAAGGCTATAGAGATAGGATCAACGATTTACGCCAACAAACCCGGCGACGGTTCTGCACGTGAACAGGCGGCATCATGTCAGCGCGTTCTTGGCGCACTCGCGAACATCACGCAGGAATATGCCACGAAGCGTTACCGTTCGAACTGCATGAACTGGGGAATGATCCCGTTCCATCTCAAGGGCGAGCCTGATTTTGAGGTCGGCGACTATGTATACGTCCCCGGCATCAGAACCGCACTCGACAAGAACGAACTCGGAAGCATCAAAGCATACGTCATCAAGGGCGGCAAAGTGTCGGAAGCAGAACTGTACATTCAGGACATGACCGGCAATGAGCGCGACATAGTGAAGGCGGGCTGCCTGATCAACTTCAACCGCGATAAGAAGAGATAAACATTTGCGCTGTAACATCCCTCCGGCTTTAACCGGCTGGAGGGTTTTCAACTGATACATCACAAAATTTTCTGAAGGGAGATTTTATTTTCACCATGAGCAAAATCAAAATGGCAAACCCCATCGTTGAGATGGACGGCGACGAAATGACCCGCGTACTGTGGCAGATAATCAAAGATGACCTGCTTTCACCGTTCGTTGAATTGAACATGGAATATTACGATCTTGGCCTGCCCAAGAGGGACGAGACACGCGACAAAATCACGTGGGAAGCCGCCGAAGCCATCAAGAAGCATCATGTCGGCGTAAAGTGCGCAACCATTACCCCCAACAAACAGCGCGTAGAAGAATACAATCTTCATGAGATGTGGAAGAGCCCCAACGGCACAATAAGGGCAGTGCTTGACGGCACGGTCTTCCGCGCACCGATCCTCACCAGCTGCATTAAGCCTGTCGTAAAGAACTGGAAGAAGCCCATCACCATTGCACGTCATGCTTATGGCGACGTATACAGGGGAACCGAATACAGAGTGCCCGAACCCGGCAAGGCAGAATTAGTCTTCACCGGCAAGAACGGCGCATCATTCCGCGAGACAGTTTATGACTATGAGTGCCCCGGCGTTCTTCAGGCAATGTACAACAAGGATACTTCAATCAAGTCCTTTGCACGTTCATGCTTTGAGTATGCGCTCTCAACGAAACAGCCTATCTGGTTTGCTACGAAAGATACTATCTCGAAGCAGTATGACCAGACATTCAAACTTCTCTTCCAGGAGATTTTTGAGACGGAATACAAGGCCAAGTTTGATGCGGCAGGAATTACGTATTTCTACACGCTGATTGATGACGCTGTTGCACGTGTTATGCGTTCAGAGGGCGGATTCATCTGGGCCTGCAAGAACTATGACGGCGACGTTATGAGCGATATGGTATCGACTGCATTCGGCTCACTCGCAATGATGACCAGCGTACTTGTCTCGCCGGATGGCAACTTTGAGTATGAAGCTGCGCACGGAACGGTAACGAAGCACTACTACAGATACCGCGATGAGGGCAAGATGACTTCAACGAACCCTGTAGCTACGATCTTTGCATGGAGCGGGGCATTCAGGAAGCGCGGAGAGCTTGACGGCAACAACGACCTTGTAGACTTTGCGAACAGGCTCGAGAAGGCAACTATTGACACGATCGAGGGCGGAGTCATGACGAAGGATTTAACGGCTCTTTGCGAGGGTGTCGTTCCTCATGTAGTAGACAGCAAGGAGTTCATCAAGGCTATAGCTTCAAGGCTGTAGGGCTTGCATTTAGCTGTATAATGTGAATTATCCCGCAGGGCTCTCCGGGGTCTTGCGGGATTAATTTTATATTCGGAGGCAGTAATCATTATGGAAGAAAGAGTTATTGAGCGTATTGACTGGAGCCGCGCACCTGCAAACACTCCTGTGTGTGAAGATAAGGGAATATACCTGCGTGATATAGTGCAGTCCATACTTGACGGCTATGAAACACAGGAAGAAATTATGGACGTTCTTGCGCTCACGATTGATGATGAAGGCGTTGACGAGATACCCGCTATACTTGATATTTTCGTGCCGGTAATCAACGCATGGAAGTCCGGTTCATGCGGAATGGGCTGTGATGTTGTCATTTTTGATAAATCAACTTGCGGCATCTTTATATTTTTGATTTTCTCCATCGCTTTTTGAAGATTATCGTAGCCATTGCAGGGAAGAACTTTTACGCAACGCTTGAAGAGAACCCAGCATCACGGGCACTGTATGATCACCTGCCGCTAACCTTCAAGATGCGCAATATTTACGGCTGGCAGATGGCCTGCGGGCTTCCGTACACGCTTCCCACCGGCAGACTTTCAGCGAACAACTACAAGGTGGGAGACATAATATACTGGCCTCCCCGTCATAACCTCGCAATACTCTACAAGCAGAACGGACAGAGATTCCAGCGTCAGCACTTGGGGCACATTGACGCAGGTGCTGAGGAGTTCGCATCAATGGGGGATGTTGAAGTAACTTTTGCGCCGTATGAAGAACCGGAAGAACAAATCAAAACGGAATAACTTACGACTGTCGGATAGTAAAATTTATCCGGCAGTTATTTTCTTTCAAATATATAGTTTAGGGTATAGGGTATTGATATAAAATGAATAAAAGTGTAAAATCGACCATCGACCATCGACCATCCCATGATTATGTTTGCGTTGCAGGTTATGGCTGGTCAGGTTCTAGTGCTGTAGTAGATATTCTTCGAGAGTTCAAGAGCTGTTATACCCCCGAGGTAGAATTCAGGGCGATCAAAGATCCTTACGGTTTAATTTATTTGTATTATGCTGTTGCTGTAACTGGTTCTTTTGATATTGCCGCTAAGGACTTCATAAAATACATGTCTTTTCTGAATCAGATAAACAGCAGATTCACAATGGGTTTAAGCTATAAAAGTTTTTTTGGAGAAAATTTTGAACATGCCACAAAAGATTTTATTGCTTCGCTTGTCAGCTTTGAGTACTATAATAACTGGTGGATGTTTGATTTCAGAATGGATAAAACCAAATGGCTTTTCAGGCGCATTGTCAATAAGATACTAAACAAGCTGCATTTATATAGGTTCTGTTTCCCTTCCGAAGAAAAATCATATTTTACAAGCGTTAATGAACATGAATTCCTTGAAAGTGCCAGAAAATATATAGATGATATATTTACCCCGCTTGCCTTGCATAATAATGCTTCACATATCGTGCTTGATCAGGCTGTTTCCTCAATAAACTTCAGGAATGAGCTGAATTTTTTCCGTAAAGCAAAGATGATAGTTGTAGACAGAGACCCGCGCGACAACTATGCAGATCTCATACAGATAAATTACAGCATAGGAAAAGAATTTGCTAAAAGCCATGATACCAGCAAATATATAGAGATGCACAGGGCATCCAGGCGCAACAGGGCGGATATAATGAATGATCCTGACGTTTTGCTTCTGAAGTTTGAGGATTTAGTTTATCATTATGAAGATTCTCTAAAGAAGATAGCAGACTTTATCGGCCTGAACCTTGAAGATCATGTTATGAAACGTAAATACTTTAATCCTGACGTGTCTGTAAAAAATGTAGGTATATGGCACGAGCTTATAACTGAAGCCGAAGCTGACGCTATAGTATCTGAACTGGAAGATTACTGCTACAACAGGGATTAATAGTTTTGCGTATCGTATAATAATTCTATTCTCAGCTAAACGGAGGAATTATTGTTATGGCAGATACAAAATCACTGAGCGAATTATGGCGTGATGCTCTGTATATGGCTCACGTTAATTTTCTGCGCAAGAGAAATCTTTTCGAGGACTGGAAAAAGTTCAAGGCAGGAAAGAAATTACGGCAGGACGACTTCAGATTAATGTCCCAGTTCATTGACATTATAGAGAAATCACAGCATGGCACTTACGACTAGAAGCTACGGCAGAGGCTCTGAACTCTCCGCAATAATCCGTGAGATAACGCAGGCATTTTCCGGCTCTGAACTTCGTTTTGTCGTCCCCTCACGCAAGGACAAAAATTACTGGCCTGAACATTACTCTTCCCGCAATTTGTGGACATGGCAGGACATATATGAGGATATTTGCCGCGCAGGAGGGCTTGAAGGGCGCAGGGTACTTTCACCGCCTGACCACATGCTGATACTGCGTACGATACTGCGTGAAGTTCTGCGTGAATATTCCGGTAAGGCTGCTTCTTGGCCCGGGCTGAACCGTTCAGGATTCCCCGACATACTTTCGCGGGACATCAGGGAGATGCTCAATGAAGCCGTACCTCCCGACAAGCTCGAATCCAATCCCGGCAGCGACAACCCGTCAGAATTCCTATTGCCTGAAGTGTATTCTCGCTATCTGGCATATCTAGGCAGGTATAACCTCATGGACAGCGCACAGATATACACAGCCGCACGTGATGTTATGCGTGAGGTTCTGCAGTGGGGAAAAGATTACGTTACAGTTCTTGCGGGGTTCATGTCGTTCAATCACGGACAGTTTGAGCTCGTGCAGGCATTGCGCGACAGGTGCAGGGAAGTCATCATCATAAAGCCTGAAACGGAAATGCCGGACTTTCATGATGCCGCATCACAGTTCAGCATGATCATTCCCGCAGAGAAATCTTCAGGGAATATCATAGAGCTTCCGGTGTATGAGCCTGAATTAGAGCCTGAAAGCACAGCAAGAACTTTAGCGTTATGGTCAGCGGGCGAATGGCAGTATGCAGGGGATTTTCCGGGCTTTGATTCTGTAGCTGTGATGATTCCGCAGGGACGTGAAGAATCTTTTGCGGAGGCCTTCAAGCGTTACATGATACCTTATGATTTCATGGACGGAATCCCAATCAGCCAGACACTGCCGGGAAAAATATTATCGTCTGTCCGCCATCTTCAGACACGGAATTTTCCCGCGTATGATACTGCAATGCTGCTGACCCAGACATGTTTTGCGGGCGTGAAGTTTCCGGTTATGCGCGCTTACAGGGCAGGGATTAGCGGTATAAAGTCATGGGAAGAATATCTGGCGGAACATGAATCAGACGATGATACATTCACGGCGGCATTGCTGGCTATACGGTCAATACGGACATTCACGGAGGCTATGACCCGGCGCAGTACACCGGCAAGAATCATGGAGGCATTTTACGGATTCCTGACGGCAAAAGGCTTATGGCTTGACCGTTACACGGAGAGCACGAATTACCCGGAACTTGACGAGAGCATAAGGACTATAGCGAGCGCAATAGATACTGCAGGAAAGAAACATGTTGCGCTTGATGAGCTGCTGCCGGACATAGGGCCGGTACAGGATGAGAGGCTGCAGAATGATGAAGCGTATGAATTCCTCGAAAGCTGGTGTGCAAAGACAAATACCCGTGCGCCTGTTCAGGTCTCTAACGCCGTGAGAATCTTCACGGGACAGCCTCCGGTTCTAGCATTCTTCCCCGTATGGATAATGACGGACGTAACGCAAAAATCATGGTCGGGCAACATAACAGCATCACCGCTTCTGGGCAATGAGGAACGCAGGAAGCTCGACGATAACGGCGCGCATCTCCCGACGGGTACGGAAAAGGCGTTGCAGAAAGAGGCACTGTTCAGGCGGCTCATACAGACGGGCGAAAATCTCACAGTCATAATGCGTCCCGAACTCGACACGGAAGGACGGCCTGTCAGCGAGTCCCCGTTCATGCAGAGGGTACGCGAGGATTTCACCGGCTGGAACATCACGACCGTAACTCCTGCGGGGATAAATATATTTCTCGGTGAGGACGGTTTTACGTTCCCGCAGAATGACCCGGAAGGCGTAACCGTGCGCAGTGTCCCGGCAGTCTCAAGGAAGGCTTTAGCTGTCGGTGCAAGTGATATTCATGATCTGCTTTCGTGCCCGTTCTTATGGTGGCAAAAACGGCAGGCCAAGCTGTATGAGCAGGATTCTGATATTGTCTCTCCGGTTGAGTGGGGAAACATGATGCACAGATACTGGCAGTGCGTATGGCTGAGATTCCGGGAGGACATGAATGCTTCAGGGTCGGGAAAATTCTTCATGCACATAGCGGAAGATGAGTGGCGCAAACTGTGTGAGGCAGATGAAGGCGGGGATTATGCGGGCTTTCGTCGGCTGGTGCGGGATTTCCGGCTGAAGCGCAAACTTGATGGCTTGACCTTCAGGGCTGAGAGGCTTGCAGGAGTTCAGGCGGGAGTCATTGATGCCCTGCACGGTGAGGGCTATGCGTACAGAAATATTCTGCTGGAGGAAGAAGCGCACCTGAAGGCAGATATTGACGGCGTTGCGTTTCTCGGCCAGTGCGACAGGATAGACATATTGAGCAGTGATGATGGCGAGGATGTTGCGTTCATTGCGGACTACAAGGAGGGCATCGGGGAGAACTCGGAAAAGCCCATGAACATAAAGTCTTACGGCTGGAATTATGACGGACTCGAAAAATTCACGCACGGTTTGCAGTTGTCTGTATATGCGGCACTGTTCGGGCTGAACAAAAAGTGCAGGCTGTCGGGCGTGTACATTCTCGGTCTTGAGGACGGGAGAATTTCCGGGAGCTTTGAGGGAGATTCTGCGGGCATGTTTGCGCCTTACCAGTCAAAAAAGTTCTTCAATTATATTGCCGACAGGAAAGAGGAAGGAGAATACGCGATGAAATGCGCCGTGAATATCCTGAAATCGGGAGAGTTTATGCCGGAATACAAAGCCGATACGTGCAGATACTGCCATATCAAGAGCTTGTGCCGTAAGGGTGAATTCAGGGGAGAAATAATACCAGAAAGCGAGGAGGAGTAATTATGCTCTTCCCCGCTTTTTGCTTTTTATGCTTCTTCAAGTGCGCTTGTTACTTTATATCCTGCATCACGTATCAGAATATCTTTCTTGAATAATTCAAGGTCATATTTCACCATACGTTTAACCAGTTCCGGAAAAGTTACTTTTCTCTTCCAGCCTAAAACTCTTTCAGCTTTTGAGGGATCTCCAAGCAGCAAATCAACTTCAGTGGGGCGGAAATATCTCGGATCAACTTCAATTACAGTTTTTCCCGTGTTAGTGTCTATTCCCTTCTCATTTATGCCTTCGCCATGCCACTCTATATTCATTCCGGCTTCAGCAAAAGCCATCTCCGCAAATTCCCTCACCGAATGAGTCTCGCCTGTAGCAATGACGAAATCTTCCGGCTTGTCCTGCTGGAGTATCATCCACATAGCTTTAACGTAATCCTCAGAGTGTCCCCAGTCGCGTTTTGAGTTCAGATTCCCCAGATATGTTTTTTCCTGAAGTCCCAGTGCTATTCTTGCCGCTGCTCTGGTTATCTTGCGCGTTACGAAAGTTTCTCCCCTGAGTTCTGACTCATGGTTGAACAGTATGCCGTTGCACGCAAACATGTTGTAGGCTTCGCGGTAATTCACCGTGATCCAGTAAGCATAAAGTTTCGCCGCCGCATATGGGCTTCTGGGGTAGAACGGCGTAGTTTCCTTCTGCGGTGTCTCCTGAACTTTCCCGTAAAGCTCGCTCGTTGATGCCTGATAGAATTTCGTGCGTTTCTCCAGCCCCAATAATCTTATTGCTTCAAGGATTCGCAGAGTTCCGAGTCCGTCAGAATCCGCAGTGTATTCCGGAGTCTCAAACGATACGCTTACATGACTCTGTGCGGCCAGATTATATATTTCGTCCGGCTGTATGTCCTGAACCATGCGTATTAGGTTTGATGAGTCCGTCATATCCCCGTAATGCAGGAAAAATTTATGTCCCTTTTCGTGCAGATCCTTGTAGAACTCATCTATTCTGGCTGTGTTGAATATTGAGCTTCTGCGCTTCAGTCCGTGAACTTCATAGCCTTTCTTCAGCAGAAACGAGGTCAGATAAGCCCCGTCCTGTCCTGTTATTCCTGTGATCAGTGCTTTCTTCATCTTGTGTTATTCTCCTTTCAGTGTCCAGCCGGCATTTATTGCCATTGCCCCGCCTCTTTGCAGAACGTTGTACGGTGAAGGTGTTACAGGCCCTTCCATCCTGAAAGATACGGAAGGTGCTTTGTTCTGTCCCGGCCCTACAAGCCAGTTATCGCGGTAAATCTGCACTTCAAGCTCTACCCTCTTCTCACCTAAGTTCAGCACTTCAAGGGGAATGCGGGATCTAAGGCGTACATGGCCTTCAAGCATGGGCACTTCATCAGGGCTGTTGACCTGATCATTTTGGTACGTCCAGTAAAGCCTTGTGCCTTCAAGCGTATAGAGAGCATAACCCACGCATAATTTAGGGGTAGGTTTCTTCACTATGCCTTCAATCTCAACATAAAGATCATCATCATGTTTTACTGAAGCCAGCTTGATATTGCCGTCAGAACCGTATAACCCTATCCTTAGCGGCTTGAAGTATTCATTCTCGTATTGGTCGCCGGGATTGTTCCATTCAGCATCGTTTGTCCCTTTCTGGGTTGAGGCCATATACTGCTGTACGCCTTCAACTACATTGCGGGTGTCCATGATCATATTTCCTTTTTCGAGGCATATCACCCTGTTGCAGAGCTGCAACACTGCACCCATGTTATGACTCACGAAAAGAATCGTCCTGCCTTCTTTGTGGCTGATCTCGTCCATCTTGCCCATACATTTTTTCTGGAACTCCATATCACCGACAGCAAGAACCTCATCAACAATAAGTATTTCCGAATTGAGATGCGCGGCTATGGCAAATGCAAGGCGTACAGACATTCCGCTTGAGTAGCGTTTTATCGGCGTGTCAAGGAACTGCTCAACCTCAGCAAAATCTACAATGGCATCAAAATTCTTCCGTATCTCCCATGACTTCATGCCCAGTATTGCGGCATTGAGATATATATTTTCCCGTCCCGTAAGATCAGGATGAAACCCTGTACCCACTTCAAGCAGACTCGCTACCCTGCCCTTGAGTCCTATTCTTCCTTCAGTCGGTGCAGTTATGCGGCTGAGGAGCTTTAGGAGCGTGGATTTTCCTGCCCCGTTGTGCCCGACGAATGCGACACGTTCACCCTGCTCAACATCTATAGAGAGATTCCGCAGTGCCCAAAATTCTTCCTCATCTTTAGGCTTGGATCTCTCTATGAATGGATGCCTGATCCTGCGTTTTGCACGTGCTACCCAGTCCCCTAACATGTCATATATACGGTAATGCCTCTGATGGTGAAGCGTGTATCTTTTGCCTAAATTCTCTGTCTTCAATGCAAGCATGTTTTTCTTCTCCTAAATGTAATCAGCAAAAAGCCTCTCGGTGCTCTGGAAATATCTAAGGCCGTACAGGAAAATTACCAGTGAGGTTATTATTGATATGATAAAGCCCGGAAGATAGAGAGATACAGAAGTCCCCTGAATGCACCACCTGAAGCCGTCAATAACACCCACCATAGGATTAAGGCTGTATATGAGTCTCCATCTCTCCGGGATGACTGAGCTTGAGAAGCCTACAGGAGATACATACATACCAAACTGTACAATGAACGGCATTATGTGTTTGAAGTCCCTGTAACGCACTCCTGTAGCACTGAACCAATAGCCCACTCCGAGCGCGGTCAAGGTTGCCGGGATAAAGAACACCGGAAGAAGCAGCATCATCAATGACGGGGTAAACACGTAAACTACCATTAATATGCACAGCAGTACGAAAGAAATTACGAAATCTACAGCACTAACCAATACGGCTGAAGTAGGCAGAATCAATCTCGGAAAATATATTTTGCTTATCATTGATTGTGCTCTAATCAGAGAATCTGCACTTGCCTGCATAGCACTGGCGAAGTACTGCCATGGAAGCAGCGCAGAGAATACCATTATCGGATAAGGCACGCTGCCCTCGCTGGGGAGCTTGGCCACACGCCCGAATATTACCGTGAATATTATCATACTCAGCAAGGGACGGATAACACCCCACGCAATGCCTATGATCGTCTGTTTGTAGCGCACGAGAATATCACGCCATGCCAGAAAGAAAAATAATTCCCTGTACTTCAGAAGCTCAAGGATAAAATCCCCCGTTGTCTTTTCCGGCTCAATGATTAAATCAAAGCCTTCATCACCGGCATGAGACAATAATTTTTTCACCTTTCTTTTTACTCTTTCGCGTGTAATTGCCATCGAACTTGTATTACCTCCTATAGATTTTCATGTGCTTTGTTCACTATTTCCGCAATATCCAAATCTTTTCCCTGTCCGTCACGCATAAGACAGCACAAAAATTCCGTGTTGCCTTCAGTTCCCTTTACCGGCGAATGCGTCAGCCCTGCAGGAACAAACCCGGTTTCCTCACGTATGAACTTCAGCATGTCCTCAAGCACCGACACATGCACAGCCTTATCGCGTACAATTCCGTGCAACACCCTGTCCCTGCCTGCCTCAAACTGCGGCTTTATGAGCACTACGGCCTCATCACTGACGGCATCAATCACGGGCAGAATCAGTTTCAGCGATATGAACGAGACATCGCACACTGCAAGCTCTATCTTCTCCGGGAAGTCATCACGGGTCAGATACCTTGCGTTAGTCCTGTCCATCACGATGACACGCTCATCACTAGCCAGCCTCCATATGAGCTGTCCGTAGCCGACATCAATCGCGTAGACTCTCCTTGCTCCCCGCGACAGCAGCACATCCGTGAAGCCTCCGGTTGATGCGCCGAAGTCCGCACAGACCTTCCCGTCAGCCTTAATCCCGAAAGCCTCAAACGCACGGAGGAGTTTCAGCGCGCCCCGTCCTGCCCACCGTGATACTTCATCGAGCGTAATATTTGCGTCGTGTTCGTACATTGCACCTGCTTTCGTGATGACCTGACCGTTTACCCGGACTTTGCCCGCCATGATCAGTGCCTGTGCCTTGTTGCGCGTTTCGGTGAGGCCAAGCTCCGGTAACAGTTTATCGAGCCGTTCTTTGTGCTTCATGTGTTTTGTAGCGTGCGATGATATTCTCCGGAGTCAGTCCGTACATTTCCCGCTGTTCTGTTTGTGTTGCATGTTTCACGCAGACATCAGGCACTCCGAAGCGCATTAGCCCTGTATCGTAATCACCTTCCGCAATCACCGCGCCGACAGCCTCGCCAAGTCCCCCGGCCGCGTAATTTTCCTCAAGCACAGCAACAGTCTCATAGCGTCTCAATATCCCGTCAAGCACGGACATATCCAGAGGCTTGACCCTCCGAACGTCATACACTGCCGGAACGTCAGCACCCTCACGTTCTGCAAGCTCCCTAGTGTCAAGCATAGTCTGAACGCTCGCGCCATTCCCCAGCAACGCCCATTTACTGCCGTCATGAATCTTCACCACTGCACCGGACACTTCAGGGCTTATTGTTCCGGAAGGTATATGCCCTCTCGGATAGCGTATCAGCGTCGGCCCGTCATGCTGTGAGGCTCGTATCATTGCATCTCTCAGGGAGGATTCATCGCACGGCGCGTATATCTCAAGGTTAGGGACTGCCCTGCCCCATGAAACGTCAAGCAATCCCTGGTGCGTATCACCGTCAGAACCTGCAAGCCCTGCCCTGTCCACCATGATTACAACGGGAAGATTCTGCAGTGCTATATCGTGCATCAGCTGATCCATTGCGCGCTGTAAGAACGTCGAATATATGAACACCCACGGACGCATACCTCCTGCCGCAAGCCCTGCCGCCATCGTGAGCATATGACTTTCAGCAATGCCGACATCAAAGAACCTGTGCGGGAAATCTTTTGCGAATCTCTCCAGCTTTACCCCCGTAGCCATTGCCGCCGTGAAACACACAATGCGCTCGTCTTTCCGTGCAAGTTCCTCCGCAATCTCCGAAGCTGCCTCGCTCCATGTACGTGCTTTTGCCTCACCCACAGGCGCAACCTGATGGTATTTCGTAGGATCTGCTTCTGCTTCCGGCAGTCCTTTTCCTTTTACGGTGTTGAAGTGAAGCAGAACGGGGCGGTAATAATTCTTGGCCAGCTCTAAGACTTCTTCAGCGTTCTTTATGTTGTGCCCGTCGAAAGGACCCCAGTAATTTATGCCTATATCATCAAACATATTCGCGTGTGATGGCTTCACCAAATTCTTCACGTGATCCCTTACCCCTTCAAGTGCTTTGATGAATCCCACTCCTGCACGTCTCTTTATGGCATTCTTAGTCCTGCGGTAAAGAGTGTTCGCCGAGAGCCTCGCAAGCATGGTGGAGAATCCTCCGATCCTGTTGCTGATTGAGTGCCTGTTGTCGTTCAGTATGATTATGAGCCGCGTATCAGTCTCCTGCACGTAATTCAACGCCTCAAACGCAAGCCCGTTGATTAGTGCCGCATCACCAATGAACGCTATAACGTGCCGTTTCTCGTGCAGCAGATCCCGTGCCTTAGCGTAACCCAGTGCCGCAGATATTGATGTGCTGCTGTGGCCTGTGTTGAAGTGGTCTGCAGGACTCTCATTGCGCCGTGGGAAACCCGATATGCCGTCCTTCTGCCGCAATGTCTGGAAGCGGTCAAACCTGTCCGTCAGAATCTTGTAGGGATATGACTGATGCCCGACATCAAATATTATCCTGTCATTGAACGGGTCAAACTTCCGGAGCATTGCTATAGTAAGCTCAACAGCTCCAAGTGATGAGCCTAAATGACCGCCGTTGCGCTTTACGGTGTCTACAATAACTGCCCGTACCTCCTCTGCAAGCACGGGCAGATCCTTTTCATCTATGCGCAGTAAATCTTCTCTGGTAAAACCTGTCTTCAGAAACTTCATATCACATTCTATTCAAACCTTCTGAACTCATAAGCCGCGAACTGTGCAATTAACTGCAATGAAGCAAGCTGTGAACGGTCAAGCACTGTCCGTCCTTCCTTGCCCGCACCTACAGCTATAAGCCCAACGAGTGAAGAATCATCACAGACGGGGAAAATGTATTTTGCCGCAGATGATTTCAGCGTCTCTTTCCACGGACACCCGGCCAAGCCCCATGACCTGAACACTGAATCCGGAGAAGCCGCAGACAGGTCATAATGTGATTCGCTGACCTTTGAGGCATTGACAGCACCGGAAGATGACGGAAGCAGTGTTGTATCTGTGTTTGCCTTGTAGTGTCCTGTCCTGTGCATGGCTATGCTGTAACCCTTGCGCCCGGAGTTCCATACTGCAAGAAAGCAGTTGTTCATTCTGCTCTGTTCCATGAATATATCAACGAGAAGCGAGAAGAATTGTTCCCTGCTTTCTGCACCGCGTAAAATTTTCAGGACGTTAGAGAGTGAAAGCACCGTAAATTCTTCGGAAGATATGTTTGCTTCTGCTTTTTGGGACTGTGCGCGAAGGTTATTGATCGCTATTGCACGGACGGCAAGATTTCCGAGAAGCTCAAGAAAATTCATTGTCTGGTCATCGGGCATTTCGTCCCAGTGAATCAGGCAGAACAGCCTGCAGTCCCCTTCAGCCACCGGCAGAACTACCTCACACGGCGACCCCTTGCGCGTGATGACCGGCGCGGGAGGAAGTATCTGTGATGAATATATCCCGGTGCGCTCCGGTATGCTGTCAGCCTGGCCGTTAAAGACCGTAAGATAGTCCCCTTCGTCCCTGAGTATGGCTATGGATTTCGGGAAAAGGCTTTCCTGCAGCACGTCAGCGAGGAATGATGCGAAATACTGTAAGGGCATAGGCTCAAAGATTGAGGCTAACGTGTTCTTTGTCGCCAGAATCATATATGAAAGACGTGATAATTTTTTCTCTGTAGCTGATATGTTCTTGAATGTCTGCCACAGCCTGAGCAGTCCTGCATACGGTTTCAGCTCCTCAATAAAGGCCTTGGGACTGTCGATACTGTTTTGCAGGAGTATATATACTGCCCACTGCGCACCGCGTATCCTCACTGCCCCGGAATAACCTTCAGCTTCTGCGGAATATTCCAGCTCGCATGACTCTTTCGGTACTCCCCGGCTGAACAGTCCCGTTACTGTATCATTGAGTGTCAGTGCTGTAGGGACAATTCCTGCCGCATCAATCACGCTGAGTTTTCCCGGTTCTCCTGCTTCTGTTACGAGTGCCTTAATGCCTTTGTTGCTGAGAAAATCTGTCAGGCTTTCCAGTGCCCCGCCGCTGACGAGAAAATCTATTTGATTATATAGTGTTCCAATATCGTCCGGCATTCCTTAAGGTACACCTCCGGTAAAAATTTTTAGTTCGTTTATTTTATCGCTTTTTGCGGTCAAAATCGTATAATATATTCCCAGACACAAAAATTCAAACCGGAAGGGCTGGCGTTAATACATAATGATTGAAGTACATCGCTTAAACGGCGAAGCATTTCTGCTTAATTCCGACATGATAGAAACTATTGACGTAACACCTGATACTGTATTGCGTCTGCTGAACGGTCATAGATATGTAGTAAAAGAAAAGGTTAGAGACGTGTACAAAAAGATAATGGCCTTCAGGAAAGCGGCAGGTTATACGTGCATAATAGCAAACACCGCAGATGAATCAAAGGAATAAAACTGCAGAGGTGAATAGATTTTGGATTTAACAAGTCTGATAGGATTTCTCGCGACATGGATACTCGTTCTTGCGTCAATGGCTTCCGGAGGCAACTTCGGGGCATATGTTGATGTCCCTTCACTGATGATCACGATAGGCGGAGCAATAGGAGCAACGATAATCTCCAACCCTTCAGACAGGCTGAAGGCAATCGGGGGATGTATGAAGAATGTATTTGTTTCGCATGAGCCTGACCTTGTAGGAATGGTTCAGATGATAGTGAGCTTTGCGGAGAAGGCAAGGCGTGAAGGTCTTTTGTCGCTTGAAGCTGATGTTGCAGAGGTAGAGAGCGACTTTATGCGCAAGGCAATACAGCTTGTAGTTGACGGCACTGACCCTGAACTCGTCCGTGCAATACTTGATACTGAGATCGGAGTATTTGAGGACAGGCACAGCGCAAACAAGGCAGTGTTCGACAACCTTACGGAATTTGCGCCGTCATTCGGAATGATAGGAACGCTTATAGGACTAATAGCAATGCTGGGTAACCTTCAGGACGTTAACGCACTTGGGCCCGGCATGGCGGTTGCACTTATCACTACGATGTACGGCTCAATGATGGCTAACATGTTCGGTTCTCCTGTCAGCAAAAAACTCGCGGCACGTTCTGCGCAGGAAGTCAAGGCAATGGAGCTTATGGTGGAAGGAATATTAGCGATACAGGCAGGAGAGAACCCGAGAATAGTTGAAGAGAAGCTGAAGGTATACATGCCTCCTGCAATGCGTGAAGCCTTCAATCAGGAGTAAATATTATGGCGAGACAGAAGAAACCGGAAGAACCCGGACTTTCAGCACCGTTCTATATGGGCACATACGGGGACATGGTTACGCTGATATTGTGCTTCTTCATACTGCTTTTTGCTATGTCCTCGATAGACTCCCAGAAATTTCAGAAGGCGTTATTGTCATTACGTGGATCCTTAGGTGTGCTGAGGGGCGGAGTAACTACGGAAGAATCCCAGGATCCCAACAGAAGCGGTGAAGTCGGGACGAGTCCCGGTGCAAGCGAGAGGGTAGAGCTTGATACGCGTCATGTTGCGTATACCCTGAACAGCTTTTTGCGCTCCGAGAACCTTACGCGTGATATTCAGGTATCCATCAATCAGCGCGGTGTTGCAGTCTCTATCAGCGATCAGTTCCTGTTCCTGCCCGGACAGGCTGAGATACGGCAGGAGGCACAGAGGGCACTCTATAAGATTGCTGAACTTGTGCGGAATCATGTTCCTGCGGTTGCTGTTGAGGGTCATACGGATTCGGGAGTGCTCAGAGGCGGGATATACCGGGACAACTGGGGCTTGAGTGCAATGCGGGCAGCTGCTGTTGCGTCGTATCTGGAGCATGAAGGCAGGTTTGATCCGACTAAACTTCAGGCGGTGGGTTACAGTTCTGCACAGCCTATAGTCCCGAATGACACGAGCGAACATAAAGCACTCAACAGAAGGGTAGAGATCGTGTTTTTGTCGCAGTATCCTAAACGTTAAGGAGAGATTGAATTATGCAGTTCACAGCATCTTATAGGAAATTAGAACATGGATATATGGGCAGACTTTTAGAGTGGCCTGGAGTCATAACAGAGGGGGATGACCTTGACGACTGCCGCGAAATGTTAATTGATGCCGCACGTGAAATGGCACTTGCTTATTATGAGGATGACATGGAAATTCCGCAGTTCCCTCTAATTGTGGAAACCTTGAATATACCGCTTGAAAAAGAGGCTTTGCTTGCGCATGTCAGTTAATCGCAGAGATATTATCAGATATTTTGAGAAGAATGGTTTTTTCTTTAAGCGTGAGGGAAGAAAACATACTATTTACACTAACGGCAAAGGTATTAACGTAGCAGTAAAACGCCATAAAATTTTTGACAGAATATCCGCTAACGAACTGTGCAAAGACGCAGGTATCCCGGCAATATTTTAGATTTTACCGCAGGGAGGATAAGGGAAATCTATGAAACGTATATTAATCTTCGCAATAGTAGGGCTCGTAATGTTCGGTGCAGGCTTTGGAGGCGGCTTGATACTTGGCCGCACAATGGCACCCAAAGACACGAACGAGATCGGGCAGGGCAGGGTCATCAAGAATCCCGGGCCTGTTGTACCCATCGGGCAGTTCACCAGCAATCTTGCCGGGTCAGGCCGTCATGTATTGGACTGCTCTCTTGCGCTTGAACTCGTCGAGAAGGACGGAGCTTCGGCACTGGTTCAGACTCCTGGCTGGATGAACAGAATACGCAGTGAGATATTCATGCTCATGAAGGACAGGGTATATGAGGATCTCATGAGCGCGGAAGGTGCGTTGCAGTTCGCAGGGGACATAAAACGCTCATTGAACCGTATGCTGCCGGATGTGGGCGGGGAAGCCCCGATAGTGAACGTTCTGTTTGAGAGCATGATTATCCAGTAAGGCGGATTGAACTATGCCTGATGTACTATCACAGAATGCTATTGATGACCTGCTGAAGTCCATATCCAGCGGAGCAGACATCAGCACGATCACCGACAAGGCTGACGAGTACGGAAAACTGAAAGTATACGACTTCAAGCGGCCGGACAAGTTCAGCAAGGATCAGCTGCGCGCAATACAGATGATTCATGAATCCTTTGCACGCCAGATGACTACGGTACTTTCCAGCCTTATACGTTCAATCGTATCTGCCGAAATCGCGTCGGTTGAGCAGCTAGCATATGAGGAGTTCGTGAACTATATGGTTCAGCCTACGGTTATAGGATTAATCGAAATGCACCCGTTTGAAGGCTCAATGCTTATGGAGATAAACCCCGCGTTAGTCTTCACTATAATTGACAGGATGCTCGGAGGACGCGGAACATTCTCCGGCAATGTCAGGGAACTCACCGACATAGAAAAGACAGTAATTGAACGTGTCATAATGAGGATACTTGAACTGCTTGAAGACAGCTGGAGCACCGTTGTAGATGTCCGCTTCAGGTTTGAGAGCATGGAAAGCAACCCGTTCTTTGTGCAGATATGCTCGCCAAGTGATATGGTTCTTGTCGTAATCATGAAACTCAGGGTATCAGACATTGAAGGCATGGTGAGCTTGTGCTTCCCGTACTTCCTGATTGAGCCGATTATGGACAGGCTGTCATCACAGCAGTGGTTTGCTTCAACCAGCCATAAAGCAGACGACGAGATCAAGCAGTGGCTGAACAACTCAATGATGCAGGTAAAAATGCCGATGGCTATGGAGCTTGGGCACACTGTATTATCGCTTGCAGATGTTTATGCGCTTCAGCCCGGAGATGTCATCAAACTTGACGAGCTGAAAGACTCTCACATTGATGTACGTGTGGGAAATCAGATACGCTTCAAGGCACGTCCCGGCACATTGAACGGACATATGGCGGTTGAACTCACGAAAGTACTTTCGCAGGATATTCCGACGATAGAGAATGAAGACAGGAAAGGAGAGAAAAAATAGATATGCCGGACGATTTATTGAGTCCTGATGAGATAAACGCACTTCTTGCAGGAGGAGGAGATTTCGGAGATTCTGATGAAATTTCTGCTGATGATTCAGAACAGCTCGCTAAAGTTGCGGACACGTTTGCGAACTCTGAAAACAGCGTAATCAATATGCTTGCAGGAAAGAACGTTACAACCAGCGTAGGCCAGACGGAGATAAAGACTCAGGAAGAATTCACCGCAGATTTCTCCGAACTGCCGTTTATATTCTCGTGCACTTTCGGAGGGTTTGACGATAAGCCGCTGTCTATGGTGGTTGACCAGAAGGGAGCATTGACCCTTGCAGATCTCATGATGGGCGGAGGAGGTTCGGATATTCCAGAACCCAGCGATCTATACTGGAACGCCGCGCAGGAAGGTTTGAGTCAGGTAGTAGGATCGGCCTTCACGAGTCTTAGCGCGCTTATGGGCAACAGAAGGCTCATGCCGGAGAACACTACGTCAGCACTTTCGGAGGATAACTGGATAGCAATAGCAGTAGAGCCTTCGGACAGCAAATTATGGATAAGCCCGGTAAGCGTAACGATTGACGGGTTAAAGCCGTTCAGGATATGGACGTGCATGACTCTGGCCAACGCTCTTGACGTTTCCGGAGCAATGCGTGATGCCATTGCAGGCAGGCAGCCTCCCGCTCAGGCATCGAATACTAATAATATGGGAGGTGGGGGAATTATGGGAGGAAGACAGAATGCAGGCCCGGCAGTAGACGTGAGGCCCGCAGCATTTCAGCCTTTGGGCGGAGGCAGTGCAGGAGGAGCACCAAGCCCGATAGACCTTATTGCGGATATTCCCGTGCGTGTTACGGTTGAGCTGGGCAAGGCACGGAAGAGCGTATCAGAGATTCTTGCGCTCACTGCGGGTGCTGTGGTGGAACTCGACAAGATGGCAGGTGAACCCGTAGATATTCTCGTGAACGGGAAACTTATTGCACACGGTGAAGTTGTCGTAATCGATGAGAATTTCGGGGTGCGTATCACTGACATTGTGCCGGGAGGAGCGGCAAGGGCGGCATCATAATCACGTGAAGAAATAACCTCCCTTGCAGACGGGGAGGAATTTTTTTTGCCAAAATTTATGCGCTGTCAGTGATAATAAAGTATAATAACAAAAAATTTCATTATGAATTTTACGCAAAAGGGGGCTTGACAAAATGATTTTGGCCGTCATAATTGACACGACACGACACGACACGACACGACACGACCGCTTCATTTTGTCAGGACTCCAGATACACAATTAACCCAAACACTTTAAGACCTCCATAAACATATACACATAAAAAGATTCAGGCGCGAATTAGTGCATCACAAAATGCAAGGAACAATTCATTACTGAAGAAAGGAATAAATAATCATGAAGAAAATTTTTGCGTTGGCTTTGGCGTTGATGTTGGCGTTAACGTCTGGTGCTTGGGCTGTATCTATTGATACTATTGACGTACGAAACTGTTACGTAGGCAGAACTTACGGGCCTAATGTTCCGGACGCTGTAAAAACTCCGGTCTATATGGAGGCTTCTAACATTGAATATTTTAATCCAAATCATGTCTTCTGGACTGCCTTCGATACATCTACTTATCATATGCCTCCTGGTCTGTATGAAGACTACTATGTAAGCCACTGCCGTTTTTACGGTACACCCACACAAGCAGGCGTTTATCATATGAAAGTTATTATTGAAGTTGATGATTACTATTACGAAGAAGAATACTATGACAGTAGTTATTTTGACCTTACTATTTATCCCGCAGTTCCTCAAATAACTACAACATCTCCTAATGACGGCGTAGAGGGAGAGAATTACAGCTATGAACTTAAGGCGGACGTATACAGCAACGACATATCCGGCCTTACGTGGGAAAAGGTAAGCGGAGACCTTCCGGGCGGTTTGAGTCTGGACAAGAGCACAGGAATAATAAGCGGTATTCCTGAAGAGGCAGGAGACTTCAAATTTATAGTCAAGGCGGTGAATACTTTCACAGAGAACGAAGTAAACCTTACGACAGATTCAGACACGCAAGAATTAACGATAACGATAACGGCTTCCAGCGAAGAGACGGGCTACGGAACAGGTGATAATTCCGAAGAAGGTTCAAGCGGAGAAAATGACGGAACAGGTGAAGGTTCTGGCGAGGCAGGCGGTAACAGCGAAACAGGAGACGGCACAGCCGGAACGGAAGGCACAGCAGGCAACGAGTCGGAAGAAGGCATCGGCAACACCGGCAATACTGGCAACACGGGCGGAGGAACTTCAGGAAGCAGCGGCGGCGGAGGCTGTAATTCCTTCGGGACTCTCGGCGTTATGCTTCTTGCGCTAATGGTTTTCAGGAAACGTTAAGCACACACATTCCCCTTGCCTTTGTGGTGAGGGGAAATTTTTTTTGCGCTTCCTGTTATTGCGGGGGCATCAAAATAATTTTGGCTTGTTTCGTGTTATAATGCAGTAAAAATTTTTCCAGACAAATATAAATTTTCACTTGGAGGAGTTTTCATAATGGGCAAAAAAGTTTTAATAGTCGATGATGCCGCCTTCATGCGCATGATGTTAAAGGACATTCTCACTAAAAATGATTTCGAGGTTGTCGCTGAGGCAGAGAACGGCAAGGCAGGAGTCGCAGCCTTCCAGAAATATAAACCTGACATCATCACAATGGATATAACCATGCCTGAAATGAACGGTATCGATGCAGTAAAAGCAATAAAGGCATTAGACCCAAGCGTCAAAGTAGTAATGGTATCCGCAATGGGGCAGCAGCCTATGGTAATTGAGGCAATACAGGCGGGAGCAAATGATTTCATCGTCAAGCCCTTCCAGCCTGAGAGGGTAATAGAAGCAATAACAAAGGTGCTGTCATAAAATCCCGGACGTATCATTAACGGCATATTTACTCCGTGCAGCAGCTGTATTAATCTTCATGTCGGTATGTGCGGTTCTCACAGTGAAATATTCCCGAAAGCACAGCCTGTACCCGAAAGACAAATCACAAAGCCCTGCGGTAGAGATAATATCTTCCCTGCGCCTGAGTGCCAGGGATATATTTTTAGTCGTTCACTGCGGGCCGGACGTGTTTGCTTTCACTGTAGGTAATGCCGGTACATGCTTAATGGGCAGGTGGAGTTATGATGAATGGCTCAAAGCATCTCCGGATAATTAGTGTTGCTGTTCTGTTTCTTCTGGCATTTGCCGGAACGTCATATGGTGCAATACTGAATCCTCCCCGCCCTCCGGAAACCTCCGGAATAATCCCGCTTCCGTCATTGCGGCTGGGAGTAGCACAGGCAGATTCACCGAGCGACGTAGCATTAACGCTTCAGGTTCTGGCATTGATGACGGTGCTGAGTCTCGTCCCTGCAATCCTCCTCATGATGACGAGCTTCACCAGAATCATTATCGTTGTAGGCTTCGTGCAGAGGGCTATCGGCCTCCAGCAGTCCCCTCCTCAGCAGGTCATTGCAGGGCTGTCATTGTTCCTCACGATGTTCACGATGTATCCTACTTGGACTCAGGTCTACGATAACGGCATAGCACCGTATGTTGCAGGGAATATCTCGCGTCAGGAGGCATGGGACAACGTGATTACGCCCGTGCGCAGTTTCATGTTCAGGTACACACGGCAGGAAGAACTGTCGCTGATCATCTCAATGTCAGAGACCCCACAGCCCGCGAATCAGTCCGAAGTCCCGACAAGAGTGCTGATACCTGCATTCATGTTGAGCGAACTGAAGACGGCATTTCAGATGGGGGTAGTGATATATATTCCGTTCCTAGTTGTTGATATGGTTGTGTCAAGCGTACTGCTCGCAATGGGAATGATGATGCTTCCTCCTATGATGATTTCGCTTCCGTTCAAGATACTGTTATTCGTGATGGCGGACGGCTGGAATCTTGTCGTTATGAGCGTCCTGAAGAGCTTTACGCACGTTCCGTAAAAAGGGAGAGTGATAATTCATGCCTGTAACAAATTTAAGCCTTTTCGATATACTAAGCGGCGCAATATGGACAATGATCAGCGTAACGCTTCCCATACTCTTAACCGCAATGATTGTAGGTCTTCTGATAGGAATACTTCAGACAGCAACATCAATACAGGAGCAGACGTTAATATTTATCCCGAAAATATTAGCCGTATTCATGTGCATAATATTATTGTCGCCGTGGATAAGCCAGAGAATGCTTGTGATGACGCGTGAGATTCTCGGCCAGCTGGAACGCTTCATACAGTAACAGCAAAAATGCGGGGGATAGAGCTTCCTGCTAATTTAGTCGTAATATATCTCCTCATACACCTGCGCTTCATCGGGTTAATGTTCAGTTCGCCGGTATTTGCCGGAACATTATCGCCGATGCCATTCAGATACATATTCGCAACAGCCCTTACCGCATGTTCAATCGGTATCATCAAGGCCGAAAGCATACCCGTAATATATTTCGGGAACGTGATTGCGCTGGGCATTCTGTGTGTCCGTGAACTGATGATAGGCGCGGCACTGGGATTCATCTCTGCCCTGCCCCTGTACGCTTTGAGGATTGCAGGAGAACAGACAGGATCAATTATCGGCTTCTCTATGGCGCAGATCATGGACCCGACTACACAGAGCGAGACATCAATACTCGGCGAATTGAGCTATCTTGTAGCTATGTGGTTCTATTTCCGCTGGAACGGTCATTTAGTGATGCTTCAGGCAGTGATTGAGACGTTCAGGCTAGTCCCTCCCGGACAGATCAACCTGATGCCGTCCGGAGACCTTCAGCTCGGCTCATGGCTTCAGGCAATGTTCACGCTTGGGATTCGCATGGTCGTGCCGTTCTACTGCGCGTGCGTGCTGTCCGATATAGGCTTGGGCTTTCTGGCACGGACTGTACCGCAGATGAATATCTTTGTTGTAGGTCTGCCGGTGAAAGTCATGCTGGGCTTCATGGTGCTTGCCGCTGTCCTGCCGCTGACTATGGATTTAGTGCATACACAGTTTGAACGCTGGGTAGAGTTCGCATTAGACGTGCTGAGATTCTGGAGGGCTGTACCGTGAAAGATTACTGCACTAAAGAGCATAGATTACGCGTGTATTCTGTGAGGCTTTATGCTTTTACGGCAAAATATATACTTCATGTTTATGCTGAATAGAAAAAGGCAGGGAAATATGAAATATGAGCAATAATACCAACACCATACTCACAAAGCATTTTCGCCTTCAGTTTTTCGCAGAGGAACGGACGGAAGAAGCCACGCCCCACAAACGCGAAAAAGTCCGTGAAGAGGGCCGGGTGTGCATGAGCAAGGATCTCAACGCGGCAGTAGCTATCATCACTGCCCTGCTGGGAATGGCTATGCTTGGTGCGGCAATGTGGCGGACATTGAGCGGGCTTATCGTCTACATGATTCGTGCAATAGGGGATCAGGCTGTCCTTCAGGACGGGTGGTTTGCGTTCGTCTCATGGGAGGCAGTCAAACGCTATTTCGCGACGTGGCTTCCGCTGGGGGGAATAGTCGTGCTGTTCTCTACGTGTACGGTGATTGCGCAGGTGGGGTTTGCCATGACGGGAGAGCCTTTCGGGCCGAAATTCGACAGGCTGAATCCCTTTACGGGCATGAAGAAAATCATCTCTATGCGCTCGGTTGTCGAACTGCTGAAAGGTTTGCTGAAGGCCAGTATCTTTGCCGTAATGATCTATACCGCCATAAGGAACTATCTGCCGGTAAGCTCAAAGACTATGCAGATGCCCTTAGATGTCGGCAGTCTTGAGTTCTGGAATATGCTGTGGAAACTTGCTATGAGACTGGCATTAATGCTTCTGGTTATGGCGGCGGCTGATTACTGGTATCAGAAATGGGACTTTGAGAAGTCTATACGAATGAGCAAGAAGGAAGTAAAGGACGAGTACAAGCAGATGGAAGGAGACCCGCAGATCAAGCAGAAGATACGGCAGAAACAGCGGGAAATGGCACGGCAGAGAATGATGTCGGACGTTCCGAAGGCTGATGTAGTCATCACGAACCCTACACACGTTGCCGTTGCGCTCCAGTATGACCGGGGCGTTATGGGTGCTCCTCAGGTTATCGCTAAGGGCGGGGATTATCTCGCGAAACGCATTCGTGAAATTGCGGAGGCTAATCTTATTCCCGTAATCGAGAACAGGCCGCTTGCCTGGGCATTGTACCTTAATGTTGAAGTGGGTGAAGAGATACCTGAAGACCTGTACAAGGGAGTTGCTGAAGTTTTAGCGTTCGTCTACAAGCTAAAGAATCAGGCATCATAAATTATGTTGAGCAAGTTAAAACCTCCTCTGATACAATAGGGGAGGTTTTGTTATCGGGTTTCGTATGTTTATGAAAATTTATGAACATGCGCGAAAAAATAACAAGGCCGTGATATAATACCAATCGTTAAGAATAAAAAACATTGCACGTAAGCCTTGTTACGTGGTAATTATATCACATTGCGATTTAGGCGTGAAATTTTACGTGCAGGTTTTTTCTTTAATGCGCAGGTCGGCAGTAGGTTAGGGAGACAAGAAACACACTAACGATAAGCATTTAAGGAGGAAAAAAGAAACATGAAGAAAACACGTAAAGGATTCACTTTAGTAGAATTACTGATTGTTGT
>CAJOES010000013.1 GCA_905233455.1 uncultured Synergistales bacterium | reverse complement strand
AGACTGCGCGTATTATGCGTTGTTCTTCTTGAGCATCATAATTCCTGCAAGCATCAGGAGCCCTGCAACGGAGAAGCCTGCATCACAGCCGCCGCTGCTTCCACCGCCTCCGGGACCGCTGCCGTCGTTACCTGAAGTGCCGCTATTTATAGTGCTTACGTCCTCAGGTGTAGCTTCCGCCGCTACTATAGGATTATATGTTGTCCCTTCAGCAAGATACGTTACAACACTAATATCTCCGTCACCTGCAGTAGTAGCCTTATTTCCGTTCTTGTCCATGAACTCATTGTAGCCTACCTCTGCTTTGGGGCTGAGATCGTCTGCCGCCGCAACACCAAGCTTCTTATAGTCCGGATACCAGAAAATGCGCTGATTTGACGGTATATGGCTCAAATCTAACTTAAAGATATAGAAACCTGTAGTGTTTGCAGTAATAGTCGGAATAACCGCTGCAAGTATCTGAGGAGTGTCAGCATTCATAAGATCATTGCTGACTGCAGAGAAAACCTCTTCAACCTTAGGTGCATTTTCTACATCAAAGCTGCTGGAAGCTACCGGAACAACCGGTGTATTATCGCCGATATTCTCAAGTATTTGCCTGAAGCTTTCCACAACAGCTGCAGAAGCCGCGGAAGGAGTTACTATCTTTGCAGTTACAGAAAGCCCGCCCGGTATTACTGTGCCTGTACTTCCTCCGGGCAAACTGCCTGTGTTGTTGCCGGGTGTGTTGTTCGCAGAATTATTATCCTCTGGTTCTGGCTCTGGTTCTGGCTCGGGCTCTGGTTCTGGTTCTGGTTTAGGAAATACGAACGTTGTGTACCACGGGTTATAGTCCTTATCGTTTGCGCTGGATATTGCGCTCGGATCTGCAGGATCTGTACCGTCAGCATTCAGTACCCAGATTTCACGCGGCAGTGTTACGTATTTCTCGTAGTAATAACTGCTTCCACTTCTAGTGTAGTTGATGATCCTGCGGAGAGTCAGAATTACCGATGTCCTGCCGGATTTAAGCCCCTTGAATGAAGCCGTAATTCCCGTAATAGTGTCATGGTATTCAACTTTGGTACTATCCTCTTCTGTTTCTGAATTGCCGACCTGAACTTCACGCGAGATAGGCTCACCAAGATCCAAACTTACATCAGAACTGATGATAGAAATATCGTGTATTGAAAGATAGGCATCGTCCCACTTGCTGTCTCTGTAGTAGTAATATATATCATCAGAGAAAACGAGCTTTACGGCCTTTGTTTCACCTATCTTGAGCTTTAACGGAGGATACGAGTCAAGGTCTCCCCAATTAACTACACTGCGCATATTATAGTCGCTGCCATTAATATTGAAATCCCACTCGTAATCTACGCCGTTAGCCTCAAACGCAAAATACACAGATCGTATTGCAAGTTCCGGCCATCTCTTGAAGTCTATATCTTCAGGTGCAAATTTGTCTGCTGTAGGCTTGAAATCTACCGATAAGGTTTTGGTGGCTTCATGGAAAGTGTAATCTTTACTCATGACTGTAATAACGTAATCTACATACAGACGCATATCGTCTACGCCAGACGGATATACTACTGTAGCCTTCTCATCCGCAGATTTGACGAACCCCCACTTTATGCCGGTAACATTAACTCCCTCGTGCTTAAACTCTACATATGGGACATAGGTGGAAAGCTGTTTATCTAACGTGCGGAAGTTAGGCACGGATGCTTTGCCGTTCAGGTCAGAGCTCAAGGGGAATTCCCAGAAGATTGTATCCTTACTGGTTAAGCCTTCTATGCTGTACTCAGACTCATAATGCACGTGTCCGTCGTAATGACCGTCGTACGTCAAAATATCTCCATTTGTCTCATGATAAACCGAAGCCTGTTCTCCGTCTACCGGCATAAGCGGAATATCATGACTGCTCACAAGATTACCAATATATTTCGAGTATATATACTCATCACCCGAAACATATTCTTTACCTACAAAATCTAAGTTTACTGTTCCTTCAGCTCTGCTGTAGTCCGGCCTGCCGTTTACTAGGTTTACTTTGCCTTCAAAATAGAAATGAGGTTTCAGAGCATTTCCTGTCTTGGCAGGCATTTGGGCTTTAGTATAGTCGGCTACGGCATATACGCTGAAATTCCACCTGTAGATTATGTTTGTAGCTGTATCCATAAAATCAACATATAAGTAGTTAAGTTGACCATTAGGCTGATTCACAGTGTACGTCGCAAAACTGGTTGAGTCAGCGGGAAAGTCCGCAGAATACGTAGTATAGGGAGTATAAGGCATATAGCCATAATTATATATGTTATACGACAGCTTGAGCCCTGATACGTTTATCGACGAAGGTGAAACAGCAACGGAGTTATCATAAGACACTTCATAGCCGGACCAGTAGTATTCGTTATCTATGCTGATCGCCTTAACCAGTCCCCATTTTATGCTCTTAGTATTTACGGCATCCTTACTGATCTCAATATAAGGGAAGTAGTATTTTCTCAGCTGATCTTCCCTGCTCCGTACATCAGACGAAGCTGGAATTACTAATGTGCCTTTATTGACAACTGTACCACTTAATTCGTATTCATCTGAGTTTGAGTAAGCTCTGATTTCATAATCAACTGTTCTGCGTTCTCTTGCTATGAATTCAGTGGAGAAAGTTATATTGCCATATTCATCCGGGTAATTTGTATCAATCACAGTCTCTCTAGGCCTGCCTTCGTCATCGACGACATCGTTATAAATCAAAACAGCACGATACTCGTGGTTAAATCTCCAATACCCTTTGTCATTGCTGACTTTACCGGATAAGACTGCGGTTAGGCTATTATTGGAATCTTCATAACTATCATAGTAGGGAATTCCAGAGTTATAAATATATGCTGCTTCATCATGAATAAACTGAGTCGTAAAGTCTGCGGAAGTAAGTTCAGGTATTTCCCTTTCAGACTGACCTATATATTCTTCACCATCAAAATAGAAATCCCATTTAAGGTGAACGTCTCCGCTTTGGACTGTAACATATATGTAAATATCATTCGAAACAAAAGCATCAAATGATACCCTTCTATTGCTGAAATCAGCATCATTAGAAAGAGTTTCCTCAAATACTGCTTCGTCAACAAAACGATCTCCTGATAATACGTTTTTATAAATGCTTATATTAACTTCTGATACATTAGGTTTGACGGTAACATCAGGATTTACCTTAACTGTACTAGATTTTGAGGAAAAATCAGCACTGGCGAAATACCATACAATACCGTTGATTTCCCTGTTGTCGCTTACAAACCCTACATAAGGCGCATAATTCGGGGTAGTCTTTGCATAGATGTCCTTGCTGGAAGGAACTACAATGCTTCCGTTGAGAGAAGGAGCAGCCGGGAAATACCAGTTAAGCACGGCACCTTCACCATACATGCTTATATAATAATTCCTGTAATATTTTAACAGTCTGGTTACTCCCTTATACTCACTGTCCGCGCTAACAACCTGAAGAGTGCCCATGACACCTGCATAATCTTCCAAGTACTCTTCATCGCCTCCAAGATAATAGCCATCATAGCCAGTATCATAGTAATATCTTGGCCTCTGAAGCCCGTAAAGCCGGACATCAAAAGTCCTTGAATACCTTATACCGAACGAAGGCCCGGAATCTTGAGCAAAAACCGTTTCATGCCACACAGACATGAATGCTACAAACAACAGAAGAAACATGAAAAACTTGTAGCTTTTACGCATAATTACTCTCTACCTCCTAATTAAAATTAATGGGATAACGCCGATTATACGTAATTTTTTTTTTTTTGTTACGTAGTTCTACTGAATCTGCACCCGCAGTAATTTTGTCTGTACAGGCCAAGCTCCTTAGAAGCTCTCACCGAACGCAGAAAACCGTTATTCTTGCGCCATATTCTTTTTTCCCAGCAAAGCCCGTGAAGCCCCGCAATCCTCTCCCCCAGTGCGTTAATCAGCTCCACATTCTTGTGCGGACTTATTGTCAGAGTCGTGCAGAAGTATTCACACCCCAAAGCCCGCGCAATCTTTGCCCCCGCCTCAAGCTGAAGCTCAAAGCACCGCGCGCACCTCCTGCCGCCTTCGGGTTCGTCCTCAAGGCCGCGCACGCCTTCAAGCCATTCATCCGGAGCGTATCCGGCAATGTCGCAGGGAATCCCGGTGTGTCCGGTCAGCCTGTGCAGAGCCTCAAGCCTTCTCGCGTATTCTTCCTGCGGGTGAATGTTCGAGCCGTAGAAGTATCCGTGAACGTTCCAGCCTTCAGCCAGCAAATCCGGGACGGGCACGGAAGCATCCGGCGCACAGCATATATGAAGCAGTAAGTTTTTGTTCATGTTTCCTCCGTATAGACGCGTGATATTATTACGGCAAAATTATATCGGAGAGTGGTTTTATTCATGCAGAAGGATTCAAAGATTTTCGTTGCAGGCCATAACGGCATGGTGGGTTCTGCTATAGTTCGCGAGCTTAAACGGCAGGGTTACAGCAATATCATAACGCGCCCGCATTCAGAGCTTGATCTGATGAGGCAGGAAGATACGGAAAAATTTTTTGCGCAGGAAAAGCCGGAATATGTATTTGTCGCCGCCGCAAAAGTCGGAGGTATAGCCGCAAATTCTCAGGCACTGGCTGATTTCATGTACATGAATATGATGATTGAGATGAACACGATTCATTCTGCCTGGATCAGCGGGTGCAGAAAGCTGGAGTTTCTCGGCTCATCGTGCATATATCCCCGCATGTGCCCCCAGCCCATAAAGGAGGAATATCTGTTGTCCGGTTATCTGGAGAAGACTAACGAGGCTTATGCGCTGGCGAAAATCTCCGGCCTGAAGTACTGCGAATATCTCAATACACAGTACGGAACTGATTATATTTCCGTGATGCCCTGCAACCTTTACGGCATAGGCGACAGCTATCACCCGGAGCACAGCCACGTATTACCGGCATTGATCCGGCGTTTTCACGAGGCTAAAGTGTCAGGAGCTTCAAGCGTAACATGCTGGGGAGACGGAACACCATTGCGCGAATTCCTGTATGTTGATGACCTTGCCGAACTCTGCGTGTTCCTGATGAACAGCTATTCCGGCAGTGAAACCGTCAATGCAGGAACAGGACGCGAGATAACCATAAAGGGACTGACGGAGCTTGTCGCTGATGCTGTAGGCTATAAGGGCGAGATTCTCTGGGACACGTCAAAGCCCAACGGAACACCACGCAAAGTTATGGACGTGAGCAAGGCTGAAGCTATGGGATGGAAATACAAAACGAGCCTGAAAGACGGAATCAGACTCGCATATGAAGACTTCATGAAGAGGTACGCATAGACCCTGCAAGCTGCCCGCAGGCCGCCATAATATCCGTGCCGCGTTCCTTCCTGACTTCATGCTCTATGTTCAGTTCAGAGAGTGCCGCGCAGAACTCCCTAACGCGTGAAGATCTCTTCAGCTCCGGCTTTGAGGGGATCGGGTTGAACGGTATTATATTGATGTAGGGTTCAAGCCCGTCAAGCAGTGCTGCCGTCTCATAGGCCAGTTCCGGTGCATCGTTCACACGGTCAATCAGAGCATATTCCACCGTAATGCGTTCTCCGGTGCGTTCCCTGTAGCGTCTCAGTGCGGCAACCAGCTTCTGCAGCGGGTACTGGCGGTTTACGGGCATCAGCTTTGAGCGCAGTGCATCATTCGGGGCATGAAGGGAAAGCGATAACCTTATGGGTATGCCGAAATCTGCGAGATCCTCAATGCCCGGTACTATTCCGGAAGTGGAGATTGTGATATGGCGTGCGCCAAGATTGCGCATATCCTTATCGTTGAGCGTTCGTATCTCATTCAGCAGAGGCTCTCCCATTCCCATGAACACAATGTTGTTGATGTCCCCGCCGTTCATCTTCTCCATCATGAGGAACTGCCCGAGAATCTCCCCCCGCGTAAGATTCCGTGTGAAGCCGTTTGCTCCCGTCTCACAGAATACGCACCCCAGAGGACACCCGGCCTGACTGGAGATGCACGCCGTTTTGTGCCCCCCGTGAGTGAGCAGAACACTCTCTACCCTTGAGCCGTCCTGAAGCTGCCACAAATATTTTTTCGTGCCGTCTTTCGATGTCTGCTGGCGTATTAATATGGGAAGGTACATCATTACGTTATTATTCAGCTTTTCGCGGAGTCCTTTCGATAAGTTGCTCATGTCATAATAACTGAAGACTTTTTTTGCATATATCCACTGGCATACCTGGGCGGCTCTGAATTTCTGCTCATTCCAGCCTGCAAATAATATCTGCCAGTCATTAAGGGAAAGTTCTAATGCCTCATTCATAGTTATCATTGCCTCCAAACATTAAGTAAAATGTACATATAAAATTAATTGTGCGTATATTTATCATGCTATAATACCAGAAATCATTTACACAAAATTTTCATCATGGGGGAGTCGAGGAAAGATGCGTAAATTTTTTGCCGTAGTTCTCGTTTTAATGCTGGCAGTTCCGGCATTTGCTGAAGATGCTTTCGTGAAACAGGTGCAGATCGGCAGGGATGGTTCAGGCATGACGTGGTGGCTGATTGATTACGGTTCTGATTATGATTCGTATTATGCAGTAGCCAGAAAATACTACACCAGTGAGGCCGTTAAAAGTGATACCATTGAAAAACTTATCTCACGCAACCGTGTTCCCGAAAAAAAAGCCAAAGCATTATACTTCACTGAATACAGATACGAATATACAGCGGATGGTTCTCAGTACGCACAATCATACGTGAGGCATTATGATATGCTGGGCAAACTGATATACAAGATTGATTATGACAACAGCACGGGAGCCAGGCGCAAATATTTCGTGAAAGTTGTGAAGAATTCCATACAGAGCAAGGGGCTTGCTTATGCTATGGGAAAAATCAAAAAGTAAATTTTTACAGTAAAAGGAGATTTAAACCATGAAGACAAAAAAAATCATCGCTTTGCTGCTTGCCGTTGTTATGACAGCTTCCTTCGCCGTTAGCGCATTTGCCGCTTCCAATGAGGGATATTTCGGTTCTGACCCTGTCGAGGATGATTTTGTGCCGGACGAGGGAGAAGATGATTATTATGACGCTGATGACTATGAGGACGACGGATACGAAGCCCTGCCGGAAGATGAACCGGGCCAGCAGGATCCTGTAAGGCTTGATGATCCGTCAGAGTACGATGAAAATCAGGTTACCCCCCAGCAGTCCACAGTAACTGCTCCAATGAAAACGGCTAAGTCTGTTGCAGACAAGCGCGAAAAGAACTCAGAGGACACAAAGAAGGTCATCAACAGCTACGGTTTGAAGGCTTCTGCGGCAAAGGCACTCATCAATAAGCACAACGAAGCTGCAAAAGGCCAGGGCAACCGTGAGAAGGATGAAAGGTACAAGAGAATACTGAAATCCAACCCGAATGACTACCTTGCAGCTTACAGGCTTGCTCAGGTCAATTTCGAGATGGGCAGAAAGGGACAGGCTTTGAACTGGGTCAACAGATGCCTGAAGATATATCCTAACTACATGCCGGCAAGAAGACTCCGCACCAAGCTCGGCGGAAAATAAAAATATAAATTTGCACAAACAGCGGCAGTTTCCGGTTGAATTCGGGAGCTGCCGTTTTTTCATGTCCCTCTGTTATAATGCTTGATAATCATAATAATCTGAATTATACGGAGGGATTATTTATTTTGAACAAAATCGTAAAGAATCTTGGCCTTTATCTTGTGCTGGTTCTTGTTGTCGTATCTATGGTCAACATGTTCATATCACCGGAGGAAGTCCAGAAGCAATATGATGAAATAAGCTACAGCCAGTTTCTGTCAGAACTTGAAGCCGGTAACGTCCGGATACTCCAGATACGCAACAATACAGTCCCGGGTGAATCCAGTTCTGCAACATTTCAGGGAGAGACTAAAAGCGGGCAGAGATTCCTGACTTACGGGCTTAACGTTCAGGAGATTGCGGACAAAGCTGCGGCAAATGGGATCACCGTAACATTTGAGGCACCGCAGAAAAATACGTGGCTCATGTCCCTTATGACCTCGCTGTTTCCGACACTGCTGCTTATAGGCGTATGGGTATACTTCCTCTATAACATGCAGGGCGGAGGCGGGCGCATAATGTCATTCGGCAGGAGCAAGGCAAAATTATTCCTCGACAACAAACCCAAAGTTACGTTCAATGACGTAGCAGGCTGTGAGGAGTCGAAAGAGGAACTGCAGGAGGTAATACACTTCCTGAAAGACCCGGAGAAATTCAAGAAGCTCGGTGCAAGAGTCCCCAAAGGTGTACTGCTTGTAGGGCCTCCCGGAACAGGTAAAACGCTGCTGGCACGTGCGGCGGCTGGTGAAGCTGATGTTCCGTTCTTCAGCGTGTCGGGATCAGATTTCGTTGAAATGTTCGTAGGTGTCGGTGCGGCCAGGGTCAGAGATCTTTTCGAGCAGTCGAAAAAGTACCAGCCGTGCATAATCTTCATTGACGAGATGGACGCAGTCGGACGGCACAGGGGAGCAGGACTCGGTGGAGGCCATGACGAGAGGGAACAGACACTGAATCAGCTTCTTGTTGAGCTTGACGGGTTCGACGACACAAGCAGCACGATACTCATTGCGGCAACAAACAGGCCGGATATACTTGATCCCGCATTGCTGAGGCCGGGAAGATTCGACAGGCACATAGTAGTAGACCGCCCGGACGTTAAGGGACGCGAGGAGATACTCAAGGTGCACATGAAGGACAAGACTTTTGCTGACGATGTCGACACGGGAATATTGGCGCGCAGGACTCCAGGGCTTGTCGGTGCGGATCTGGAGAATCTCGTGAATGAGGCTGCATTACTGGCGGCAAGGCACAACAAGGACAAAATCGGCATGGATGAGCTTGAAGAAGGAATTGAGCGCGTTATGGCAGGACCGGAGAGGAAGAGCAGACTCATCAATGACCGTGAGAAGAAAATCATTGCGTACCATGAGACCGGACACGCTATAGTTGCGAAGGCTTTACCGGGGTCTGATCCCGTGCACAAGATTTCTATCATCCCAAGAGGACAGGCGGCATTAGGATACACGCTTCAGCTTCCGGAAGAAGACAGATTCCTCGTGTCGAAGTCGGAACTCATGAACCGCATATCCGTACTCCTCAGCGGGCGTGTCAGTGAGGAGCTTGTGTTCAATGACGTAACCAGCGGTGCGGCAAATGACCTTGAACGCGCAACACAGACAGCAAGGCAGATGGTTACGCAGCTTGGCATGAGTGATGCGCTTGGGCTGGTGAAACTCGGCAACAAACGTGAAGAAATATTCTTAGGGCGCGACATATCAGAGGACAGGAATTACAGCGAGGAAGTTGCCAGCAAGATAGATATTGAAGTGAAGGCAATAATAGATTCCTGTTACGCTAAGGCGAAGGAGATTCTCACTGAAAGACGCGCTTTGATGGACAAGATTGCGGGTGTCCTGCTCGAGCGTGAGGTTATTGACTCAGAAGAGTTTGAACGGCTCATGAAGGAAGAAGAGAAGAAACCGGAAATACCGGAACTGCCTGAAACCAGAATTGACTCACTTCCGCAATCAGGAACGAGAGACTTTTTAGCGTAAATATAAAATTTCCCCCTAAATGCAGGGGGGATTTTTTTTTTGCCTCTTATTTGCTGAATGCGGCCTCATCAATCACAAGGCTTGCTGTACCGTCCTTATTGCCCTTCATCACAGCATGTACACCGAACGGGATAAACGCATTATCCTTGCCGTGTCCTGCCGGGATTCCCTTTATGACAGGCTTTTTTGACAGCCGGGCATAGTGCTTGACGGCATGTTCAAACGTATACGAATCGTTGTCCCTGCAGTCAATGAAATCACCGATAAGGATACCGTTTACGCGGTTAAGCAATCCGTTCTGCCATAGCTGGTTCATCATGCGGTCTATCCTGTAAGGCTTCTCCCCGATCTCCTCAATCAGCAGCAATGCTCCCGTACCGTCAAGTTCATACGGAGTTCCTGCAAGCGAGGCAATAATCGAGAGGTTACCGCCCATGATCACGCCCTCTGCCGTACCTGCTATGACTGTCTCAAGTTTCCGGCCTGCAGGCAGCTGAATCCTCCCGGCAGGCTTGGTGCTCCGGAGTCCGCCGAAGAACTGCCTGTGCGTGTATTCGGAGTTCTGCGGGGCAGCGAGTGAAAGAAACATAGGCCCGTGTACCGTAACTATTCCGCTTTTCTCGCCCAAAACCGTATGAAGTGCAGTTATGTCGCTGTAACCGATTAAGGCTTTAGGGTGTGCGGCTATCATGCCGTAATCAAGCAGATCAAGGATACGTGCTGAACCGTAGCCGCCCCTCATGCACAGGATTGCTTTCACGTCATCGTCCCGGAAAAATTCGTTGAGTTCTTCTGCCCGCTGTTCATCAGTTCCCGCAAATATCTCATGCTCCGATGAACATGATTCAGCCACCTTCACGCGGTATCCGTAAGATTTCAGGAGTTCAAGCGGCGCAGACAGATTCTTTGGGTTTGTGGTGCTGGCAGGAGCAATAACCCCGATGCAGTCTCCGGGACGCAGTGCTTTTCCGCGCAGGCGTGATGCGGCACTTACCGGCAAAACATCAAACAGAAACACTAACACTGAAACCGCAGATAATATTTTTATGAGTTCTTTCCGCATAATTTCATCACCTTTTACCGTATTGAAATAACACGTAAGATTAACATAAATTTTGCGCATAACTTGACGGCATAAAATATTTAGGCAATAATTACTACGTTTTGCGTTGGGATGTCGTCCAATGGCAGGACGCGGGACTTTGGATCCTGTAATGATGGTTCGAATCCATCCACCCCAGCCATTATGATTATTGAGGTGATGTGAACAATGAATAATTTATGCGTTCTCATCATGGCCGCAGGAAAAGGCACACGTATGAAGAGCGCAGCACCTAAAGTTTTACATCAGGTTCTGGACAAACCCATAATAGATTATGTGATTCAGAACGTCCTATCAATCGGAATACCGCCCGAAAATATAGCAGTACTTATCGGTTCAGGGGGAGCATTAGTGCAAGCCCATATAGTTAAACAATTCCCGGCAGTGAAAATATTATGGCAGCATGAACAGTTAGGAACAGGCCACGCAGTAAAATCCGCACGCGAATGGTGGAAGGATTACGCTAACCTTGTTGTGCTGAATGGTGATCTGCCGCTCCTGAAGCCCGAAAGCCTCAAAGAGTTAGTGTCATGCTGCGGTAAGGACGACTGCACCGTCATCACGTTCAATGCAGAAGACCCGGGAGCATACGGAAGGATTATACGCGACAACGGCCGGGTGAGTATCGTAGAGTTCAGGGACGCAACGGAGGAACAGCGCAAGATTCACGAGGTCAACGCCGGGTGCTATGCCTTCAGGGTTGAAGCGTTGCAGAGAGTGATAGACCTCATCACCGACAACAATGCACACAAAGAATATTACCTTACGGACGCGCTTGGCCTGATGAACGACGGCGGGATGTCTGCGGGAGCTTTCATTATGCCTGAAGCAGAAATGCAGGGTGTGAACACGCAGAAGGAACTTGCGGAAGTTTCGCGGGTTATGCGTGAGGAGATATTGTCCCGCTGGCTTGCTGAAGGCGTGAGAATGCCTGACCCGTCAAGCGTCTATATCGGTTCTGATGCCGTGCTTGCGCCTGACGTTGTGATCATGCCTGACGTGCAGATATGGGGAAAAAGCATTATAGGGCAAGGAAGCGTTATCGGTTCAGGTTCAATACTCACCAACGCAAAAATAGGAATGAACGTAAACATTACCGCTTATGCCGTGATAGAGAACAGCGAGCTTAAAGACAACGCTAAAGCAGGGCCTTTCTGCTATATACGGGACAATTCATGCCTTGAGCCTAATGCTTTTGCGGGAAAATTCGTGGAGCTGAAGAACTCTCACATCGGGGAAGGCTCGAAAGTCCCTCACCTGTCATACATGGGTGATGCTACGCTAGGGCATGGCGTGAATATCGGCGCGGGAAGCATAACCTGCAACTATGACGGCGAACACAAGAACAAGACATTCATCGGCAATAACTGTTTTGTCGGGTCAAATACAATGTTTGTTGCTCCCGTTGAACTTCATGACGGTGCGGCAACTGCGGCAGGGTCTGTCATCACGCAGGAGGTTCAGGAGAATGCTCTTGCTGTCGGCAGGGCACGGCAGAAGAATATAGCGGACTGGTCATTACGGAAGCATCACAATCACAGCACAGCAAAAACTGAGGGGGAAAAATAATCTTGTCCAGAGGAAACAGCTTAAAGATATTTTCAGGGGACGCGCACCCGGAGTTTTCGGAACGCATAAGCAGGGAACTCAATATACCGTTATCGAGCCAGAGACATTACCGCTTTTCCGACGGTGAAATAGGCGTATCGCTCAATGAGACGGTTAGAGGGTCTGACGTGTTCATCATTCAGCCGACATGCGCGCCAGTGAACGAGAACATCATGCAGCTTCTCATCATGGCGGACGCAATGAAGAGGGCATCAGCGAGCTACGTCAATGCAGTGATCCCGTATTTCGGCTATGCGCGCCAGGACAGGAAGGCCAAGCCCAGAGAGCCAATTACGGCAAAACTTATCGCGAACCTTCTGACTCACGGGGGAGTTGACCGGGTGATTACTGCGGATCTTCATGCGGGACAGATTCAGGGATTCTTTGATATTCCTGTTGACCATTTGACCGGAATGAAACTGTTAGCTGAATACTTCAAGGATTTTCTTGCTGATGAGCTTTCACGCAATGAAGTTGTCGTTGTGTCTCCTGATGTCGGAGGAGTTGCGCGGGCGCGGAAATTTGCTGTTATGCTGGATACTGATATTGCCATAGTGGACAAGAGACGCTCATATGATGTCGCGAATGTATCTGAAGTCATGGACATTGTAGGGAATATTCGCGGCAGGACTGCAATACTTGTCGATGACATTATAGACACTGCCGGGACGATATGCCATGCTGCCGACGGGCTGAAGGAGAGAGGCTGTGCGAGAGTCTTTGCGTGCGCCACTCATGCTGTGCTGTCGGGCGTGGCTAAAGCGCGTATAGAGGAGTCATGTATCGAGAAGATGATATTTACCGACACGATACCGATACCTGAAGACAGACGCTCGGATAAGATTATGCAGCTTTCGATAGCTCCGATATTCGCCGAAGCAATAAGGAGAGTTCACGAGGAAGAATCGATCAGCAGTATGTCAGAATAACAGATAGAGTCCCCTAGAAGGAATCTAGGGGGTTATTTTTTTTGCCTGTCTGAAATAAAACGCTGTACCGAGCATGATCCAAACTGCCAGCATGATATATGATTCACTCCCGAAATGTACGCCTTCAAGTCCCGGCACAGGAATCAACTGCAAGAACATGAACATAAACGAGAAACACGCACCAAGCACCGGAACAGTTATGCTTCCTCCGGACTTCCTCAGGGTTATTGCCGCAGACATGCACGTAAACGCATAGCCTATCGATGCGCCTATAGCAGACATATCCAGAAACCAGCCGAGAGCTTCGCGCCCAAGTACAGGGCCGGACAGTGATATTATCATGCAGAAGATTATTGCATTTGCGGGAGTGCCGTGTTTTGCGTCAACTTTGCTGAGAAATTCCGGCAGGTATCCATCGCGGGACATGGAGAATATCAGCCTTGATGATGCCATGTAGAAACCTAATATCCCCGTCAGCACGGCACTGAAGACAGCAAGCCCGATAAGTATTTTTCCCTTGAAACCCAAAAGTTTTTCAGCCGCCGCAAGCAGAAGCCACGGAGTTGATTCGCTGTTTATGATAAGTTCCGGCCATTTCTCCAGAGCAGCAGCAGTTATCGTGTTGTTTGCCACGTACACGAAGCATCCGAACATAATCGCTACAATCATGATTACATTCACCTTGCGCACCGGGAACTTGAACTCTTCAGCCGCCTGCGGTACTGTGTCGAACCCCACGAACGCCCACGGAGCTATGGCCAGCATTGCCAGAACACTGCCGGTAATCTTCATGCCTCCTTCATGGGGAATATATCCTGCCCCGGCACGATCGAAGCCCCATAACGGATACATGTTAGCCGCAGAAGTCTCTGGGCTGGACAGAGCCGCGCACGTCAGGGCAATCACGGAAACAGCCAAGCATCCAGCAAGAACCGTCTGAATCACTCCGGCAACGCGAACACCCTTAATGCTGAACACTCCCAGCAAAAGCAGCACGGCCATCGCAAAGAACATTTCACCAGCGTAAATATCGAATCCTGCAATCTCATAATGAAACCCTACGCGCAGTACAGGCCCAAACAATCCATGCACTATCAGGCCTAAAGCTGTAGAGTTCATAGGGACGTTAGTGAGGTATGCAGCCACAAGAAACCACCCGCATAAATATGCAGACCTCTTCCCGAAACATGCTTTGGTGAACGTGAATTCCCCTCCGGCAGAAGGGTATCTTGCAGTCATCTCTGAATAGCTGTGCGCAATCACAATCATAATCAACGCTCCAAGTATCATGGCTATTCCTGTTCCTGCAATGCCCGCAGAAGGCAGAAACTTCTTGCCGGGATTCACGAAAGCACCCCAGCCTATAACGCACCCGAAAGCCAATGCCCAGACGTTTAACGGTCTCAGCCTCCGCAGTAAAGTATTACTGTCATTCATAGATAAACACTCCTTTAATTTACGTCATAAGATTTGTCAATGGCCTTAAGTTCTCGCCATGTGTCAATCTCTATGATGTCTTCTTCTCTGCATTCCCTGATTTCTACTCTGTATTCGTTCGGAAAAACTGTGAAAGGTATCTGATCCCAATAACGCTCTTTACCTCCGGGCATCTCCCATGCAAGGCGTATATGTTCGGATAGTTTTCTGCCGTCCTCGTCGTTCCAATAGGATATGCCGACTTCCTGAAAGCAGTTCAGTCCTCCTACAGTCTGTGATGTGATTATGCCCTCATCATTTGCGCTGAAGCACCAATCATCAGAACGTTCTTTTTTTATTCCGAGAAAATTTGATGCGTAGTTGTATCTCTTTATCAGGGCGGGATTGTGAATCAACAAATCTGCTTCAAGCACATACGCATTGCACAGAAGGTATCTTGCGCACATAGCTGAAGAGATATTATTTGCCTCATTGTATGAAGGGTTCTCTATGAACTTTATCATAGGGTACTTGTATAGAAGCTGGTCAAACTGTTCGGACAGATAGCCGCGCACTATATATATCTCATGTATACCTGCGTACAGAACAGCATCAAGCAGCCCGTCAAGAATCCTTTTGCCTTTAACACGCACAAGGGGCTTCGGAGTATTCAGCGTTACAGGCACAAGCCTTGAGCCGAAACCTGCCGCAATGAACACAGCACGTTTTACCCTGTACGGTTCAAGAGCCATATAGCCGCGTGATGTTATTCTGCCTTCGGATATACAGCCAGCATTGCAGAGAGTATTGAAATCTGGAGTATTCGCTAAATCATCAGAAACATATCCCGATGAAATCAGCGCATCAAGAATATTGAATTGATTGTGTGTTAATGGCGGGTAATTTTGAGCATAATTCTGGTCTGGTCTGGTCTGGTCTGGTCTGGTCTGGTCAATTATGACAGCCATTTTGCTTTTGTCAAGTCCTCTCTTGTAAGATAATGAATTATAACACGCATCATCAAAATATCTTACAGCCAGAATTTAATTACAGGTTCGTGCATATCAACATTTACGGCATTGTTTGCTTTCTCTAGTATATGGGCCGCAAAATTTATGTCATGCAGTGATATTCCTATATTGTAGGCGATTATCCTCTCGCTGTCGTTTTCCCGTCCTCTGGCCTCACCGTTTAAGACATCACAGACTTCAGCAAAACAGCGGAATTTTCCGAAGTTCCTGAAGTGTTTTACGTGTCCTGTGTCGTCAGCAAATACCTTGTCGAAGAACAGATCACAGTTCGTGAACCCCAGCGTGTGAACCGGAACTATCAGCACACCTTCACCGAAGCATTCATCACGGCAGAAATCTTCCGGAGCATACGTTACGGCAGACACCACAACATCAGAGCCTTGCACTAAATCTTCAGGCGTATTAACGTACTCAAAGCTCAGGTGCTCACAGCCCGAAAATCTCTGCGCAAACAGTTCTTCCTGTCCCTTATGCTTCAGGAGTTTCACGCTGATATTGCGCTTGTCCGTTTCTGCAAGCACCAGCATAAAGGCTCTTGCAGTGTTCCCAAGCCCCATTATCCCAAGAGCGGAATAATTTTTCTTAGCAAACAGTTTTACGGAATGTGCTGCAACAACTCCAGTTCTCATGGCAGTAATAAAATTTCCGTCCATTAAGGCTAGATTCTCTCCTGTGTCAGCATTGAACAACAATATTTTGCTGTCCAGTGATGGGTTTCTGTCCGGATAACGGGTTACTACTTTGACTCCGCCAACTGAATGGCCTAAAGGTGAAATATCTGCTGGAATTATGCCGGGCATAACGTTACAGAATATTCCGTCTGAAGGCTTCATGCTTATTTTTGGCGGCAACAATGCTCTTGATTTGTGTGCAATGGCTTCTTCTGCCCACTTGCTGCATTCTGAAGGGGTTATCTTGAGGGAAGCAATGTCGCTGAATGTGATTATCTTCATGCCGCTTCCCCCTGTAATGAAAGCCGACTTTCAAGAACAAGAATAGGTGTCGTGTCGTGTCGTGTCGTGTCGTGTCGTGTCGTGTCAATTATGGTGGCTTTTTTCATTTTGTCAAGTCCTTTTTGCTGATAAATGTTATAGAAATCCTGCATATTTTTGATATTGTAATCGCTGAGACTGAATCGTGAAGTATCACCGGTAATATCTCTGTACCATTTCATGGTTTCAGTGATATTTTGTGCCCTGAAGTTAAGTAGGTCAGCAATATCCTCAATTATTGCCAGTCCAAACGGGAAATCTGCTGTGAAGTATCTTGAGCTGAAATCAGGAATCCATCCTCCTGCATGTTCCTTCATGGGAGAACGTAATTTATTCAGGCTCTTTATGCTTCGTATCTTGCGCGTTAGTTGTTCGGGTGTACTGCTCTCATAGTGAATCTTCAGGGACTTTACGCCGGACATGTCCAAACCGTAAAGCAGTGAACATATCTTCTGCAGTTCGTCATCACACCTGAAGAGAAGTTCAGATGATTCATTGCTCCAGTCTCCATAGAATAATGGATTTTCCGGGTAAATTTTCCACTCGCCGTAGTCATGGAAAAGCGTCCGCAGTCTTGTTGTGTGCAGGATAGGGTTGCTCGGTGTAAGCGTAACGTTCAGGTAATTCGGCAGAACTCCGCAGGGTATACCGAATAATTCTGATATGAAGTCTGCAAGTTTCGGTGATTCGCTGTGAGGTATTGAGGCAAGTTCAAGCATATTCCTGTAGCCCTCAGTTCTTACGCTTCTGCCGTACTCTATGATTCTCGCAACGGAAGGTACTCGCTGAAGCCCGAATAGCCCTGCACCGCTCCTGATGCACCCGCTGAAAGCATATTCCGCCCCGCCTGTGCCTGGAATAACGCCCATGTACATGCCTTCATGAATGTGGGGAAGGATTAATTCAGAGATTTCACGGAACATGAAAGCAGGATAAGTGATGAATATAATATTCCTGCCGTCAAGAACCTGCGATATATCATCAGAGATTAAAGAGACTTGACCGCGTGTTATGCTTCCGTCATCATTGTGCGCTTCAAGCTCACTGCTCCATAGTTCAGGCTTTGATGTGTATATGTTCACGTCATGGCCTTTTGAGGCAGAAATACATGCAAACTGCGTACCGATATTCCCTCCTCCTAATACTGCTATATTCAAGTTATATCATTCCTCTTTCTGTTTAGATTGCGTGAGAGTATATCATATAAGAAATTCCCCCGCCCGATCACAGGCAGGGGAATCAGCATTACAGCAATTACACAGCAGGATTCACATCCCTCTTCATATACTGCACCGTAACCACAAATCCCACAAGCATTAGCCCTATAAGGTCGCTCACGATACCCGGCACTAACATGCTCAGTCCTCCCGCACAGATGATCACGCGCAGAATTGGATTCATCGGTTTGTAGAGATACCCGTTCAGAGCCGCAGCAACACCGAATATCCCCAGCAGAGCCGTAGCACAGATTAATACTATCTCAAGCACAACAAGAATATTCGTCAGCACCGGCCCGGCTCCGGCAATAGCAATTATCGGCTGTACGTTCTCGAACAGCATCGCAGGGGTGAACGCGAAAATATACGGCACGATGAATGCTCCTATAGCCAGTTTCGTCGCGTTGAAGGCCGTCTTCATTGGCGGGGCTTTGGCGATCGCACTTCCCGCATATGCCGCCAGTGCAACCGGAGGCGTAATGTCTGCCACGATCCCGAAATAGAACACGAAGAAATGCGCGCAGATTTTCTCTATCCCTATCGCAGGAGCCATCAGAATCGGTGCGCATGTTGCCGCCATAATGCAGTAATTCGCCGTTGTAGGTACTCCCATTCCGAGAATGATACAGCATATCATCGTCAGCACTAACGCAATGAACGCATGACCGCCGGAAACATTCACCACCATAGTTATGAGTTCAGATGCAAGCCCAGTTGACGTTATGCACCCTGCAACCAGCCCGGCCATTGCACACGCTACAGCAACAGTTATAGTTCCCCGTCCGCCAGCCTCCAGAGCATCAATTATCTTGCGCGGGGTAATCCTCTCGTCCGAATTCATCAGCCCGACAAGTATCGCTATTCCGATCGCTATTGCCGCAGAGAACTGCATAGTGTACATGTTCGTTGATACCATGATCACAAGCACAACCAGCGGCAGAAGCAAATATATCTTCGGCAGCAGCTTCAGGATTCTCGGCAGTTCCTCTTTGGGAATGCCCTTCAGTCCCAGCTTCCTCGCTTCAAGGTGAACAGCAATATATATTCCCGTGAAGTACAGCACCGCAGGCAGAATAGCTTTCAGTGCAACCTGTGAGTACGGTATGCCCATATACTCCGCCATCAGGAACGCCGCAGCACCCATTATCGGCGGCATGATCTGCCCTCCTGTTGACGCGGCGGCCTCAACTGCTCCGGCAAATTCAGGCTTGTACCCGGTACGCTTCATCATGGGTATAGTTACGCTCCCGGTAGTTACAGTGTTGCCGACGGAAGACCCCGAAACCATTCCGCACAGTGCCGAAGAGATTACTGCTACTTTTGCCGGGCCTCCTGCGCTTGCTCCTGCTATTGCGTTGGCGAGGTTGATGAAGAATGTAGATATTCCAGTGCGCTCAAGGAATGCACCGAATATGATGAATACGACAATATATTTTGCGCATACTTCTATTGGCGTGCTCCTCAGCCCGTCCCCTGTCGAATAATACAGATCGTATATCACCTTCCCGAACCTGACCGTAGAGAACGCATAAAGCATCAGTGCTCCTACAACACACAGAATCGGGATTCCCACGCACCTGCGGCAGAGTTCCATTGTTGAGAGGATCGCTATTACCGCCATTGACACCATCAAAACATAATTCGGGTTTCTCGGACTCGTTACGCGCAATGCAAGTTTGATGATGCTCTCTGCATTCCACGCGAAATAGAAGAACGGTATTGCACCGGCAAGCATAATGATTATGTCGTAGAACGGTATCGAGTTCACCCGCGGCGTTGTGTCGAGCGTTATCGGTATTGAGATAGAATCATTCAGGCCGGGCTTTATCTCACCTGATGCTTTCCTGATGGGGTAATGCAGGTAGCCCAGAATCAGAATCAGGCCAAGAAATATATTCAGCCTGATTTCCGGCATTGCAGTACTGAACAGCGTAACGTAAATGCAGTACAGCGAGAATAATGCAGAAAGCCACCGGACAATCACTGCGGGCCTGCCTTCCCATATGCGCACGTTTGATTCACGGTCATACTTCTTCATGATGTCTTCAACGTCCTGCGCAGTTCCGACATCGACAGAATTAATATCATCACTCATAAAATTTTTCCCTCCTTCATATAACAAGACGGCCATGAAACTAATCACAGCCGCCTTGAATTTTACCTGTTTGCACGGGCAGTAACGCTATTTGCCGGAAACTTTGATTCCCTTTTCTGAGAAATATTTTACTGCTCCCTTATGATAGGGGACGGCTATATATGATGCCGCAAAGCTGAGATTCAGGTCTGCTCCCTTTGCGTGTGCGGCAGTGATCTCGTCCTTGTTCTCAAACACTCCGTACAGGAAGTTATACACGTCCGCCTCTGATACGTCATCGCGGGCGATAACCACAGCACCTACAGCTACGGTGAACACGTCATCTTCAGTGTTGTAGACTTCCTTCATGATAACGTTCTTATCGTAGTACGGTGATACGCTCCTTAGCGCAAGTATATGCTCATCATCAACGCCAACAAGGTATACTTTCCTTGTTGCCGCAAGTGATGTTACCGCCGTAGTAGGAGCACCGGCAACGATGAATGCCGCATCAATCTTTCCGTCCTGCAGTGCTTCTACGCTGTCCCCGAATGACTGGTACGTCGGCTTAATGTCCTTGTCGATGTCAAGCCCGTAAACATTCAGCAGGTCTACAGCATTGAAGTACACTCCCGAACCTGCAGCACCTACAGACACGTTTTTGCCCTTGAGGTCTGCTACTGTCTTGATGCTGGGATCAAGCGTAACTATCTGCACCTGCTCCATGTAGAGATTTGCGACCGTCGAGAAGTTCGTGATCTTGTCGTCGAACAGCCTCGTTCCCCTGTAAGCATATGCACCGACATCTGACTGAACGAAGCCGAGCTGTGCATCACCGTCATCCATTGCCTCAATGTTAGCCTTTGAGCCGCCCGAAGTGATCGCAGTGATTGTTGTGCTGGTCTTCTCTCCGACTTTCCCTGCAAGGACTCCGCCGAAACCGTAATATGTTCCCTGCGCTCCGCCTGTCGTGAAGATGAGCTTCGTGCCTCCGGGCATTCCTGCCTTTTCGTCAGCAAATGCCGCAAACGCAAGCACTAAAGCCAGAACCAACGCGATAGAAACTATTTTCTTCATGAATTTTCACGCTCCTTGAATTTTTGAATTGTGCAGAATATTGTATCATGCTGTACTGTTTTTTCAGCGCACCAGGCACTGATTATACGTAGTGCCGTGAATTATTTTCAGGCATTTTCCGTGTGTGGCTTCTGTTTGTCCGCAATAATATGTATGTCCCTTTGAGGGTACGGAATGCTGATTCCCTCGCGTTCAAACACTGCCGTTATGTGATGGCGCATATCACTTGACACCTTCAGCCCTGAAGCCTTGCGCAGTTCAATCCAGTAATATATTTCGTACTCTAATGCGCTGTCCCCGAAGTTCTTGAAGATTACAAACGGTGCAGGATCTTTCAGCACTGCCGTATGTCCCTTCACGACATCAAGCAGCAGTTTTTCCACCTGTCTGCTGTCTGAACCGTACGCAACGCCTACCTTCAGGATTTCGCGTTTCCTCATATCGGATTTCGTCCAGTTGGTTACGGAGTTCTCCAGAAGGTATTTGTTCGGCACCATAACGTCGAAACCGTCCCATGTCTTTATGGTTGTTGCGCGTGAGCCTATATCCTCAACCACTCCCTGAACCCCTGCAACGTCAACAATATCATTCACCTTGAATGGACGGCTGAATATCACGATGAATCCGCTGATGAGGTTGTTGAATATGTTCTGCATTCCGAAACCTATACCGACTGCAACAGCACCGCCCATGAATGCGAACGCCGTTAAAGGTATCTTGACTATGTTCAGCGCGATCAATGCGAACGCTATCCATAAGATATAAAACGATATTCGCTGAACTGCATTAGCCGCCGTAATGCTGGCCTTGAAGCGGTTAATCATTCTCCGCTTTATCCAGTGGCTGCCCCATGAACTGAGGAAGAAGCTGGACAGGAAGACCAATACAGCAATAACGAGCTTCTGAACTGTAACGGAATATCCCTCACCCTGCCATAATTCCGTATTCAGGAAGTTCATTACGGTCTCTTTGCTGAATGATCCGACTTTCTCCACTACCCTTAACGTGCTTAGGTTGTCGTTGGCCTCGCTGTATAGTCTCTGCTGATAGAAGACAGCTTCAGGTATCAGGGACTCGTAACGGTTCAGTACTTCCGAGATTATGCGCCTCTGGTTCTCTGCCGCCTGTATGAGGTTCTGCGCAACAACGCCCGAAAGCCCTTCAGCTGCAGACTGTTTCTGTGTAGCCTCAACCTGACGCAGTACGTTAGCCTCCATAGTCCTTATGCTCTCTAACTGCCTCTGCAATTCCTGTATCCTTGCCTCTGAATCATTTCGGAGCTTCCATATCTCATCGCCGCCTGCCTGATCGTGAAACAGCTTGTACCTGTACCGCCATAACTGCTGGTTCTCGCGCATGTATGATATTTCTTCCTCAAGCAGTGAAACCGTATACTCCCAGTAATTCACCCTTGCTGTGCGTACCATGTAGTTTGTTGATGCCGTAGTGAGCTGGTCAGCGTCCTGTGAGGTCATTGCGGCTCTTGCGCGTATCAGTGCTGCATTCGCGGAATCAAGGGACTTCCGGGCCTTGCTCATCTCTTCAGTTCGTTCATTGATTGTTGCCTGTATGGCTTCAAGCTGTGCATCAAGAACTTCCTGCGAGAATATTATTGTAGGGAGTATTCTGTCCAGTCTCCTGCGCAGTCTCTGTATTGCGGCAACATTCTGGTCAAAAGCATTCCTCAAACTGCGAACCTGTAACTGTGATAGCGCGACATTGATTTTTGCCAGCTCAAAACGCAATACATATGTACGCGGGAGTTCTATTGCAGTATTCCCGGTCTCTGCCTCCTCAAGCCGTTTGCGCAAGTTCGACGCTTCAGCCAAATCTATTTTGAGCTTGTTTATCTTCGACTGAACATAGAACAGCTGAACATCAAGACGGCGTGATACCTTTGTGATCTCCCTGCGCAGGTCATCAGCTGTAGTTATGTCCGGTGAAGTATCATCTCCCAATGTTGATACGTCAATAGTTTCCGGAGCTTCTGAGCCGAACACATTACCCTGAAGCAGTGCGCTATACGCCGAATACGCAACACTTAGCTGTGATAATGTCTGCGTGTGAAGTTCCCGCTGTTCTTCGGTATAGCCCCATGCGGACATATCATCAGATGATTTCTGCGTGAGTTCAGCAAGCTCATTGATGCGCCGGGCAATATCCGAACTGGACAGAGCTAATCCTTCAAGTTCTTTGCTGACACTTTCGCGGATTCTCGAAATATCACGGCTGATTTCTGTTTGTATCTGCGTAATATAATCGCTGGTTAAATCCTGCTGTTGTTCTGCACCGAATGACGGAACAATGAGAAGTGCTGTTATAAGGAAAGCAAAGAAAAATTTACGCACCTGTAAAAATCCCCTTTCGAATGAAAAATTTTGCATAATTATTATATACTTATGCAATCACCATAAACACACATTCAAAAGGAGGCATTACAAGTATGAAGAAAAAGAGTATATTTTTTCTTCTTGCGGCAATAATTATTGTTGCAATCATGACCGTATCATCACAGGAAGCATTGAACGCTAAGACGCTTTCAGGCAAGGGCGACGGCTTCGGCGGTAAGGACGCAATCACCGTAACGATGACGATCACCGGCGGAAAGATTGCTGCGGTGAACGCTGAAGGCCCGAAAGAGACGGACGGCATAGGCTCAAAGGCCATTGCGCAGATGCCCGGCGATATGGTCGCAAAGAACAGCATCAATGTTGACGGCGTAACGGGTGCTACGATGAGTTCAACCGGCATACGTCAGGCGGCAGAACGTGCGCTTACTGCGGGAGGGCTTGACCCGAAGGACTTCGGCGGCCCGGTGAATGTCGCAAAAGCCCCGGCAGCCCCAGCTTCGGCAGCCCCAGCCCCAGCATCAACACCTGCCCCAGCCCCGGCCAAGACGGAAGCCCCCAAAGACCCGGACACATTCACGGGAACTGCTGACGGTTTCGGAGGCCCTGGAGCTATCACGGTAAGCCTTACGGTGAAGGACGGGAAGATTACTGCGGCAAAAGCTGAAGGCCCGAATGAAACTCAGGGAATCGGTTCGGTTGCTGTTGAACAGATGCCCGCAGAAATGGTTGCGCGCAACAGCATTCTTGTTGACGGCCTTACAGGAGCTACCTACAGCTCAAACGGAATCCTCAAGGCGGCAGAAGCGGCAATAATCGCCGCGGGGCTGAATCCGGAGGATTACAAGAAGGCAGGAGGAGACTTCAAGGCAGAGGACAAGGAATATACTGCTGACGTTGCAGTTATCGGTGCAGGCGGTGCAGGAATGGTCGCGGCTATAACAGCGGCAGACGCAGGGAAGAAAGTAATCCTTATTGAGAAACAGGCAATGGTCGGCGGAAACTCCGTGCGTGCTTCGGGCGGAATGAATGCCGCAGATACTCCCGAACAGGACAGCAACAAGTTCACTGAAGAGGCAGGAGTAGAGAAGACGCTCAAGACAGCCGCAGAAAAATGGGCAGATCATCCCGTGATTACTGCACTGGCTGACACGGTGCGCAAAAAGTGGGAAGCATACAAGGCCAAGCCTGAAGGTTACTTTGACTGCGTTGAACTTATGGAGCTTGATACCATTATCGGCGGGCACGGAATCAATAACCCTGAATTAGTCGAGGCATTATGCGCAAACACTGCGGATTCTATCGCATGGCTGAAGACGGTTAATATTGATCTGTCCTCAGTGGGTGCGGCAGGAGGTGCATCGGTCAAACGTATTCACCGTCCTCTGAACGAGCAGAAAAAGGTTGTATCTGTCGGAGGCTATATGGTTCCCAGACTTGAAGCGGCCTGCAAATCCCGCAGTAACATCACTATGCTGATGAGCACTACGGCACAGTCAATCATGACTGACGGCGGGGCAGTCTCCGGAGTTCTTGCAGAGAGCAAGGGAGCAAAAATTACCGTTCACGCTAAGGCTGTGGTTATCGCGTCAGGAGGCTTCGGTGCAAACCTGAAGATGATTGCGCGCATTAAGCCTGAACTTACCGGATTCATGACCACCAATGCACCAGGCATCAACGGTGAAGGCATCGTAATGGCTCAGGAACTCGGTGCGGCTACGGTAGACATGAAGGAGATTCAGATTCATCCTACAGTACAGTTCGACTCCTCCAACCTAATCACCGAAGGACTGCGCGGGGACGGTGCTATCCTCGTGAACACTGAAGGCAAACGCTTCATTGATGAAGTATTGACCCGTGATGTTGTCTCAAAGGCAGAGATTGATCAGCCAGGTTCATTTGCATGGCTGGTAATAGATCAGAAGATGGCTGATGATTCACTGCTGATTCAGGGCTATATCTCCAAAGGCTACACGTTCAAGGGAGACAGTTACGAGGAATTAGCGAAAACGCTGAATATACCTGCTGACGTGTTCGCAAAGACTATGAATGACTGGAACGGCTACGTGAAGAACAGGAACGATCCTGATTTCGGGCGTACCAGCTTCATTGAACCTCTCGACAAAGCCCCCTTCTACGCAATAAAAGTAACGCCCGGCATTCATCACACGATGGGCGGACTGCAGATTGACGGCAAGACCAGAGTGCTCAAGGGCAACGGCTCAGTGATTCCGGGACTTTTCGCGGCTGGCGAGGTTACCGGGGGAGTTCACGGCGGCAACAGGTTAGGCGGGACTGCTGTGGCAGATTTCGTTGTGTTCGGCAGGATTGCAGGACAGGAAGCGGCAAAGTATTAGTGAAAGTATAAAGAGTTTGCCGGGTTTCTCAGGACGGGAAGCCCGGTTATTTTTTGTGCGTTGAAGGCAGGAGCAGGACAACAAAAAACCGGGTACTTTATTCAGTGCCCGGCATGTTGTTTTTATTCCTGCTTACTGGTTTTACGCTGCATTTTTGTAGTTGAAAATGTAGTTGAAAAATGCCCGCCTACTTTATGAAGCTCACATGCTTGCAGATCTCTGCGATCTGTTCGTCTTTTTTCTTATTATACTCTACTTTCTTTTCCTCGAAGTAGTTTCTGCCCTGAGCATCAATCGACACGATCAGCGGCCCGAACTCCTTAACGCGGCAGTTCCAGAGAGTCTCAGGCATACCGAGATCCCTCCACTCAGCCTTTACGATCTCCTCAACGCACACTGCGGCAACGACAGCATTACCCGCCGGGATGACACAGTGAATGCACCCGAAATCCTTGCAGGCATTGGCGGTATTCTCTTTCATTCCGCCCTTCCCGACGATTACGCGCACGCCGGTAATCTTCACGAACTCGTATTCGAACTTCTCCATGCGCATTGATGTTGTCGGCCCTACAGACACCATCTCGAATTTTCCGTTGTCCGGGTCAATAGGACGGATGATCGGCCCTGCATGAAGTATAGCGTTGTTCCGAACGTCAACAGGAATCTCCCTGCCTTCTTCTACTACTCTTCTGTGCGCAACGTCCCTGCAGGTAGTGAGGCTTCCGGACAGGTACACTATGTCGCCGATTTTGATGTCCTTCAAGTCTTCGGCACTGATAGGAGTTACCAGTATCTTTTTGCCGTCTCTGAATTCTACTGACATTAGAGCTTCACCCCCGAATGTGTTGTAATCTCATAGTTGAGATCCTTATCGAAGATTATATGACCTCTCCGATGACTCCAGCACCCGACGTTTACAGCAACGCCGATAGCTGAAGGATGCCGTGCAGTGTTCTCGATATTCACGCCCATTACTGCATATTTGCCGCCCATGCCCTGAGGGCCGATGCCGATAGCGTTAATGCCGTCCTCTAACAGCTTCTCCATCTGTGCGGCGCGTTCGTTGGGATTGTGCGAACCGATCGGACGCATGAGAGCTTTCTTCGACAGTAATGCGGCAGTTTCGACCGACGTAGCAACACCAACGCCGACCAAAAGCGGCGGGCAGGCATTGAGTCCGTAAGTGGTCATGCGGTCAAGCACGAATTTCGTTACGCCTTCATACCCTTCACCGGGCATAAGCACCATTGCATGTCCCGGAAGTGTGCATCCGCCGCCGGCCATGTAGGTATATATTTCGCACTTGTCGGAATGGGGAACTATATCCCACCATACAGTAGGAGTGCCTTTGCCGACGTTCTTCCCGGTATTGTACTCGTCGAATGTCTCAACTGAATTGTGGCGCAGAGGAGTCTCGAATGTTGCTTTAATGACTGCCTCTTTGAGCAGTGCCTCAAGGTCATCAATGAGCGGAAATTTTGTCCCGCACTTGACCCAGAACTGAAGCACTCCGGTATCCTGGCATGAAGGCCGGTTGAGCTTCACTGCAAGCTCCTGATTCCTGAACATAGTATCATAGATTACTTTTGCCATAGGGCTGTCTTCTTTTTCGCGCAGCTCCTCCAGCTTTGCGATAACGTCATCAGGAAGTTTCTTGGCCGTATGTCCGATAAACTTTGCCATCATGTCCGTCATCTTTTGAACCTGATCGCCCATAAAACTTTTACCCCCTTTAATATATTTATGCTGCCGTGATGTTTGCGGAGATTTCTGGCAGTATATTTCTGTTTTTGCGTATATATGCTGCGTATTGCTGATGTATGCGATAGTGTTTAAGATGCTGTACCACCATGATACGCGATAATCCGTTTGCCCCGCCGCGATGATTAGCGCAGAGTGCAGGCAGTATTGCGTTATAGTCCAGAGAATAAAGCCCGTTATGCTGTCCAGTCATGATATGCGGTAATTTTTCTGCACTGCCGCTATGTATAGCGTGTATTACAGGCAGTGTTGCGCAGTTGTTGTGCCGCTTATCCATACGCGATAATCCGTTTGCCTCGCCGCGATAATTAGCATAGATTGTGGGCACTGTTGCGCATCTATGTAGAATATGAAGCCGTTTCACCGTTATACGCGATAATCCGCACATTTGGCTTTTTTCCTCTGCTTTAATTCAGCACTAGCCAGCCGGAAAGAACGGGAACGCAACCGGCAGTATCAGCATGCTGATGATCGTTGCAATGACGATTAAAGGCAGTCCGGACTTAACATAGTCCATGAAGGTATAATCCCCTGCACCAACCACCATAGTGTTAGCCGGCATTCCGATAGGCGTGGCATACGCACAGGATCCGCCGATAACGCACGCCATGAGTACAGCTCTGGGGTCAGCGTTCATGCCTTGAGCGATTGAGAGGCATATCGGAGCCATTAATGCCGTAGTTGCAGTGTTGCTCATAAAGTTAGTCATGACACAGCACAGAATGAACACTACGAACGTGAACAGTGTCGGTGATGGGTTGCTTCCTAAAGCTCCTATAACTGTTTCAGCTATGAGCTTTCCTGCGCCTGTCTTATCGAGTGCCGCTGCAAGCGAAAGAGTCCCGCCGAATAAGAATATTGTCTTGAGGTCGATTGACTTCAATGCGTCTTCTTCGGATATGACGTTGCAGAGTATCAGCAGTATTGCGCCGACACAGCCTGTTATGCTGAGCGAGATATGTATTTGCTTCTCGAAGATCATTCCCAGCAGTGTAGCAACAAGAATTACGAGTGATAATGTCTTTTTCCACTGTGGCACTGCGCTGAAGTCCTTTTGCTCATCAAAAACGCCTTCGCCTTTAGGGTCATGGTTGGGAAGAAGCCAGAAGCCTATAGTTGCGTAAAAGAGTATGCCTGCAATTAGGATAGGGAGTCCTGCTACTGCGTACTCAAAGAACCCGAAGCCCTCAAGTCCTGCCTTTGTGAGCGTGGATTGTGCTATCATGTTTCCGGGCGCGCCTATTAGGGAAAGGTTGCCGCCCATAGCTGCCGCAAAGACTAAGGGCATCAGAAGCCTGGAACGCTTGAACCCTGACTTTGCGGCTATTCCTATCACAACTGGGATCAACACTGCGGCTGTTCCTGTGTTGGAGAGAACACCGCTCATCAACCCGACTATAGTCATGATTGCTACGATCAACATTCTTTCCGAGCTGGCGAATTTCGTAACGATTCCGCCGATCTCGTTGGCCATTCCGGTCTCAAACAGTGCACCGCCTACGATGAACATTGCGACGAACAAAATAACATTGCCGTCAATGAATCCCGAGAATGCCGACTTCATGTCAAGCACTCCGGTAATGACGAGGCCGATGCAGACGATCATGGACGTTAAGCCGAGCGGAATTTTTTCGGTAACGAACATGATGATTGCGAACGCTAAGAACAACAGGGTAATAACTGCCGGACTCATGTGAACGATCACACTCCTCGAAAAAATATTTTTATGTTGTCTATAATGTATCCAGTGAATGACGAAATAATAATAATAAACACATAAAAAGTCAACAGGATATTTATGCGGAAAATTTTTTGTCCTGTGCATACGCATTATCGTTATTTTTACGATCCTGTCTTTTTGTCTAATATCACAACACGCGGTAAAATTATTAATCAAATCAAAGCAACACAATAAAAATTGAGGTGTGATTAAAGCCATGCCAGAGAAAAATATATCCGACACTATTCAGAACATATTAGATAAAAATAAAGGCTTTGTTCTTCTCTCTAACTTGCCTGCGCTGTTAAGCAATGAAGTGCGCCAGCAGTTAGGCATAAAGAAGAGCAAAGAAACAGCCGGTATACTTCAGAAAAAGATAGAGGCGGCCGCATCAGAGGGGCAGTTTATGTTCCGCAAGAAAGGCGCAAAGACATATATACTCACGCCCTGCGAACCTTCCGAGTTGGTGCTTGGCCTCCTGTCATCAAAGAAGCCGTTTGACATGAAAACCATCAATACCCTTCCTTTCACTAAGCCGGAAGTTATCGAGACCGTGAATGTGCTTGTTGAAGCAGGACAGGCAAAAATCACTCTCACCAAAGACTTCAAACCGCAGATATTCAGGGCTGAAGCTGTAGCCGCTCCTAAACCTTCAGTACCTGCAGGATATACACCGGAAGCATTCCGTGAAGCATTTGATCTGCTGGACAACGGCAGGATATTTGTACGCATTCCTGATTTGCGCAGAATGCTCAACTGGCCCCGCAATGTATTTGACCAGATGCTCAGAGACCTTCGGGACAAATCGATAATCCAGCTTCATACGGCCGATGCGTCAACGATGAAAGGCAATGAAGTAGAAGACTGCTTTATCGATGAAAATAATTTCAGAATGGGAACGGTTACCTACAATGTCAAATAGTGCTTCAATCAAAGAACAGTTAAGCAAAAATAATCCGTTCAGGTATAACGTATCACTGCCGCCGGAGACGAATAAATCACCGGACCTTCAGCAGCTAAACGCGGACATTTCAGGCGAGATTGAGCAGATGCTCAGGGACAAGCGCAGGACTCCTTCCACACCTGCCGCAGGTCTGATACTCGGCGGGGCAGGTGCCGGGAAAACCCATATGCTTGCGCGAATACTCCGGAAGCTCCGCAGTCATGGATGGCACGCTATTTTCGTTACCGTAAAGACATTCCATAACCCCGAGTCCGTCCTTCATGACCTGCTGTCGGATATAATCATCAGCCTTACGCTGAAAGGGAGCGGGCATCGTTCGCAGCTTGATATGCTTCTCAGCGAAATGATGAACTCCTACAGAGAACAGCGGGCAAAAGACGGCTTTGCTGATATAGATAAACTGAACTTGCGCACGTACCTGATGAAAGACATGTTAAGCATAGATAAAAATTTTCTGAACTGTATGCTCGGCTATCTTGGGACTCAGGATGAAGCAATAAGGGCAAATATAATACAGTGGCTTCGATCCGGCCTAGATGAGGAAGATTCACTTCAGCTGGGGCTTCCTTTTGTTGACGTGGATTCCATGACTGATGCAGGGCGTGAAAACAGGGCAAGAAAGATTCTGGTTTCTCTGGGACTTGTTATGGGCTATGCACGTGTTCCTATGATGGTATGCTTTGATGAGCTTGATGCAATGCCTCATGACAAGGATATTATCAACGCATGGGGCAGGGTGATAAGTTTTCTGGTAAATGAGGCTTGGGGCATGATACCTTTAGCATTCATGAAGCCGGATACATGGAACGACGTTTTTATCGCAGTGCTGAATGATGCCATAATTGACCGTCTAAGAACTAAGATGACAATGAAAGGCTGTACTATCGAGCAGGCAAGGCAGCTTGTGTATGACAGGATAGCTGACGCTTTCAGGGATGAGGGCAAAAAGAGCATAGACGAAAAATATCACTGGCTTATGTCCGGGCTTGATGCAAAACTGAAACAGGGCACGCCTCCCCGAATAGTGCTTCAGCTCGCCAATGAAGCTATAGACACTCCAACTGACCCCATCGGAACAGCATACGGGAATGAACGCCGCAAAGTCCTTGCAGAACCAGAAGCCTGGCCTCCAAACAGCGAACATCTTGCACGCGCTCTTGAAGTCTGGGTGAAACTCAGGGAAGACTGCGATCTTGCTACGATAAGGGACAGGACGGACAGGTTTATGAAGTTAAGCGGTAATATCAGCGGCAAAAAATGCCTGTTCATAATCCTCACGCCCAGCATACATTCAAAAGCATTAGCCGCAATCAATCAAGGGCTTGCTTTCCTGAAGAAAAATCCTGACGGCCTATGCTTTTACGTATCAGAAAAAAAACTGCATAAAGAAACATGGAAAAAGGTCAGCGGTAAACTTGCAGATTTGGAACGGGCTGGTGGGCGCATTGTACTTCTGGACAATACTTCAAGGGTAAATTGGTATGCTCTAACGTCTTTAATCAATACTGTAGACAACGGCGACGTAATCCTGTATACCCCTTCAGGAAACAAAATAGCTTCACGGGATGACCTGAAAGAGCTTGTGAAGCACATAGGGCTTCTTGATATGGGGCCGTCCCTGCCTAAATCAGCAGAAATGCCGGAAGAGAAGGACAGGCATGAGCCTTCACAGCCTGTTATAGTAGTGAATCCTGACGTGCTTGCAGTAAACCTCATGAGCGTAGTTAAATCTTCGCCTGTAAGCATACTTAGCGTGGATAAAGCAGTGGAGTTGTTATCGCAGAGAAAAATTATAGTCAGCCGGAATGAACTGATTGCTTTTCTGAAATCCAATAAGGCAATGTTCAAAACGTTCCATTCAAAGAACGACATAATCATAACCCCTGCGGACAAGAAATGATTACCGCACCGCTGACATACTATACGACAGTAAGCGATCTTGCATTGTGCCAGCGATGCCCGGCACTGCTCACCTACAAGCTGCATTACGGCGAAAAGGACGCATGGAAGGTCGGCATCAGGGGAGGAGGCTTCCCTTACGGCTCAATGTTCCACGAGAATATCGCACGGGTGTTCTTCGAGGCGGCAGCGCATCCCCGCAATATCCTTCACGCAAAGATTGCCGGTGCAGTCTCCGGAGGCGTTTCACGTCTTGAAGCACTCGTCCGGGAGGATATATTCATGCCGTTCGTGTCGAGATATGCGGGCGGACTCACTGCAGGACAGCTCATGGCTATGGCGGGCGGAGTCGGGGTATGGGTTCGGGCAATGGCGGAATTCTTCCGGAGCATTCCGTCATTGATGCACTATCCTGAAGGGAACATGCACACTGTGTTCATTGAGCCGGAACAGAAACTGCGCGGGCGTTATGACCTTGAGGGCGGAAGGCTGATGATTACCGGGTGCTATGATGCTCTGATGTTCAATCCGGACAGGGCAGAAGCAAGGCTGTTTGAATTCAAGGGCTACAGGAAGAGCGATATTACCGTGCCGTTGTCGCAAAGCCTGATATATTCGTGGCTGATCGAGAGGCTTACGGGTGTTGTGCCGTCGGTGGAGATAATATATCTCGATGAGAACGAAAAAGCTCCGGACGTTTTTGACTCACAAAGCGTAAGGGGCATGATTGATGCGGGACTGCCGGATCTGTTCAGGTCGGCATTTGATGTGATTTCACGGAGGAGGAGGCCGGAAATTTTGAGGGACAATAATTTGTGTTCGGTCTGCAGGTTCAGGGAGACTTGCAGGAATGATTATGATAATGCCTTCATGAGACGGAGGCGCGGAAGTTCTATGGTAAGCGTTCTGGTGTTCTTCATGATGGCTGTTGTGATTACTGCTCAGGTGTATTTCTTCACGACTTTATCGCTTGAGGACGGCATAGAGGAAAGAGAGATTCTGACGAAGCGTATAATGCTTGAGAGTCTGATAGACAGTGCAGATAAAGAGCTAGGCAAATCTACGCTAACTGATACTAATACGACCAAATCATATGGTTCTAATGGCAAGAAAAATTTTTATGAACTTACAGTATTAGAAAACCCAACAACAGGAAGCCATAAATTTAGCATGGACACACCAAGTGGCTATCATGTTCGTGTTTTCAACTTGAATTATAGTTTTGACAGTAATAATTTTGATAGCATTGATAAAGCCCCTGATACCGGCACAGATATGAGCAAAAGAATATTCTCCACAATATCTCCGGATAATCCTTATACCAGCAATTATATTCATGGTGTTACAAGTAATAGTGTAGAAATTTATCATAATTCTCCTGATGTTCAACTAAAAATTTTCAATAAAAATTCTGATGACTCCAGACTCAAAATACGAAAATACTACCTTATAAGAGCATACACAAAGACAACATCAGAAAGACACATTATGCATCAGTCATTAGTCAGAAGTTCAGATGTCAAGATAATAACAATAGAGAGCACAGATAATTTCATCACAAAGGCTGGCTTTGTTAGCAAAGACTTTCCTCATGGTATATCATTTGACAAGATAGCATCATTTGACAGACTCACAGATATGGAGGTGTGGTATTAATGCCCGAATCACCAGCAAAGAAAACCAGCTCAACAGGACTCGCAATCTACGGCGAATACCTGTACTTCG
>CAJOES010000012.1 GCA_905233455.1 uncultured Synergistales bacterium | reverse complement strand
GGTTATTTTACTGCATTTAGGGGCTGTAGAGCAAGAAAAAAATTTTTTCAGGAGGTAATTTTAATGAAGAGGACACGCAAAGGTTTCACGTTGGTTGAGCTGTTAATCGTGATTGCGATTATGGGAGTATTAGCGGCAATGGTATCAATATCAGCAGGGAGCAGTACTGCTTCAGCAAGGGCAGCTACAATATATAACAATATCCGCAGTATCAAGATGGCCGGAATGATGTATCAAGTTCAGAAGGGGGACTCATTCAAGGAGAGCCTAGTTACACAGTCAAGCCTTGAAACTAATAAAGTTCTTAAGCTGGAAAACTACAACGGGACAGGTGATACCGCCAGTAATATAACGTATGCGATAGTGCAAGGCGTAGATGCAACAGAGGACGCTGCGGCAAAAGGAGCGTATGTTACCTGTGATTTCAGCAAGGATGCAGACAGGGTAGCTATAGCTAATGCACTGAAGGGATATAAGGATATTCGTGTTGATGATTCGGCCTATAAAGCAGGAGCATATTTCTTCCATTACACTTCGCAAACTCCTAGCCAAGAAGATTATGAAGTTGATGAGATGTTCGCAGACGAATAAAAATAGACAAATTAACGCATAAGCCGTAATAACTTCGCTTAGTGCGGTATAATGCGTAATAGGTACTTTTCCTCCTTAAAGGGAGTACCAAACCTACAGCCAAATTCCGGGAGTAACGCCCCGGATTTTTTATGCGTTCTCTAACCTTGACACCTGCAACCATAATTCTTACACTTCAAGATAAAATTTCATGATGAGGTGATAACCATATGATTAGACGTACTAATATTTTCACCGTACTTCTGCTTGCATTCGTGCTCATATCTTCCTGCGCATATGCAAAAACCCAGCCCCTGACTCTTGACGGGGATCACGGAAAGCTCTCGGCCATTCTCCAGACTCCCGACGGCAAAACCCAATATCCCGCAGTAATTCTCTGTCATGGGTTCATATCACAGAAGGAATATTCACTGCTCAAGTACATAGCCGATGACCTTGAAGCTGAAGGTATAGCCTCAATACGTTTCGACTTCAACGGGCACGGTGAAAGCGAAGGAGCGTTTCAGGATATGACCGTGCTGAATGAGATAGAGGACGCAAAGAAAGTCTATGCGTATATGTCCTCGCTTCCTGAAGTAACATCAATAGCTATAGCCGGGCATTCACAGGGCGGAGTAGTCTCAAGCATGGTTGCCGGTGAACTGGGAGACAGCATAAAGGCAGTAATGCTTCTTGCACCTGCGGCAGTTCTCCGTGATGATGCCATCAGGGGAAGCGTATTCGACAGCAGATTCGACTCGGTCAGCCTTCCGGAATATGTTGAAGTGTTAGGAGATCATAAGGTAGGCAGAAATTATTTCGCCACAGCACAAACACTCCCGATATACGAGACAGCATCAAAGTACAAAGGCCCGGCATGTCTGATTCACGGGAAAACTGATGTTGTAGTGCCGTACACGTACAGCCTGCATTACCGCGAAATATGGCCTGAAAGCAAACTTACGCTGATAGAGAACTGCGATCACGGATTCACGGGGCATCAGGAGGAAGCCGCAAAGATTGCCGCAGAGTTTTTCGCCAAGACTCTCAAGGACTAACGCAATAACGCAAACATTCAGCCTTCTCGCAAAGGGGAGGCTGTTTTTTTGCGGTCTTTCACCTTGACACCTGCAAACACAATCTTTATACTTTCACGCAAAAATTTTTGCAATGAGGTATTAGTATCAGGTGCTAAAAGATAAACCCAACAGGAAAACACGGCATAATGAACTAGCGAAACTCCTAGCCGCAAACCCAATGGCGACGGACAATGACCTCGCAGCCTCACTGAAAGTCAGCATATCAACAATCAGGCTTGACCGCGCACTAATGGGAGTCCCTGAACTCCGCGAACGTCTCAGGAATATGGCGCAGTCAGCATTAAGCAAGCTCCAATCATTAAGCCCCAGTGAAGTTATAGGAGACCTCCTCGAACTTGAGCCGGACAAATGGGCATTATCCGTCCTCCATACCGCAAAGGATATGGCTTTCAGGTTCACGGATATAGTCAGCGACAATTACGTTTATTCGCAGGCAAGCTCTATAGCCGTCGCCGTCATCAATGCCGCTGATGTCATCATAGGTACGATGAGAGGAGAATACAAGGGACATGCGCACGTAGGTGATATTCTTGTTGCGCGGGCTAAAGTCGGTGTGAATCACGGCGGGCAGAAAATCGTCAGTGTTCGCACTCATGTTGGAGACCGTGAAATTTTTGTAGGAAGGTTTATTGTTGAGATTCTTGAATGAAGGGCAGGTGAAAGGAAAATGATTACTATAGCAGTTGACGCAATGGGAGGGGACAACGCACCCGGCGAAATCTGTGCGGGAGCTGTTGAGGCGTGCAAAGAATTTGAGGATATAGAGATAGTTCTCACGGGAGATACGGAGAAGATTAAAGCATGTCCGTGCCAGCATCCAAGAATACGCATACAGCACGCAACAGAGATAATTGACCCCGATGAACACCCGGCCAATGCCATACGCAAGAAGAAAGACTCAAGCCTTCGTGTAGCTATGGAGATGGTGAGGGCAGGAGACGCTCAGGGCTGTGTGTCTGCCGGCAGCACAGGTGCAATAGTTGCAGGGGGTGTTTTGGTTGTCGGAAGGCTTCCGGGGATAGACAGGCCCGCTTTAGGCGTTCCGCTTCCGTCGATAGAGAAGCCTTCATTCATGCTCGACGTAGGTGCTACGGTAAGGTGCAAGCCCGAAAATTTGTTGCAGTTCGCATTGATGGGCAATATCTATTCGCGCAAGATAATGAAGGTGGACAGCCCGGAAATAAAATTACTCTCCAACGGGACGGAAGAAATCAAGGGTGATGATACTGTTATAGCCGCACGCGAGCTTATAGAACACAAAGACACTCTGAACTTTCAAGGTTACATTGAAGGCAACGATGTAGTTTTCGGAAGGGCTGACGTTATAGTTTGCGACGGCTTTAACGGTAATATATGCCTTAAACTCAGCGAGGGGATTATGCTGGGCTTGAAGTCCCTGCTTTTCGATGAGGTTCGCAAATCCCTGATGGCAAAAGCAGGAATGCTGATGCTTGCTCCTGTCGTGAAAAAATTATGGTCCCGCTTCAATTACGAGAAGTATGGCGGAACTCCGTTGCTGGGCGTGAAAGGTGCAGTGCTAAAGGCTCACGGACGCTCAAAGAGTCCCGCAATAGTCAGCGCAATATCAGCCGCCCGGAAGTTTATAGAGGAGGACGGGGCAGGACAGATCAGCCGTGAAATATAGAGAGGTGAAAATATAATGTTATTGAGAGATGATAACAGGATATGCAAAATACTTGGGACGAAATACCCAATCATACAGGGTGGCATGGCATGGGTAGCTAATGCCGAGCTTGCTTCTGCCGTCAGCAACGGAGGAGGACTCGGAGTCATAGCCGCCGCCAACACTCCACCTGAAATATTAGAGCAGGAGATACTGAAAGCAAAATCCATGACCGACAAGCCTTTTGGTTTGAACATTATGCTCATGTCCCCGACAGCTAATGATGCCTTAGAGATTGCCGCAAAGCTGAAAGTTCCTGTAGTAACGACAGGTGCAGGGAGTCCCGGCAAAGTTCTTGAGCGTCTGAAGCCTTTAGGGACAGTAGTAATTCCCGTAGTGGCTTCGGTAACTCAGGCAAGGAGAGTAGAAAAGCAGGGAGCTGATGCCGTTATCGCTGAAGGAATGGAGGCAGGCGGGCATATAGGCGAACTCACTACAATGGTGCTTACTCCGCAGGTTTCCGGCGCGGTGAAGATTCCCGTAATATGTGCGGGCGGTGTAGTGGACGGGCGCGGAGTCGTGGCTGCATTTGCGCTCGGTGCTGAAGGCGTGCAGGTAGGTACGAGATTCATATGCTGTGAGGAATGCACGGTGCACATGAACTACAAGAAGGCGGTTATCTCGGCGAAGGACAGAAGCACGGCAGTAACAGGGCAGAGTCTGGGTCATCCCGTGAGGTGTCTGCGCAACAAACTTACGGCAGAATTTGAGCGGCTTGAAGGCATGAATGCTCCTGCTTCGGAGATTGAAGCATTAGGTACAGGCAAGCTCCGTGCGGCAGTTGTTGACGGTGATACTGACTGGGGATCTCTCATGGCCGGCCAGAGTGCCGCAATGGTGAATGAGATTTTGCCGGCAAAAGTAATCATAGAGAATATGTTTGCAGATGCAGAGAAAGTTCTGTCACGTGCAGGGATGGTGAAGGCGTAAATGTATGCTTTAGTTTTTCCGGGACAGGGTTCGCAGTCCGCAGGAATGGGACGCGAATTATACGAGGCTTTTCCGTCGTGCAAGGCGGTATTTGAGGAAGCTGATGATGCGTTGTCGTTCCATCTCACGCGCTTAATGTTTGAGGGGGATGAATCTGAACTGACACTGACGAAGAACTCACAGCCAGCAATAATGACGGCAAGCATAGCATCATTACGGGCACTGACTGACGAATTAGGCGCGGATCTGAATCCATCATGCTGTGCAGGTCATAGCTTGGGCGAGTATACAGCTCTCGTTGCGTCGGGCGTAATATCCTTCTGGGACGCTGTAAGGCTCGTGCGTCACCGCGGGGAGTTCATGCAGGAGGCAGTTCCTGAAGGTGTCGGTGCAATGGCGGCAGTTCTCGGACTCGGTTCTGACGGCGTGAAGGCACTGTGCGAGGGTATTGCTCCCAACGGTGAAATTCAGCCAGCAAACTACAATTCACCCGGCCAAGTCGTGATTTCGGGGCTGTCCGAATATATCGACAAGGCCATAGAACACGCAAAGGACTTCAAGGCAAAACGCATCGTAAAACTGAACGTAAGCGCACCGTTTCACAGCCAATACATGAAACTTGCCGCAGAAAGGCTCAAAGAGGAGTTCGCAAAAATTTCGTGGAATGAAGCAAAGTATGATATTATCGCTAACGTGTCAGCAAAACCGGTCAAGACACCTGAAGACATAAAGGACAGCTTATACCGTCAGACATTCAGCCCGGTGCTGTGGGAACAGTCAGTGGCGTATATCGCTGATGAGCTGAAAGTTACGGAGTTCTATGAGCTGGGATCAGGCGAAGTTCTTGCAGGACTGGTGAAACGCTGCCGCAAAGGCCTCACGGTAAAATCCGGAGGCACACCCAAAACTCTGGAGGAGATACGCACATGCTTGCACTAGTTACAGGAGCATCAAGAGGCATAGGAAGGGCAATAGCTCTTGCACTTGGCCGCAATGGTTATGATGTTGCAGTGAACTACAATCACAGCGAGGCAGAAGCTGTTGTGCTGTGCGATGAAATTCGGGCATTGGGCGTGAAGTCCGGCACATTTCAGGCTGATGTCAGCGTTCAGGAGGAGGCATCAAGGCTCTTTGCGGAGGTCAAAGCGTCAATGGGTGCTGTAAGTATTCTGGTGAACAATGCAGGAATTACCCGCGATAATCTCTTAATGCGTATGAAGCCGGAAGAATGGCAGGCCGTCATCAATGCAAACCTGAACTCATGCTTTTACTGCACACGCGAGGCAATCCGGGACATGGCTAAAGCACGTTACGGAAGAATCATCAATATTGCTTCAGTTGTAGGGCTTACGGGCAACGCAGGGCAGTCAAACTATTCGGCATCAAAGGCAGGCATTATCGGATTCACTAAGTCCGCAGCACGTGAATACGCTTCAAGAGGCATTACGGCTAACGCAATAGCACCGGGCTTCATTGATACCAGCATGACGGAAGTTTTGAAGCCGGAGATTAAAGCTGATATACTCAGGGGCATACCTGCAGGAACAATCGGAAAGCCTGAAGACGTAGCAGAAGCAGTTGTGTTTTTTGCCGGAGACAAGAGCAGATATATCACAGGTCAGGTACTTGCAGTTGACGGCGGAATGACAATGTGCTAATAATGTGCTGATTGTTACATACATAATATACAGAGAGACCAGAAAGGGGAGGTGAATTGTAATCATGACAAAAGAAGAGGCAGTAGCAAAGTTAAAGTCAATAGTAGCAGACCGCCTTGACGTAGAAGAAGATCAGGTAACGCCTGAGAAAAACTTTGTTGAGGATCTCGGTGCAGATTCGCTTGATATAGTTGAACTTATCATGGGAATCGAAGAGGAATTTGATATAGAGATTCCTGACGAGGATGCCGAGAAGCTGACATCAGTCGGGGAAGCAATGAATTACACGCTGAGCAAAATCGGTGTGGAAGACTAAGAGGGCTTTTGTGCCTTAACGATTTTTACGGGGGAAGGGCTTTTTAGTTCTGTCCCCCTGTTTATATAGAGGTGAAGATAATTTGACAGAAAAGAAACGCAGAGTAGTTGTAACAGGTCTCGGCCCGGTCAGTCCGATAGCGTTCGGGAAAAAAGATTACTGGCAGGCATTAAGGGACGGCAAAAACGGAATATCACACATAACGACATTTGATCTGGGGGACTGCCCGGTAACTTTCGGAGCGGAGATAAAGGACTTTGATCCGTCAGTCTACATGCCCGGCAAGGAAGCAAAGAGATCTGACCGTGCGATACAGTTTGCGGTTGCTGCGGCAAAACTTGCAGTGGAGGATTCCGGGCTCGACATAAAGAGCATTGACCCTTACAGGTTAGGCGTGTATATCGGCACAGGTCAGGGAGGCATAGAGACATCATTCAACAACTTCCAGACTATGCTGGAGAAAGGCTCAAGACGTGTAAGCCCGTACTTTATCCCTATGATGATAAGCAACATGTCAACAGCATATGTAGCAATCGTCTTCGGCGCGAAAGGCCCTAACCTTTGCGTGGTTACGGCATGTGCAACTTCCCTTCACTCAATGGGAGAAGCCTATCATGCGATCGTGCGTGATGATGCAGACGTGATCATTTCCGGAGGGACAGAAGCGGCATTACGCGCAATCAGCATAGCCGGATTTGCCTCAATGAAAGCATTATCGACGCGCAATGATGACCCCGAACACGCAAGCAGGCCGTTTGACCTGAACAGGGACGGGTTCGTCATGGGCGAGGGTGCCGGGGTTGTAGTGCTTGAGGAACTTGAACACGCTCTTGCACGCGGTGCGCATATCTATGCGGAGTTCACCGGCTACGGAACTTCATGCGATGCAGGGCACATTACCGCTCCTGATCCTGAAGCGAGGGGTGCGGCATTCGCTACGGAAAAAGCAATCAAAATGTCCGGCTGGGATAAATCGCAGGTGGACTACATTAATGCTCACGGAACGTCAACCGGGCTTAATGACAAGATGGAAGCAGGAATGATAAATCACGTCTTCGGCGATAATGCAAAGAATATCACCGTAACTTCAACAAAAAGCATGATCGGTCATTGTCTGGGGGCTGCCGGAGGGCTTGAAGTCATTGCATCAATGCAGGCAATAGAGGAGAACTACATACACCCAACGCTGAACTATGAGACACCTGACCCTGAATGCGACGTAAATATTTCTGTCGGTTCGGGCGTGAACAGGAAGGTAGACAGGCTTTTAGTGAACAGCTTCGGCTTCGGCGGGCATAACGGAGTATTGGCATTCGAGAGATATGGCAGAGCTTAACCTTGACGCTTTACTCAAGAAGGCACGGCTTGATGATCATGAAATAGCATTCCTTGAGGACGGCTTGGGCTATACGTTCAACGACAAGCAGATACTTGAGGAGGCATTATGCCATTCATCATTTGCCCACGAGTATGGACTGAACTATGACAATGAGCGGCTTGAATTTCTGGGAGATTCTATATTGAGCTTCATCGTGAGCCGTTCGCTTTTCCGCATGTATCCTGACGCAAACGAAGGAGAACTAACCCGTATGCGCGCAGAGCTGGTGAAGGCAGATTCACTCTACAAGAGGGCTTTTGACCTGCGCATACCGTACATTATCCTTCACGGCCACGCACTGAAATCTGACTCCCTGCCTAAATCCATATGTGCAAATGCTATGGAATCCCTTTTAGGTGCTGTATGTCTTGACGGCGGAGTCGGTGCGGCTGAACGCGTCATCAAAAAGCTATTCCTCAGCGACTCAGAAGAACAGGCTGCCGGGCCGGATCCAAAGCTGAATCTGCAGATGTGGCTTCAGGCGCGGGGTATGCCCCTCCCGAACTATGAGCTGCTGAATGTTTCAGGGCCTTCACATGCTCCGACATTCACGGTGAGGTTGTATACCAACGGCTTTGAACACATAGAGACTGACAGAACCCGCAAAGGTGCTGAAAAGAAAGTAGCTGCGGCAATACTTCAGGACTTGAGGGCAAAGTTTGGGAAATAAAGTTATTGCGCTGGTTATCGGCGTAATTCTTCTTACAGGCAGGGCAGGCTGGTGTGATGACAAGCTCAATATTGCAGTGAGTCATCCGTGGCTTGTCCTGCTTGTTTCGTTCATCGGCGGAACTGAAGTAAACGTTATCCCTGTCCGTGTCTGGAACGCTAACGGTGATGTCGTGGTTGCTGATAGGGGGCGGGTACTGCGCGAACTTGAGGAAGGCACAAAGGCTGTTGCGCTTGATGAGGACGACGCAAAAGAGGCCGGGCTTATGGGGACGCGGAAGAATTTTGCTGTGAGGTGTCTGTATTCTCCGTTCCCATTGAGCATTAACGCGCTTCCTGACCCGTCAGTTATGCCGTTCGTTGCACAGAGAGTCCTAACTGCGTTATCCGAATGGGACGCAATGAACTATCCGAACTACCAGAGGAGGCTGGCAGAGTTTCAGGCTCGTATGTCCAGTTCCGTGCTTGTAGGGCAGGTGCTGAAGGATTCAACCGTGTGCGACATGAGCGGGGCTTCAGGGGTAATGCTTCAGGCGGCAGGGTGCAGGGTCATACGTCCGGAGGAGCTTGAACGCTGGGAGAAGGGAAATTTTGCGGGCTTGCGCGAGTATCTCGACAGCAACAGGAATCAGGGAATCACTACTATGATTGATGATGACACCCCGGCTGTGCTGAAACGCTATCTTTCAGGCCGGAGTGATATATACAAATGGGAAAGGCCTCCGCTGGACAGGGATTATCCGACATTCTTGCAGGAGCAGTATATTTCCCTGTGGCAGAAGATAGTAACAAAGCCACTGCCGGGCATGAACCGCAAACGCTAAAGCACCCTTGCTTCAACGATCTCTACAGCATTCCTCACGCAGTCATCGCACGAGCAAAGCATTTTCCCTGTACCGACTCCCTTAATTTCACGGCATATAGCTGCACCGCCGCACTTCTCCTTGAATTCCCTGTACAGATCAGCGGCATCATTCCGTATAGGCTTTCCGTTGTACTTCATCAGCCCCAGAACCATCTGCGCACCGCAGAGAGCACCGCAAGTTCCTTCCATTGTGCCCATCCCCAGCCCGAAACCTGCACCGAGCTTCCGCAAAGTATCTTCATTCACACCGGCTTCATCAGCGAACACGCAAGCAACCGCCTGACAGCAGTTGTAGTGTGAATCCCCTGTACGCTGTTTCAACTCTACTGCTTTATCCTGTTTGACCGTCATAAAGTTTTTCCCTCGCTTAATTTGTCATTGGGCGTAATTGTATCACGCACTATGCTAGAATTATCGCGAGGTGATTAACTCATGCCGCAATATAATTACGACGAAGCACAAGAGGCACTGCAATACATACAGCAATTCACAGACACGACCCCCAAGACAGCGATAATATCCGGTTCAGGGCTTGGGGATATAGCAGACATCATAGACGCACACGCAATCATACAGGCTCAGGACATACCGAACTGGCCAAGCTCAACAGCACCCGGCCACGCAGGAAGAATCATCACGGGCACGGTTTCAGGCCGTCCGGTCATAATGCTTCAGGGAAGACTCCACTATTACGAGGGCTATCCGCTCAAGGCAGTAACTTTCCCCGAAAGAGTTCTCGGAATGATGGGAGTTCAGGAAGTCATCATAACGAACGCTTCCGGAGCTGTCAGCATGAGCCTGAACTCCGGAGACATTATAGCCATACGGGATCACATAAACCTAATGTGCAATAACCCGCTGATAGGGCAGAATGAAGACCGCTGGAACGAGAGATTCCCCGACATGACTCACGCGTATAACCCCGAACTTCTCGCGATCCTAAAGGATATGGGCATTCATCAGGGAGTCTACGCCGCGCTTGCAGGTCCGTCATTCGAGACACCTTCAGAAGTAAGAATGCTGGGAATGTTAGGTGCTGATGTTGTAGGAATGTCTACTGTTCCTGAAGTTATCGTGGCCAATTCTATGGGCTTGAAGGTCTGCGTATTGTCGTGCGTTGCGAACATGTGCGCAGGGATTGAGTACGGAAAACTTATGAGCGGTCATGAAGTCCTTGAAGTTATGCAGGCATCAGCCAAGAGGCTTGCAGGGATAATCAGGGATCTGATAGAGAGACTGAACGGGGAGAGTGAATAAATTTGCGCATAAGAAAATTTTTACTTGCTGTTGCTGTGGTGTTCTGCACTGCCGGGGCATCATACGCTTCTTCATGGGTAAATTTCCCGGAAAGCTGGGACATAGGGCAGGCATTCGCTGTGTCGATAACTTCAACGGCGGACTACTCTAACCCCACTGTTACATGGATGGACAGTAAAGTTAATTTGAATGTTGAGCAGGGAGGAGCGGGGAAAATATCATACGGCCTTCTGGGCTCTGATGTGAGAAGGATAAAAGCAGGGAGCTACAAAATACTGTTTGAGTTCGTGCAGGGAGGGAAAAAATACAGTGCTTCAGGAAATATCATTTTGAGGGAGCATGAATACCCGCATGAAGAACTTACGGTGAGTCCGAAGATGGTCAACCCTCCCAAGAAGGAATTACCGCGCATACAGTCAGAATCCAAGCTGACAGGTGCGGCACTGCGTACAATGACGACTCCGCGAAGATGGACAACGCCTCCCCAGCCTCCACTCACCAACATAACGCTCACGAGCAGTTACGGTAAATCCCGCGTCTACAACGGACAGCCAAGAGCCGGGCACAACGGTGCAGACATCAGGGCAGTAACAGGTACGCAGGTACGTGCGCCTTTTGCGGGTACTGTCGTGCTTACGGGGTTTCACTATTACGCAGGAGGGAGCGTGTATATAGATTCAGGGAACGGAGTCATTACAGCATTCTTCCACTTGAGCAAAATCAACGTCAAGAAGGGCGATAAAGTCGATAAAGGCCAGATAGTAGCATTGTCGGGGGCTACAGGAAGGGTTACGGGTCCGCACCTGCATTACAGCCTTATACTTGCCGGGCAGTTTGTAGATCCCATTCCGTTATTATCGACAAGCATAACCCAAATGCTGAAGAAGGGCACACAGTCAATGGTGAACAACTGATGAGCAATATATATTCAATGATACTTTGCGGGGGAAGCGGGACAAGGTTATGGCCTTTGTCCCGTGAAAACTTCCCGAAACAGTTTCTGACGCTTCACGGCGAACGTACATTACTGCAGAATACTGCACTGCGTATGCTGAATACCGTACCGCTTGAGTATCTCCGGCTGATCTCCGGCGCGAAATGGCATGATCTCGTTACGGCACAGTTAGGCGCAATCTTCGGGAACGGTAACCTGCCCGAACACCTCATCACGGAAGAACCTTGCGCGCGTGGGACAGCTCCGGCGATACTGCTTGCAGTGGAAGAACTGTTGCAGTACGGCGCAAAGGCTGATGATGTTGTTATCGTTGCTCCCAGTGATGCGTTCATCCGGGACAACAGGATATTCACGGAGGCACTGAAGGTATCTGTCCGGGCGGCAAGGGACGGGTTCATCGCTACTCTTGGGATTGCACCGACGAGGCCCGATACGGGGTTCGGGTATATCCTTCAGGGGAAAGCATACGGTGGGGGATACTATGAGGCTGAAAGGTTCGTGGAGAAGCCTGACCTGAAGACTGCGCAGGAGTACTTGCGCGCCGGAGGGTATTACTGGAACGGCGGAATATTCATCTTTACGCCTGAGAGTCTCTACCGTGAGCTTGAACACGCTGACCAGGAACTATACGCGCTGGCCATGAGGAAGAATCTGCGCGGGATATTTGCGGACATAAAGAACATATCATTTGACGTGGCAGTCATGGAGAAGGCAGAACGTGTTGCAGTAGTGCCGCTGGTGAATTCGGGCTGGTCTGATGTCGGCTCATGGGATGCCCTTCATGATGACGTTCTGGAGCATGACGAGGAGAATAACGTTGCTGTCGGTGATGCGCTCGTGATGGGGTGCGGTAACTGCTTCGTGCATTCGGCGGGAGGAAAGCTGGCGGTGCTGTACGGCGTGAATGATCTTGTTGTTGTGGATTCGCCTGATGCGGTGTTCATCACGAGGCGGGGGAAATCTCAGGAGGTGCGCAGGGTGGTGAAGATGCTCAAGGATTGCGGGAGAAATGATAACGTGTAGGGAAAAAGAAAGAGCCTCCAGCGATGGAGACTCTAAATATATTGGTTGGCTGTAGGTTTTAAGCTATTTTCATTATGAGATTAGTATATCCTCATCTTGGGCTTGCTAGCTGCCTCACCTGTCATGCCCATGTCTTTGGAATAGGTCAAGAACTTATTTAGGACTGCCGTCTCACCAGTAAAATCATATGCGACGTAAAACTTTGATACGCCATTGTCGGGAACCTCTGTAACAGAATATTTTGTCAGATTCTTGACTTGAGGTCCTACATAATCCTTTGAAACTCCCGCATACTTCCCAGTTTTCCCGCTAAAATAATCAGCACTGCTTTCATCGCCGCTTATCGAATGATACACAGTAAATGCAGTTCCTATAATTTTGTACCCGTTGGCTATGCTTGCGGCCTTAGCTGCTACAGTAGCATCACTGCTCGCTAAGGTCATCATCGATGCAAGTACAGCTATTATCGCTACAACAATCAGTAATTCTACTAACGTAAAGCCTTTTTTGCTTCTCTTCATGTTGATTTTTCCTCCTTAATGTCTTATCATTAGACGTGCTTAATTAATCCCGTGCCTACTGCCGACCAACGTATAAATTTTAAGTACAACACTAACAGCCCGCTTGTCAATGTGATATAATTACCTCACAAAATAGTGCAAGGCTTAGCGTTATACCTTTTGGCAAAAAGAATTATAGCATAAAGCCTTGTTTTTGTGTTGCGTTTGCATAAATTTTTTATCCGCGTTATACCAACAGCAACAAAATAGCAGTTTGACAAAATATTAATCGCAGTGTATTTTATGCACTAGTCATTTTCATTGCCGGAGTGGCGGAATGGCAGACGCAGCGGACTCAAAATCCGCCGGGAGCAATCTCGTAGGAGTTCAAGTCTCCTCTCCGGCACCATAATAATAATTCAGGAGAGATTTAACTAAATGCCGAACAAAAAATCCGCAGAGAGACGAGTACGTATAGCCGAGCGCAACAGGTTATACAACAAAGCATGGACATCAAGATGCAAGACCGCCGTAAAGAGAGTGCTTGAAGCAGTGGAAGCAGGAAACGCCGAAGAAGCACACAAAGTCTTCAACACAGCCCAGAGCGTAATCGATAAGGCAGTGGTGAAGGGAGTAATGCACAAGAACACAGCATCACGGCGCAAGGAATTGATGTCAAGGCATCTCAAGACGCTTAACGCATAACATCATAACACCGAAACAGACAGCCTCCCTACAGCAGGGAGGTTTTTTGCTGTCCTTTCATCTGTTCTTCAGCCCACCGGTATACGGACTCAAGCGCGGGAATCAATGATTTTCCCCGTTCAAGCAGGCTGTATTCCACTATAGGCGGAATAGTCTCATACTGTTTGCGGAAAATCAGCCCGTCAGCCTCAAGTTCACGCAGGCATTTCGTCAGCATAGTTGCAGTGATCCCGACAACCTTGCGTTCAAGCTCCTTGTAGCGCATAGTCTGATTCTCGGAGTCTGCAATGTACCATAATATAGGCAGCTTCCATTTCTGGCCGATTATCCTCATGGCATAAAGTATCGGGCATTCTGTGTCGTAAATGTTTTCATGTTCAGGCAGTGGATTATTTATTTCATATCACCATCACTACAGAAAATATACCAGCAAAGAAAATTCTTCATACTTTTTATTTTGTTGCGTCTAATTATAATTCACCGGCAGGAGATGAGTTATATATTATGAGCAGAAAAATTTTTGAGGAAGTAAGACTGCACAATATCACATTCAAGAACAGGCTGATACGTTCAGCAACATGGGAAGGGCTTGCAGACATAATACACTCCGGAGGGTGTCCGGCAATCATACAGCTTGCGACAGGAGCATATTACCGGAAGCTCCCTAACGGCTTAGTCCAGCAGACAGAACCCGGACTACATGACACCGGACGAGATTCAGCGCGTTACTGCAATGTTCATTCAGGCCGCAGTCAGGGCACAGAAGGCAGGATTTGACGGCGTACAGATTCATGCGGCACACTTTTTCTTCCTGAGCAGATTCATCAGCCCGCGCGTCAACCAGAGAACCGACGATTACGGCGGAAATACACTTAAACGTTCGCGGATAGTTCTCGGCATTCTCAGGGGCATAAAGTCAGAAGCTCCTGGATTACACGTTACGGTTAAGATTAATTGCAGTGATTTCACTATGGGAGGGCTTGAGGAAGATGAAAGCCTTGAAGTATGCAGGCTGTTGGCGGAGAACGGAATAGACTCTATTGAGGTCAGCGGGAACGGCACATCAGTAAGGGGTATACGTCCGCACGTCGATGAAGCGTACTTCCTGAATTTTGCCGCTGTTCTCGCTGAAAGGGTTAATGTTCCTGTTATGCTTGTAGGAGGATTGCGGAGTCTCGGCACAATGCAGGACATTATCGGCAACACGAAAATAGAACTGCTCTCACTCTCACGGCCATTGCTGCGCGAACCTGACCTGCCGGACATGCTGCGCAACGGAACTGCTACGGAATCCCGGTGCGTGTCGTGCAATGCGTGCTACGGGAGTCATGCCCACAGGTGCGTGTTCAGATGAGTGCTTACAGGCTTGATGTTCCGACAAGGCGCGGAAGTGTGCTTAACGGCGTATTGTTCCGCAATGATGACGTGAAGGCCAAGACGGCACTAATCGCAATCACCGGCATACACGGCAACTTCTACTCTAACCCTTTCTACTATAATATAGGCGAGACTTTGAGCGGGGCAGGAATTGACTTCATATACGCTCAGACTAATGACGCGTTCAACAGGATAGAGACATTCAACACCATAACCGGAAAGCCTGAAGTTATCGGATCATACAATGAGTATTTCAGCTACACGGATGAAGATATTGATGCGTATCTGGATTTTGCGGAGCATGAAGGCTATAGCAGCGTTGTGCTTGCAGGTCATTCACTGGGCGCGAATAAAGTCATCTACTACCTTTCACGGCATCACGGCACGGAAAGGGCATCACGCTTCCTGCTGATGAGTCCCGCGAACCTTGAGTGGCTCATGAAGGGAGTAACTGAACGGGAGAAAGCTATTGTGCGCTCATATGTCGGCAAGGGCAAAGGCGGGGACATGCTTCCGTTCGTGTTTCTGGGGTGGATTCCGTGCATTGCTGACACCGCAAATGAATGGCTGTTTACCGACACATTGAACAACGTGCACGTAGAGAAGGATAAAGATTTTTCGCAGGCTGAAAGCATTACGCACACAGGAGCAATGTTAATCGGGACGTATGACAACTTCACATACGGAGACCCGGCGGGATTTCTGGAGAATATCAACAGCCACATGAAGACAGCAAAAGACAACAGGCTGATATTCATTCAGGGTACAGGCCACACATACCAGAAGAAAGAGCAGGAAACGGCAGATATTATTCTTGAGCTTCTCAGGGGGTGGGAATAATTATGCCGTTCATCATAGCCAGGGTTAATGTCTCGGTGGGAACAGAACAGGAGCAGGAAATAAAATCATGCTTGGGACGCGCTATTGAGTTCGTGCCGGGAAAGAATGAGCAGAACCTCATGATATGCCTTGAAGATAACTGCAGAATATGGCTTAGAGGACAAAACACTATACCGGCGGCATATATTGAGGCGGGCATTTTCGGGAATGATTCTCACACAGGCTATAACATGCTTACGGCGGCAGTAACTGAAACTTTCAGTACGGTGCTGGGTATCTCTCCGGAAAATATTTACATTAAGTATGATGATATTCATGTATGGGGAGTCAGCGGCTTCACCATAGGATAACAAAACTCCTCCGGCCTTATGCAAACCGGAGGAGCATTATTTCACGTTTATGCTTACACTTCAGATGCTTTCACAGCACGGTCAAACAGTTCTTCAACTTCCTTTGCCGGTTTCGGCGATAACACTGACACAATAACTGCCGCCAGAAGCCCCGCAAAGAATCCCGGAATGATCTCATAGACTCCCGTATGGCTCATGTACATCAGCCATGCAATATCTACTACCGCGCCGGTGAATATCCCGCAGGCCGCTCCTGCATATGTTGACCGCTTCCAGAACAGGCTCAGGAGAATTGCAGGCCCGAAAGCCGCACCGAAGACTCCCCACGCATTAGACACCAGAGACATTATCGACCCCGCATCAGGACGCGCCGCAATATAGAGAGCCACGCACGAAATCACGAGCACGACAATACGCCCGGCCCAAAGCATCTCCCTGCTTCCTGCATGGTTGCCGCGAATTACCGGCCTGTACACGTCAGACGCAAACGCACTCGCCGCCGCCAATAACTGACTGTCCGCAGTACTCATAGCCGCCGCAAGCACCGCCGAAAGCAGTACCCCGGAGATTACCGCCGGGAAGATTCTGCGGGTCATGACCACGAACACGAGAGAGTTGCTGTTCACGGACTCGTCATAGCCGATGAACATACGCCCTACAGTCCCTACAAGCACGGCAAACAGCAGTATTATTACCGTCCATGATATGCCGATTTTTGCAGACTTGCGCAGCTCAGCCTGTGATTTGATTGACATGAAACGAATGATTATGTGAGGCATTCCGAAATATCCAAGCCCCCAGCCGAGTCCCGAAACTATATCCTGCCACGATGAAAATACGCTCCAATAATGCGGAGTATCTATTGCGGCAGAAGCTCCCGGTTCAAGCATTGCCGCCGCCGCTATGGGAACTATCAGCATTGCCGCAAGCACTAACATTCCTTGGAAGAAGTCAGTCCATGATACCGCGCTGAAACCTCCGAGAAATGTATAGCTGATCACGATTACTGCAGCCAAGTACATTGCTATTGTCGTATCGAGTCCGGTTACCGTGTTGAAGAGTGTACCGCAGGCTTTTATGCTTGATGCCGCGTAAACCGTGTATGCTACGAGAAATACTACGGCAGATATGAGCTGTAATGATTTAGACTGCGACAAAAACCTGTTCGTCAGGTACTGCGGGATTGTGATAGAGTCTCCGGCCTCAATCGAGAACGTGCGGAGTCTCGGTGCTTCGTATATCCAGCTCAGGGAATAGCCCAGTGCAAGACCTACAGCGATCCAGACCTGCCCAAGCCCCAGAGCGTAAATAGATGTCGGCAGACCCATGAGAACCCACGCGCTCATGTCGGAAGCTCCTGCAGAGAGTGCCGCTACCCACGCTCCCATTTTCCTGTCGCCGAGAAAATATCCCTTCTCTGTCTGGTTTCTATCCCTGAAGAAGAACCATACCCCTATTGTGAGCATGAATACGAGATAGACAATAAAGACGCTTACTTCTGTTAAGTTCATAAAATAGTATTGCTCCTATCATGAAAATTTTTTGCAGTGTATCATATGCCTTGAAATGCCTGCAAGTTATTCATACCAGTCAGATATTAGCGACAATATTGCCCACGTATCTTTATTGTTCCATTTGTGCGGCTTGGCCTTTGCCTCAAATGTTCCGAGACGCTCGCTCTTCTTATGGTAGTTGTAGAGTTCACCGCTCATAGTGATTACGTTCCCCCTGCGTGATACCTCCTGAACGTCTGCATAAATTACCCTCTCCGGTGTCCATTCAGATTTATTGAAGTGGTATTCTCCGTCCTCCAAATTGAACGTAGGGTAATTATCCTCGTCAGTCAGATGCTTTACCCTCATATCGAAATACCTTCTGACTGCATTGCTTACGTCCTTTGCTGACATAACCGAATCACCGTAAGGGCATCTGCGGTCCGGGCATTTCTTCACCGTGCTTTTAGGGCTGTTGATGATGTTGTGCTGAATGCCGAAGCGTATCAGTTCTTTCATGTTCACATCATCGCCTAAGTGCATGAGCCTTCCGTCCTCGCCGTCTCCCTCATACACGTCGAACTCAAAGAGTCCCTGTTCAGTGAAGTTGCTGATGAATATTCCCATGCGCTTTAGTTCGTCGTTCTGCTTTGATGCTCCAAGCGATAAGACAGATGCAAGCACAAGAATAATGCTGATGAAAATTTTGCGTTTCATTGATGAAACCCTCCCAACAAAAAATTTGTGTGAATGATTATAACAGCACAAAAATATCCCCCCATAAAATTACGGGAGGTTATATGTTTCTGCTTACAGTGATTAAGCCTTATTCTTAGCGGGAAGGGCTTTGCGTCCTTTTGATGCTGAAGATTTATCCCCGCCTATATTGAACATTGCCAGAGAGTCCCGCAGATCCTGTGCAAGCTGTGTCTGCTCATTTGAGATTTTAGCCGCACGTTCTGCAACAACCGCAGTATCATCCATTGAAGTTTTTATGTTCGCAAGATTCTCTAATATCTCCGTTGTAGCTTTAGTTACGCTGTCTATTCCCTGCGCAATCTCACGGCTTGAAGCAGCCTGCTGTTCAGCTACAGCAGCAATATTCTGTATGCGGTCATTTGCCTGGTCAATTTGAGTCATTGCCTCATTCAGTGAATCTTTAGCCCCGTTAGCCTTCTCCACTGTCTGAACTAACAGCGTTGCAGTCTCATCGCTGGCTGATTTCGTATCCCGTGCACCGTCCTGAAGGGCTGTCATGAGTTCGCGGACACTCTCAGAGGCACGGGCTGATTCTTCTGCAAGTTTACGGACACTTTCAGCAACGACAGCAAAACCCCGTCCTGCTTCACCTGCACGGGCGGCTTCAATGGCGGCATTCAACGCTAACAGGTTAGTCTGTGCGGCTATTGACGTTATTACCCCGATGAACTCGCTGATTTTGTCTACAGAGTCTACAAGCCCCTGCAGTTTTTCACCGCTCTCATTCGTCTTAGCCATAAGTATTGTCATGTTGGCGATGGCTTCCTGCACTGTGCGTGTAGCGTCTCCTGCAACCTGCGTAACGTTTGCGATAAATTCCGCGCAGTCCGTAGCAGCCTGGGCACTCGTCATTGATGCCGCAGACATTTCTTGTGTCCCTGCATTGCTTTGCTCGAGTGATGCCGAATTTGATTCCATCAGTCTGACTGTGTTGGCAACTTCTTTGCGGACGTGGTTAGCCCCTTCAAGGTTAGTTGCTGCGTCTTTGTGCATGGTTGCAGCCTTATCGGTTGAAGTGTTTGCGTTGTCCCTGATTTCACCGATTGCTGTGCGTAAGGATAAAAACATTTCCGACAGAGCGTCTCCCAGTTCTCCTAGTTCGTCATGTCCGTCATAATGGAAGTCTCTGCGCGTGATGGTCATATCTCCTTCGCGGGCATTCTCTACAAGCTCGACAACTCTGCCCAAAGGAATACGTATGGATCTGGACAGCAAGAATGCAATACAGAATCCTATCACTATAGCCATTACAGCCGATGATACAAGCAGCAAAACAGAACTGCCGAGAGAATCTGAAGCATTGTTCATGAGTTTGGTCAGGTTATTTACGCATGTATCCATTATGTTATCAGCAACCTGCACCATTTGAAGTCCGTCTTTCAGCAATGCTTGAAACAAAGGGTCTGTTTCGTTATAGGATCTCAAAACGTCATTGAAACCCTCTTTGAACTCTAAGAATGCCGGGCGAGCCGCTTTAAGTGCCTGTGCTATTTCCTCTGCCCGCGTAGTAGCTGAGAAATTTTCGCAGACGGTCTGAAGATCATTTATTTCTCTCACAACATCGTTAAGGATATTTACGTCCCGGTACTGCATTCCCTCCTGATAACGCCATGCCGCGTGAGTAATCTGGTTTGCGGCATCGTCAATCTCTCTGATGCGTTCAATTTTGCGGTTTATTTCTGCTCTGATCTGTCCCTGCTCAATATTTCCTGCAAGTATGTCATCAACTGTCATATCCATGCGCTTATACTGCAGGTTTACGACTTCATTCAAGGCACTTTGTATCTTCGCAATATCTTGATCCAGCTGCTTTACTGCCTGCCGTTTAGTGCGGATCATTGAAGCAACTTTAGCGAAATTTGCAATAGTGTTGCGCAAGGTATTATCCAGGTCAGAGGCTTTTGCGAGTATATCTATTCTCGGAACTTCCGTATAAAGTTTTTTGAGCGCGTCAATTTGGGGACGGATATCATCAATGTGATGCTGAAGGCTGGTAATGTCATCTTCACTTTCACTGTATCGAAGGTCTCTGATAGCGGCACGTATGAACGACACGGTTATATTAGTGTCATTCGTCAGATTTATGGACTCAACAACATACTTCAAGAAGTTTATTTCGCTTTGAACACCTGATATACTCTTCCAGCTGAAGAAGACAGCACAAGAAAAGAGAAGCAAAACTAAACTAAATCCTAAACCAAGTTTCGCAGTAATTTTCAAATTTTTTAGCATCAGAAGATCCCCCTGAAAGATTTTAGAAACTGCTTTACATACAGAAGGGGTATTAAGTTGAGAGGAGCAGAAGTTCATAACAACAGTTTCTTGAAAAAACATTTTACACTATATTAGCCGCTATTTATATCTTGAAAAGTAAATCTGTGTTTCAATATGTGAAAGATTCTCTTAATAAGAAAAATGCTGATGAAACCCTCCCAGCAAAAAATTTATGCCAGTGATTATAACAGCATTAACGTGTTGACACAGTGTCAGAAACAGATAGAATAATTGACACGGTGTCAGTGAATGAAGGGAGGAATGTATTTGCAGAAGGTTTCACGGCGTGAGGAGATCATCAATGCCTGTGCTGAACTCTACGGTACAAAAAGTTTCAGGGAGATCACGATAAAGGACATAGGAGAGCTTGTATCTTTCGGACGGTCTTCAATCTATAACTATTTCCAGACGAAAGAAGAAATATTTTTAGCGTTGCTTCAGCGTGAGTATGAATTATGGACAGAAGAACTTGATGCTGTCATCTCGCGTAATGATGAAATGACTCCTGCCGGGCTTGCGGAAGTTCTTGCGCGTTCCCTAGAGCACAGGGAACGGCTGTTAAAGTTAATGTCCATGAATCATTTTGACATGGAGGAAGGCAGCAGGCTGGAGAACCTGACGGAGTTCAAGACAGCTTACGGTAATTCAATGAAGGCAGTATCACGATGCCTGGAGAAGTTCTGCCCTGATATGTCCGCAAAAGGCAGGGAGGATTTCATTTATTCTTTCTTCCCGTTCGTGTACGGAATATACCCTTATGCTGTAGTAACAGACAAACAGCGCACGGCAATGAATGACGGCGGGGTTAATTACGTGTATAAGTCGATATATGAGCTTGCTTTTACGTGTGCAAAAAAATTACTGGGGGTGAATTAGCTGACCGTAGATTTTCACGCGCACCCGGTAACGGAAACTTTCAGGGAGTGCATGAAGTATCTTGATATTGACGTTATTGCTGATGACGGCTTCCCGCTGCCGGCATGGTCTCCTGAAGCTCACATTGAGTTCATGAATGAGGCCGGGATAGACTTCACCGTCCTGACTGTCCCTTCACCGCACATACACAGCGGAAATGATGCGAAATCCTGCGAGGCTGCCCGACGCATCAATGAGGACACTGCGGAACTGTGCAGGAAGTATCACGGAAAGTTCGGTTTTGCCGCATGTGTGCCGCTTCCGTGTACTGATGGTGCAGTACGCGAGGCATCATACGCACTGGATGAACTCGGGGCGTTAGGGGTAAAGCTCGCCACCAACAGCAACGGAATATATCTCGGCGACAAATCGTTTGAGCCTTTCATGGAGGAGCTGAACCGCAGGAACGCGCTTGCAGTAATTCATCCGTGCAGGGCAAGGCAAAGGCCGGAGAATGCCATAACCGGCGGTGTGGCGGCAATATTTGAGTACCCTGCTGATACAACGAGGGCACTGCTGAACATGATTGCGGCAAGAGTCATGACACGTTACGGGAATATCCGTTTTGTTGTGCCTCATACAGGCTCATTCCTGCCGTATATGCTCCAGAGATTCGCGGGAGTTTCGGGAATCTTGGCCTCGCTGGGAATGATGGAGACAGTTGATGCGCATGAGGAGTTCAGGAAACTGTATTTTGACATTGCAGGAGACCCTGAGCCTGTCGCGCTTGATATGCTGCTGATGGCTGCAGATGAAAACAGGATAGTTTACGGAAGCGATTACCCGCATTCACCGGGAAAAATCGTAACGGCCAAGAAGAAGCATTTAGAGAGTAATGCAAAGTACAGCGGACTCATCGGGAAAATATACGGTGATAACGCACAAAAATTAATTGGGAGGTAAATATTATGACAGCACCAAAAATCGCGCTCGGTGCATGGGCATGGGGCAATGACGGAACGTTCGGTACTAATTTCACGGAAGATGAACTGCGCCCGATATTTGAGGCCGGGCAGAAGTCAGGCTTGAATCTCTGGGACACTGCATACGTTTACGGCATGGGCACGTCCGAATCTGTTCTGGGTAAATTCCTGCGGACAGTTCCGCGTGAAAGCTATCTTGTCTCCACGAAATTTACGCCGCAGTGCGCAAATCCTGAAGCAGATAATGCAGTGATCGACATGTATGAAGGAAGCGTTGAACGTCTCGGTACGAAATTCATTGACTTCTATTGGATCCATAACCCTGTAGGTGCTCCGGAATGGACGAGGAAATTAATCCCTCTCGCCAAAACCGGAAATATAGGAAAAATAGGACTCTCGAATCATAACCTTGCGGAACTGAAGGAAGCATCAGAAATATTAGCGGCGGAAGGCTTGAAGGTCTCTGCAGTCCAGAATCATTACAGCCTGCTGAACCGTTCATCGGAGCATTCTGGGATTCTTGAGTGGTGCAGGAACAACGGCGCAGTGTTCTTCTCGTATATGGTGCTTGAGCAGGGTGCATTGTCCGGAAAATACGACACAAAACACCCGTTCCCTGAAGACAGCGCACGGGGTCAGGTCTACAATCCCGTTCTGCCTCAGCTGGAGAAGCTCAATGATGCCATGAAGGAAATTGCAGACTCTCATAATGCCGGTATTGCACAGCTCCCGGTTGCATGGGCAATCGCTAAGGGCACTCTGCCTATTCTGGGAGTAACGAAAGTACGCCACGTTGAAGACGCAGTGAAGGCCGCAAATATCGTTCTGACTGATGACGAAGTGAGAAGGCTTGAGGAGCTTGCTGACAGGGCGGGTATTAACACCGTAAGAGTATGGGAAAAGGAGATGAAATAACGTGAAGATTCTTTTGCTGGCAGTTATTGCGGTAATGTATGCAGTTCAGGCGTATGCTTATCCCGTAACCGCGCCTGAAGGCAAAACGCTTAAAGTTCATTGGGCAGTGCTTGAGGCCAAGACGGACAGAATGTCGGAGATGGCTGCGATAAGTGCAAGAACAGTAGCGAAATATACACCCAACGAATCCGGGAGCTACTCGCTTTACGGCGGAATAGACAGCGATAACCCTGACCGTATGCTGATACTTGAAATATACGAGGACGAAGCAGCATATCAGGTGCACCGCAATAGCGAGGGCTTCAAGGCATTCGTAGCAGAAAGAGAGCCTATATTAGAACAGTTGATGATTCTGCCCGTAGATCCTGTAGTGCTGGAGCAGAAAGCACAAGGTATTGGCCATGTTGTAACCATGTCAATGTTTGGGATCAAGCGGGAATCCCTTGACGGCTACAAGGCATTGATTGCGGCGGAAATGTCGCGGGCTGTACGTGATGATGCCGGAGTATTGGGACTGTTCGCGACGGCAGAGCAGGGAGACAGAAATAACGTAATTCACATTATGGGGATATACGCTGATGATGACTCATACAAGGAATATATATCTTCAACACAGTATCAGGAGTTCGTGAGCAAAACTGATTCAATGATCAATACCAGACACCATATAAATACTCTCCCGGCAAATATAATTTTAAGCGGGAAAGGATTACATTTAGATGATTAAAACAGCTTTAGTTATAGTTATGCTTATGGCCTCATGTGCCTTTGCTGATGATTTAGTGCAGGTTAAGGGCGGAAAATTCCTCATGGGCAGCCCGGAGTCGGAGAACTGGCGCAGTGATGATGAATTACAGCATGAAGTTACAGTAGGTGATTTCCGGATTGCGCGCCATGAAGTAACCCAGTCGGAATACTCTGCACTGATGGGGGAAAATCCTTCAGCATTCAGGGGAGACGCTCTGCCGGTTGAGAGCGTTGCGTGGATTGATGCTGTGAAGTTCTGCAACGCTAAGAGTCTTTCCGAAGGCCTGAAGCCTGCATACGTGATTGAAGGGCAAAAAGTAACATGGGACTTATCGTCTGACGGCTACAGACTCCCGACTGAAGCGGAATGGGAATATGCCTGCCGTGCCGGGACAAGTACGCCGTTCAATGTCGAACACTCGATCGGTGCGGATGAGGCGAACTATTACGGGCATTACCCATACGAGATAGAGGAAAACTACTTCAACCAGAGCAGACTCGCCACGAAACCGGGAATATACCGCGGAGAAACTGTCAGCGTAGGGAGCTTCAAGCCCAATGCACTTGGCCTGTACGATATGCACGGCAATGTCGGTGAATGGTGCTGGGACATATATGCGCCGTACTCACGAACGGACAGCACTAACCCCACCGGGCCGGAGTCAGGGACTCGCAGGGTGAACCGCGGCGGGGGCTGGAATGACTTCGCGAAAAATATGCGTTCTGCTTACAGGGCGGCAGCTCCTCAGGGCGAAGGACTCTTCAACGTAGGATTCAGGGTTGCTCGCGGTGCTGTTGGTGTAGGCACTGCGGCATCACAGGCAATGCAGACTGCTTCAGGAACAGGCAGAAAGATTCTCATAGCATATTTCACGTGGAGCGGCAACACTCAGGGAATAGCATACGAGATTCAGAAACAGACAGGCGCGGACATATTCAGGATAGAACCCAAGAAAGCATATTCACCGAACTACAACACTGTCCTGCGTGAGGCACAGAGAGACCAAAGAAGACAGGCACGTCCGGAACTGAAAGAGACCGTGAAGGATTTTGCGCAGTACGATATTATCATGCTCGGTTATCCCAACTGGTGGGCTTCAATCCCTATGCCTATAGCGTCATTCCTTCAGAGTTACGATTTTTCCGGCAAAATCATAATGCCGTTCTGCTCTCACGGCGGAGGACGTTTCGGGCAGACTCTCACAGCAATAGCCAAACTCGCGCCTGATGCAGTGATACGCAAGGGATTATCAGTGCATTACTCCGGAGGGAGCAGACTCAAAGAGAACATAACGAAATGGCTTGCTGATAACCTGTAGCAGAATTATTTACGGCCGTTCCTGTTGAATATCAGGGACGGTTTTTTTTTTTGTCCGTTTCTACTGTATAATTTCTTCATTCCACACAATAATTTACAGGAAGGCAGGTTAATTCATGAGCAGATCATTATCACGCAGGGACTTCCTCAAGGTCTCCGCTATAGGTGCTGCAGGTGTAACAGCCGGTGCAGTTCTCGGTCATTCCGTAACGGCAGGTGCAGAAGCAAAGAAAATATACACTCCCGGAACTTACAGTGCTGAAGCTCAGGGAATGGAGAGCATGGTCAAGGTAACCATGACATTCGACGAGACCAGCATTATTGATGTCGTTGTTGACAGCAGCAATGAAACTCCCGGTATAGGCCAGCCAGCTGCGGACAAACTTGCACAGCTCATCAAAAACGCGCAGGGAGCAGACATTGACGCAGTAGCAGGAGCAACAGTAACCTCAAATGCCGCAAAGAAAGCCGCCGCAGATTGCGTAGCTCAGGCTATGGGGCTTGCAGTGGAGAAGTCAAAAGATACAGCAGGAGCAAATGATGACTGGCTCGGCAAAGAACCGAAAATTTCCGCCGGTGATGTTTATGCTGAAGTCTCCGCAGATGTCGTTGTTGTCGGTCTTGGCCTGGCTGGAGTGTCAGCCGCAAGAGGTGCCGCAGAGATGGGAGCAACAGTAATAGGAATTGAGTGTTCAGCCGCACCAAACTGCAGATCCGGAGAGTATGCCGTCATCAACAGTCCAACACTCAACAAGAGATGGCCGGAACGTGCATTAACCCCCGCAGAAGTAGCAGAGATCGTTGACTCACACGTGAATGAATCAGGCTACAGGGTAAAACGTCCCATAACCGCGAAATGGGCCGCTAATATCGGTGAGGCTTTCGATTGGTTCATGGGTGCGGATTCTCATCTGTTCATTGCAGACGAGACAAGACAGCCTATACCCGATGAATATGCTGATGATTTCCTCGTGCCTATCTACAGGCCGCTCCCGTCATACAAGGACAAAAACGGAGTTGAGCACGTCTACAACTGGAAGGAAGAAAGATTCCCATGCTTCCCGACTTCCGTAGAGTTCCTTCCGAGTCAGCAGAAGACTTTTATCGCGAACTGGCAGAAGGCATTAGATACCGGAAAAGTTAAAGGCTATTTCGGTCATTTCGGGTGCAAGCTCATCATGAAGGACGGCGTTTGCACGGGCATATATGCTCTCGACGACATGCCCAAATCACCGACAAAGGGAAAATACCTCAAGGTCAATGCGGCTAAAGGCGTTATTCTCTCAACAGGAGATTTCGGCTCAAATGATGCGGCAATGTATCACTTTGCACCGGACATCATGAAATCACACAAGAACAACAGACTCTTCACTTCCGTAGACGTGAACGGAAAGCGCACCAATCAGGGAGACGGCTTACGCTTGGGAGCATGGGCGGGAGCGAAGGTTGCCGGGTTTGTCGCACCGATGATTCACCACATGGGCGGCGGAGCAGATCTCGGCGGTGTCGGTGTCATGGGCAATGCAGGATTCCTGAACCTTGACATGGACGGAAAACGCTTCATGTGTGAGGACTTGCCCGGACAGCAGCTAGAGAATCAGATAGAGGCTGTAAGGCTCATGAAGTCATGGCAGATTTTCGACTCCAACTGGCCTGAACAGGTTACGCATATGCCCGCAGCTCATGGCGGAGCCTGCTACTATGAACCCTACACATCACCAGAGCAGGCACCCAAGAACAACGCGACTTATCGTAACTGGAAAGCACCCTATCAGCTTGAAGAGGCAGTGAAGGACGGACGTTGCATAAAGGCAGATACGCTTGAAGAACTTGTTGCGAAGATTTATCCCAGCGACAAGAAAGCACAAGAGACAGCATTAGCCTCAATCAAACGCTACAACGAGTTAGCCGCAAAGGGAGTCGATGAGGACTTCAACAAAGCAGCTTCACGTTTAATGCCGGTGGACAAAGGCCCGTTCTATGCTGACCAGTTCAGCACTGCTATAATGCTGACCTGCATCGGCGGACTTGAGTCAGATGAAGACTGCCACACGTTTACGGAGATCACTGACGCGGAAGGCAGACAGGTTTGCGGAGAGATCATCAAGGGTCTGTACGTTGCAGGCAACATGCAGGGAGGACGCTTCGGCCTTCAGTACCCGATAGGCTTAAAGGGTGTCAGTCATGCAATGGCAATGTATTACGGCAAGGTTGCAGGTGAGAATGCCGTAAAGGGAATATAGTTCCTGCACGTGAAGGGAGGGGATTCGCCTGTTCAGTATAGGTTTCTCGGAACTGCTCGTTGTACTGCTTATTGCGTTTGTGGTGGTAGGTCCTCAGGATCTGCCTAAAGTTGCGAGATGGCTCGGAAAAATGGTCAGGCGTTTCCGTTCCCTTCTCACGCAGATTAAGGCAGAGTCAGGCTGGAATGAACTGGAACGCGAGATAAACGACACTAAAGCGGATATAGATAAAGATATTCGTACGCTGAAGCAGGATACAGATATATCACGCGAACTTCATGAAGGCACAAAAGACATCACAACGGAACTGGACAAAATAAATCAGGAGGTCAGATAAATAATGCACTTGGGAATCTCGGAAATTCTTTTGCTCATATTCTTAGCGTTGGTATTGTTCGGAGGCAGTAAATTATCCGGCGTAGGAAAAGCACTCGGAAAAAGCATCAGGGACTTCCGCACAGAACTTAAAGGTTCGGATGAAAGCAAGCCCGCAGAAGAGTCAGGTACAAATTGAGCGGCGAAACAGCTCCCTTATTGTCTCACCTTCTGGCACTGCGCAGGGCTGTAGTTACTTCGGTCGTGTCGGTTATTGTTGCGTTCCTTGCAGTGTATCTTCTAGCGATTGATTACGTCATGAGCTGGATAATCACGCCCATAAAGGCAAAAGGCATAGAGATAATCTATACGGCAGTATCAGAGGCATTCATTACAAAGATCAAGGTATCATTTCTTGCTGCTGTCATCATTGCGAGTCCCGTAATAATCTGGCAGTTCTGGAGCTTCATACGTCCTGCGCTTTACCCCCGCGAAAAAAGAATGTTCAAAGTGATATTTCTTGCCGCACTGACACTCTTTCTTCTGGGGGTAACTTTCTGCTACACGGCTATATACATGCTTGCAGTAGATTTCTTCCTGATCGCAGGGGACAACCTCGCAACACCTATGCTTTCACTGGATAAGTATATAGGCTTCATATTCGGATTCATTCTGCCGTTCGGGGCGGCATT
>CAJOES010000011.1:3958-52107 GCA_905233455.1 uncultured Synergistales bacterium | reverse complement strand
CATGACAGGAAACGAAATCAGCCTTGAACAGATGCTCGCAAGACGTGAATCACGCGTACATGAGCAGGAATTGTTACGGGCAAAATACAGCGGCACATTAATATCTTTCACGATGAATATTCCCGGCCCGGTAAAAACAAATGAACTCATACGCAAAGCCTTTGACGATGGAAAAACTTTACTGCTTGGCCGATTGGAAGATATTAACGCGGAAATCAATCACTCATCAGAAGTTCATGAAGATACCGGAGATGAATTGTTGCTCTCGGTGAAAAATATTCCACCCGAAACACTCAAAGATCTAGCCGTCAATATTGAGACTTCATCCCCGGTCGGGAGACTCTATGATATTGATGTTATAGATACTGACGGAAAAAAACTATCCCGCAAAGACTTCCGGAAATGCCTCATCTGCGGCAGACAGGCTCAGGAGTGCGCGAGGTCAAGAACCCATACTGTGAAGGAAATGCAGGAAGCTGTGATGAATTTGCTCTCGGAAAAGTGATAATATTTACATACGCACAAATTTCTTGAAGGGAGATTCATTTCATGAAGTTCAAGTATTTTTTAGTCCTATTCATTATTGCAATGCTTTTCCTTAGTTCCGGGTGCGGATCAAGCAGCAGTTCTTCCGGTTCTGGCACTTCCGGCAACGAAACTATTTCGGAGGAAAATACTGGTAACAATGACAGTACAGAGGGAGAAACAGAAACCAATACCAACACAGAGAACGGCAACACTGGCACTGACACCGATACGGACGACAACACAAGCACAGGCACAGCACCAAATGTTTCGGATATTACCGTTGAGCACACAGCATCAGCCACTGCCAGCGGTACACACGCACTTGAAGCGGACGGTACAACAGCTGCGTACTCAAATTACCGCATCGTCAAGACCGGAAGCCCAACCACAGCAAGCAGCATTAAGGCAAATACACCTCCCAGCAGTAACGGAGGCAGCAGCAATAACAGCGACAATTACGACTTTTATGGCACAAACGCTGCAGTTCTAGCCTCAAACAGCGGTACACTCACTTTAACGGACTCCATCGTCAGCACTGACGGAGCATACGCAAACGCTGTCTTCGCATATGGTGCAACGGTCAATGTAAAGAACTGCGTAATCATCACAAGCTCCAGAAATTCCGGCGGCATCATGACCACTGGAGGCGGGACAATGAATGCCACTAACCTGCGCGTAACCACTTCAGGCGGCTCTTCCGCTCCGATACGTTCGGACAGAGGCGGCGGAACTGTTACGGTTAACGGCGGCGTGTATACAGCTTCAGGCACAGGATCACCGGCGATATACTCTACGGCAGATATTACTGTGTCGAATGCTGACCTTATCGCTAAAGCCTCTCAGGGTGTCGTGATTGAAGGCTCTAATTCCGTAACTCTCAATAACTGCGAAGTATCTGCATCACATACTACCCTGAACGGAAGCCAGACTACAAGAAAACAGGCAGTAATGATCTATCAGTCCGGCTCTGGAGACGCAAGCGAAGGCAAAGGAACTTTCACCATGAAGAACGGAAGCATCACTAACTCTCAGGGAGATATATTCTACGTAACAAACACTACAGCAGATATTACCATCAATGATATTGACATCACCAACAACAGCACTGATATTTTCCTACGGGCAGAATCAGCAGGATGGGGCAGCTCAGGATCAAACGGAGGAAAAGCTAACCTTTATGCGAATGACCAGACTATTGACGGCGATATTATCGTGGACTCAAGCTCGGCAGTGAATATGTATCTTGCTGAAGGTTCAGCTTTCTCCGGAACTGTGAACGGTGATAATTCAGGCGGAAATGTTTATGTCTCTGTTGCAGGTGAATCTAAATGGACATTGACGGGAAATTCATACGTTACTGCACTCACCTGCGGAACTGACAGCATTAACCTTAACAGCTACACCCTGTACGTAAACGGGACTGCTTACACTTCCGGCACCTCATCAACAGGCACGGCAATATCATTCTAAACACACAAAAAATCCCCCTCTAAATGTGAGGGGGTTAATTTTTATTCTTCCCAGAGACGCTCTAGCCTGTAGAACTCCCTGCCTTTATGGCTGAACACATGCACTACAATATCTCCGGCATCAAGAAGTCTCCAGTTGGAACTTTCCCCGCCTTCAACCTTGCATTTGCGCCCGGCACGTATCAGCACTTCTTCTGCCGCGTCCGTAAGAGTCTTCATATGAACTTCGGAATTTCCGGTTGCCAGAATAAAAGCGTCGGCTAAACTTCCCTTGTTCTTTAGGTCAAGCGTTATGATGTTCTCGCCGTTCTTGGCCTCTAATGCAGTTACGATGTCTTGAAGTATGCTCAACGTTTCACCCGCGCTCCTGCCCCGCCCATAATGGCTTCAACTTCCTTCACGCTAGCCATTGACGTATCACCAGGTGTCGTCATAGCCAGTGCACCGTGTGCCGCACCGTAATTCACAGCCTTTTCCGGGTCTCCTGTCGTAATCAGTCCGTACACCAGACCTGACGCGAAAGAATCTCCTCCGCCTACCCTGTCCATGATCTCCAGTCCGTCATATGCCTTCGACATGTATATTTCACCGTCAGCCCAGCATATAGCCTTCCAGTCATTGACCGTTGCAGTCCTGACAGTCCGCAGTGTCGTCGCTACTGCCTTGAAGTTGGGATATGTCTTTGCCGCCTCTCCGATCATCTTCTTGTAGCCGTCAAGGTTCAATTCCTTCAGATTCTCGTCGTTGCCCTCAATCTGAAAGCCCAAGCACGCCGTAAAATCTTCCTCGTTGCCTATCATGACATCAACATATTTCGCTACTTCCTTGTTGACCTCCTGAGCACGTGCCTGACCGCCGATAGCACTCCACATTGAAGGACGGTAATTCAGATCGTATGATATTAGCGTTCCGTACTTCTTTGCCGTCCTGCAGGCCGCTATTACCGTATCACATGCCTGCTCAGAGAGTGCCGCGTAGATTCCGCCGGTGTGAAGCCATCTGACTCCAAGCTCGCCGAAAATGTACTCAAAGTTGAAATCTTCCGGTGTTGCCTGAGATATTGCAGTGTTGGCACGGTCAGAACATCCCACTGCACCGCGAATACCGAAGCCGCGTTCAGTGAAGTTGATTCCGTTACGGCAGATACGGCCTATTCCGTCAGTCTTCTTCCAATATATGAGGCTGGTATTGACTCCGCCCTGCTCGATAAAATCCTTCATGAGCTTTCCGACCTCATTATCGGCAAATGCCGTAATCACTGCCGTATCCATTCCGAAGCATTTATGCAGGCCGCGAATGACGTTGTACTCTCCGCCGCCTTCCCATGCACGGAAACTTCTTGCTGTGCGTATCCTTCCCTCGCCCGGATCAAGACGGAGCATGACCTCGCCGAGACTCACGGCATCAAACCTGCATTCACTCTTAGGCTTTACGTTCAACTGCATATATTTTTACCCCCTTACGTCCTTCACTATGTCCGCAGCTTCACGGACAAGAGCAGCTATTTTATCCCACTCGCCAGCATTAACCAGATCCTTTTTGACCATCCAGCTTCCTCCGCAGGCAATAATCTTATTGTACGCAAGATACTCTTTCACGTTCTTTGCGCTGATCCCTCCTGTAGGCATGAACTTTAAGTCAACATATGCCGCAGCAACAGCCTTGATCATGTTCAGTCCTCCTGCCGGTTCTGCAGGGAAGAACTTTACGACTTTAAGGCCAAGCTCTAACGCACGTTCCATTTCGCTGGGGGTCTGAGTGCCGGGAGTTACGGGAACGCTGTTATCGAGGCAGTGCTGTACGACTTTGGGATTCAGGCCGGGACTTACGATGAATTTTGCTCCGGCATTGATGGCTCGGTCTGCCTGTTCTATCGTGAGAACTGTACCTGCACCTACAAGCATATCAGGAAATTCACGCGACATGATTCTTATGCTCTCCTCTGCCGCCGATGTCCTGAATGTTACCTCTGCACAGGGAAGCCCGTTTTTGCACAGAACTTCAGCCAAAGGTGCGGCCTGCTGGGAATCATCAAGGACTACTACGGGGATAATTCCTATTTTCGAGAAGTCTTCGAATATCATTACCTAAATCAGCTCCTTTTTTCATGTATTGCGGGGATTGATTTAACGTAATTTAACCACATTACGCGCTTTTTGTCGTCTAACCTTTTCTGTATTTTAAGCCGGTATGCAGTTATCATTAATGTGAAAAACGGGCCGGAGATGAATCCCCGACCCCGCTTAAAGCACATATAATGTTTTAGCGTCTGTTCTTCCGCATAAGGATAAACACGACAGCCGAAACACCTGCAAGCCCCAATCCGGCATTACAGCCTCCTGCTCCAAGTACTGCTGCTATGAAAGATGCCATATCAGGGACAAGTCGTCGAGCCAAGTAAAGCGTAAAAGGCTCGCCTGCATTCAGGAACCCTATCATCAGGAACTCTCGAAAGCTGAATTTGTCTAATTTTTTGCCATTTACGGTGAGAATTTCCCACGTACCCAGCAGTCCGCTTAAAAATGATTTTTTTACTGAAGATTTATTTGTATTTGCAACATCATAGTTGGAAAAATTATCTACAACTACCTCATTGACATTAACACCTTCAATAAGGTTAAAGAGGTCATCTGACAATACGATTTTTAAGACATAATATCCTTCTTCGTCTGCACTTATGGTATTTAATTTGCCAATAAGAGCATAACCATTTTCTTTAGCGTTATGCAGCATTTCAGAAGAGGGATCTTTAGCTTGCGTAATTTGTTCTTCATGAATGAATCTAATTTCTCCGGCATCTATATCTATACTGCTCATCTCTTGAGCAATAGTTTCTCTAAGTTCTTCATGTCTTTCTTCTTCGACAGGCATCACTGTTCCTTGAGCAAGCCTTAAAGGAATGGTAACTACTACGCGTATATCTGTCCCTGTAGCCGTCTTAAAAGCAACATAAATAATTTTGTTTTCTGGAACTTCTTTTATTATTGTTGATTTTTCATCGAAGAAGACATACTGCACCTCCTGAAGTGCACTTGTATTTACGGATAGATTGCTGAAAATCCCTCGAAGCGCAATCGTTGTTCCTTTATCTACATTCTCAGTGTTTGCGAGGTTAAGGCGTATTACATATAACCCGGAATGACGCGGTCTTATGTGCGGAATTATTAATGCAGGACTTTCCTGCAGATCAAAAAATTCCATAACGTCATAAGAGGCAATTTGCCACGTTCTGGAAAGTATCTCGTTATCTGCAAGCTGATGAATGTCGTCCTCAGATATATCCTGAAATACTGAAATTATTTCGTTGCGAAGTGTATCGGACATAATAAATCTGTAGGAACTTGCTGGAGAAAGTCCGTGTACCATAACTGCAACATCCATATAAATAGGGTCTCCTTGTTTTTGTATGTCGTATCTATATGAAATAGCAGAAGGGGATGAGGCAAAATATATAGCTGAATCTTCCATACGGTAATCTACTTTTAAATCTCTGCTATCTCTTACATCCATACTAAATATACTACTGATTGCTATAGATGTATTTAGTGAAAGAAGATTAAAGCTGTAAGGATAATCATTGCTTTCTGTTGCATTCAGGCTAGAAACGGCAATAATCTGAGAGTCGCAATTCAAAACTTTCAAAGCATTATTCCTGCTAACATCTAAAGCAGCTAAGTGATTATTGTTGCAAAATAATTGAGATAACTCAGAGTTATTATTTATTTCAAGTTTGCTAAGTTGATTTCCATAACACCATAACCCGGTTAATTGAGTATTTTTGCTTATATCTAATTCTTCTAACTGGTTACTGCCGCAATAAAGCTCAGTCAAAGCATTATTTAAACTCAAATCAAGAAAAGTTAAATAATTATAGGAACAATCTAATTCTGTTAATGATTTAAAGTGTTCAATGCCCTGCAATGATTTTATTCCTCTGCCAAAAACAGAAATGTTTGTTATTTCTATAATTTCATCATCATTTAGTATACCGTCATTATCAGCGTCAAAATTACTGCTCACAAACTCCCTGAACATCAATCGCCACATCACCCCACGCACACACACTCCCGGCCATAACGGCACAAACCGCCAATACCGCGCAAAATATTCTCTTCATCGTATATCCTCCTCAAATGAACACATTAACCCCTGCACCATAAAACTTCAGGCGCAAACCTCACGCTGTCATGTATTCATTCATCAAGGGGGACGTTTTCTATTGTGATGGGTTATTCTGGACAGGGAAAAAGACACAAAAATAATGCTGTGCTGTGCTGTGCTGTGCGCAGTATACAGACGCAGTCATTTTATGTCAAGCTCCCTTCCGTGAATTTCGGCTATTTTATCACGTCAGCATACAAAAAAAATCTCCCCCGCTGAGATTCAACGAGGGAGTAATTTATGTTCTATGTTCTATATCTGGTAAGGCTTAATCTTCTTCACAACGTCCAAAATCGTACCGTCGCGAGCCTCAAGAATAGCTACAACCTTATCTTCCCACTGAAGATCATCAGGCCTCCCGACAAGTGAATATGCCTTCTCCTGAAGTTCTTTGATGGGCACATGCTTTATCCCCGCCGCATCAAGTGCCGCAATAATATCTTTGCGCGCAGGATTGACCGCCGTGCCGTAGTCCGTAACGAGAACGTCAACGCAGTCGCCCGGTGTCGTAACCGTAACTACCTTCTCGCATATCGTGGCCATGCGTCCGCGTGTCAGAGGCGTAACGATAATGCAGCACTTCGCCCCTTCCGCAGTGTCCGGGTGTCCGCCGGGTGCACCGCGTAATACTCCGTCAGAACCGGTGATTACATTCACGTTGAAGTCTATATCAACCTCAAGAGCCGCAAGCACGACAAAATCGAGTTTGTTCACGAATGCTCCCTTGTTGGCAGGGTTGGCATATTCGCTGGCTGTCATCTCAAAGTGATTCGGATTTGTGCGGATGTCCTCAATCGCAGCTACATCGAAATCCTGAACATCAATAATCTTCCCGACAAGTCCCTTGCGCTGAAGTTCGCATATCGGCCCGGTAATGCCTCCGATCTCATCCATAAACGGCTCAAGGAATCTATTCACTGCCAATGACGGCCCGCCTGCTCCTGTCTGGAAGCTGAAGCCCTCCTTGAACCACGGACATGCTGCTATGACCTTCGCAGTGTTCTCCGCCATCATGAGGTCTCTGGGGTTCTGAGTCATTCTTGCCGCCGCTGATGCAATCTTCTTAGGGTTGCCTATCTCGTCAACTTTCACGACATAATCAACATTAACGCCGTGAATGCTGGGCGGGAAATTAGGATACGGGACTAAAGTGTCTGTGATAACTACAACCTTATCTGCATATTCAGAGTCAGGAACAGCATAGCTCAGGACTCCGCAGTCTCCCTTTCCGCCGAGTGCCCTCGCATTGCCGTACTCGTCAGAAGTCGGTGCGCCGATGAACGCTACATCAATATGCACGTCCCCTTCTTCCACTGCACGCACGCGCCCGCCGTGTGAACGAAGTATAGCCGGAGTCTTCAGCTTTCCGTGTGATACTACATCACCCATTCTTCCGCGAATTCCGGAAGTCTGAATGCCGGTAACGATTCCCTGCTCGATATAGTCCGCTATAGGGTCATGTGCACTGCCGAGACTTGAAGCCGCAATAGTAATATCCTTTATGCCCAAGTCTACAATCTCTTTCATGACCATGTTGACGATATAATCACCGTCCCTGAAATGATGATGGAATGATACCGTCATGCCGTCTTTCAGTCCGCAGGCTATTACTGCCTCACGGATTGAAGGAAGCAGCTTGCTCTCTTTCGGGTTCTCGTAGATTTTCGTCGTGGGGCCGGCCTTCTTTATGTATTTTCCGTCCCTGTAGCCTTTGCCCTGATACGGTTCGTACTTCCTGCCGTTCTTGAGTTCAACAGCTAATGCCTCTGCGGGTATCTCTCTACCTACTGCATTTTTCATGATTAAAGATCCCCCTCATATATTCCGCTGGCCTTTGCGAGCCTGATAACCCTTTCAGCACCCGGAACAAAGGCAATATCTATCATCTTTCCGCCCTCAATCGTGAACACTCCGACTCCCTTGTCAGCATTCTCACGGTATGCACGGACTATCTTTTCAGCCTCTGCAATTTCTTTCTGCGACGGTGCAAGCATCTCATGGACTATGTTAATCTGTCTCGGGTTGACGAGCGATTTTCCGTCAAAGCCCATTTCAACGTTCTGCTTCACTTCAGCCTTGAAGCCTTCATCGTCGTTTATGTTGGTGAACACTGTATCGAAGCACTGAATGCCTGCAGCCCTTGCCGCGTTGAGCATTAAGCCTCTGGCAAAAAGCATCTCAATTCCTCCGGGAATAACCTTCACCTGCATACACTTGCGGTAATCTCCGCCGGACAGTGCCACGCCGAAAAGCCTCGGGGAGGCCGTGCAGATCTCATACGCATTCAGCACGCCTTTGGGACTCTCAAGTGCCGCCATGAGAAGCGTCCTGCCGACTTCTACGCCGAATTCCTTTTCTGCCGCAGTAACTGCCTCGTCCACAGTATGAACATCCTGTGCGCTTTCTGTCTTAGCGATACGGATACCATCACAGCCTCCTGCAACGCACACGCGTATATCCTCTTTCCAGTGAGGAGTGTCAAGGCCGTTGATACGCACTATAACTTCAGTGTTGCCGTAATCTATTTCCTTCAGGGCATGGTACAGCGAGAACCTTGCGCTGTCCTTCTGGTTCTCTGCTACTGCGTCCTCAAGGTCAAGCATGATTGAATCCGCACCGTAAATGTATGCGTCCTTGATGAGTCCGGGCTTCTGCGCATTCATGAACATCATTGTGCGGCGAAGGCGGAACTTCTCCGGTTTCGGTCTTGGTATGCTCATCTTATTACACCTCCCCAATCATATACACCGTCAACATCTGCCTGACATGCACGATAGTATGCGCACTCTACGCGAGCCTTAATCGTGCAGTCCAATGCGCCGTGGTCATTTACTACAACCTTAGCATTCTTCACTCCAAGTCTTTCGAGCGAGGCCAGCACTTCAGCTTTTATCTGCCTGCCGTACTGGTTGATTACAGAGCTTTGAAAATCAGTCAGAACAATACCGCCGTCCTGAGCAGGTTCAATCGTTATCATGACATCGCTTGACTCAAGAGTCCCGGCAGTTCCCACCGCTTTTAACTCCATCTGAATGAACACCTCCTGCAAATTTTTATATATCACATTTCCCTAGCCGCGTATATATAAGCATGGGAAAAGGTGTTGAAAACTTTTTGTTTGTTTTTTTGTGTATGCTGATTTGCACATTTTATCACAATTAATTTTTGCCGCCGCTATTATGAATTACGTGAAAAATAAAAGCCTCCCCTGAAACCAGAAGAGGCAGAAATATTTTTTATTCCTATGCTTCTTTACTGCGTCTGAAGAACTGCGCAATAACCGGCCATACAAGCAGAATTATGCTGATGACCATTAACGACCCTGCTACAGGACGCGAGAACATCGTAACCAGATTTGCACGTGAAATAGTATATGCCCTGCTGAAGTTCCCCTCGCATATCACGCCAAGCACAAGCCCCAATATCAATGCCGCGCTGTTGAAGTGGCACGCAGAGATAACCAGACCGATAACTCCAGCAACAGCCATGATCTTAACGTCAGCTATGCTCATGTTCGTTGCGTATGAACCGATTATCGCAAGCATTATGATTATCGGCCCTAGATACGAATACGGAACTGCAAGAATCTGCGCAAACACCTTAGCGATTCCTATAGCTACAACAACCATCAATATATTTGTTACGACCATTGAAGCAAATGTTGCGCTCAAATACTGCGGCTGATTCACGAGAAGCAGAGGCCCTAACTGCACGCCCTTCAGGACAAGCGCACTCATCATGACGGCGGCGGCATTCCCTCCCGGTATACCCAGCGACAATAACGGCACCATAGCTCCTCCGGTTGCGGCATTGTTGGCTGTCTCTGAGGCAGCTATACCGTCAATTATTCCCGTCCCGAACTTCTCCGGGTGCTTCGATAGTTTCGTTTCAGTCGAGTAGCACAGGAATGATGCTATTGTTGCTCCTGCTCCCGGAAGTATTCCGATAATCGTGCCTATCACGGAACACCGCGCCAATACCCATTTGATACCCCACCATTCACGGAATGACGGCATCTTCGTATTCACGCTTGCAGTGCCTTCATCACTCTTGAGTGTTTCGCGCTTCTTCGTCTGCTTCAGCACCTCAGTAACGGCGAATATTCCTATCAGAACCGGAATCATCTCAAGCCCTGCAATAAGCTCACCGTTCCCGAAAGTTAGACGCTGAACGGCATACATAGGATCCTGCCCCACACATGCCAGCAATAAGCCCAGAAGCCCGGATATTAGCGTGCGAAGAATGTTCTTGCTGTCCAGACACGTAAGGATTGAGAGTCCCATAAACGTTATGGCGAAAATGTCTGAAGGGCTGAATGACAACGCCGCCTGTGTTAGCTGCGGTGAAAGTGTCAGCATTGCCAGAGCCGATACCAGTCCGCCGATCGCCGAACTTCCGAGAGCTATACCGAGTGCCTTCCCTGCCTCGCCTCTTTGCGCCATCGGGTAGCCGTCAAATGTTGTTGGCGCGCTTGAAGGAACGCCGGGAATCTTGAAGAGTATTGCTGTTATGCTCCCTCCCGTAATTGATGAGCAGTAGACAGCCACGAGAAACACTATTGCGGGTATGGGCTGCATTGAGTAGGTGAACGGAAGACCTAAAGCTACGGCCATTGTTGCGCTGACTCCGGGCAGTGCTCCGAAGATTGTACCGACAACAATAGCAAATACGACCATCATGAGCGTATAAGGGTCAAGAAGGACGCTGAAACCGTTAGTGAATAATTCTAGTGTAGTCATAATCTCTTAACCCTCCCTAAAATATTGCGGACTTCACGGAAGATACTATGCCTTCAACGTACAGCGAGAAATTCCGCAGTTCAGGTATCGTCCCTCTCGGAAGATTCACCGACAGCAAGACGCTGAAGACAACATACAGCACCAGAGTCAGAACTACCGACATCAACGCAAGCCGTATAACATGACGCTGGCCAAGCAGCAAGCCGTACAGGAACAGCACAAGCACGCACGTAACCATGTACCCAAGCGGCTCAAGGACGAAACTTGCACCGACAACAAGAGCTATACCCATGCACATACGGGCACGGATACTGAGCAGGGCATCAAGTGAAAATTCGGGATTGTTCTTGTTCTTGCGTATTATGTTGATGATGTTCAATGCTATGCAGATAAGAAGTAATATTATTATCGTCTTAGGCCACATATCCGGCTTCAGCGTGTAGGGATTTCTGGCTACCCTGTCAGGGATAGGGGCTTCAAGGACGTTGAAACAGTATGCGTAGAGAAGTCCCAGCCATAAGAGAACGTTGCAGATTAATTCAAACATGTTGTGTAATTTCTCTCCTCAAATACAATAAAAAAAGGGAGGCACAAAATCACCTCCCGATAGACTCTAATTATTTCGCGTAATAATCTTTCTTCATGACACCTTCAGCCTTGAGGTAATCACTGAGCAGCTTATAGTCCTCCTCACAGGCTTTTGCGTACTCCTCCGGCCCGGCGAATCCCGGTCTTTCATCGTAGCACCCCTGAACCAGGAATGCCTGCCATGAAGGATCCTCAACTGCTTTAGCGATACCGGCAACGAGTGCATCAATGGCTTCCTGCGGCGTGCCTCTCTTCGCGAAGATTCCCCTTGCAGGCCCTAACACTGAATTGATGCCGAGCTCTACGGAGCATTCCACGTCGGGATAACGCTTCATCCTCTTTTCGCACAGCGCAAGGAGCGGGACAATATCACCTGCCGCAATGAGTCCCTCTATTTCATCAGTTCCCGTAACCATGATGTCAATATGTCCGCCGACAAGTGCCGAGTTCATTTCTGATCCTGAAGGATACGAGACATCAAGAATATCAAGCCCTTCAATAGCCTGATTCAGCGATGCGCCGTCAAGTCCCGTGCTGGTGAGCATTCCTACACTGACCTCAAACGGATTCTGCTTTACGTAGTCCCTCATCTCTGAGAACGTCTTATAGCCCTTTTTGTCCATTGCCTTTTTCGACGCGGTTATTACGTTGATTGCATGAACAAGACGCGCTACAGGGATAAATTCTTCCTTGAAGTTCATTGACGTTGTGCCCTGTATGTCCTGCATGAACAGGCTCTGAGTACCAAGCATGAACGTATAGCCGTCTGCGGGCTGCTTGTAGACGTACTCGACTGCAGTAACACCGTTGCCTCCGGTTACGTTGACGACTTCGACTTCCTGGCCGAGAATATCCTTCAGCAGGTTAGCGATCGGGCGTAACGTTGAGTCTGCTCCGCCGCCTACGCCCCAAGGGCATACAATGCTGACTTTGCGCTCAAACCTGAACTCTGCCGACGCAAAAGAGACACTGCAAAGAACGAGGAGTACTGCCAGCGATGCACATAAAAACTTCTTCACTGAAATAACCTCCTATTAAAATAAAAATTTTTATTGAATGAAAAGTGCGTTGAATTTTATCACAGCCACTTCAAATCAACATACGCTGATTACGGCAAAATCAGCACCTGCATTCAAGCCCCGCAATGAACTCCCTGAACTCCCGCAGAGTCCCGCAGTCCAATGCGTAAAATGTACGTTTGCCTTCTTTCCTGCTGATGAGGAGTCCGCATTCATTCAGAGTCATCATGTGGTGCGTGAGTGTAGGCTGCCTTATGCTGAAATGTTCAAGAAGCTCGCATGTGCACTTTTCGCCGTGAGTCAGCAGCTCTACTATCTGGATTCTGTTGGCATCACTCAAAGCCTTGCAGATCAATGAGGCATCAACAGCATTCATATTCTCACCTCCTTACATCAGCATATACGCAAAAGCATTGAACACATAACCGGTTATGATTATTCCCGCTGAACATGTCAGGATAAATACAGCAAGAAGACGGGGCTTTATGACTTTACGGAGCATTATTATTGACGGAAGGCTCAAATCCGTAACTGCCATCATGAAGCTGATCACCGTACCTAGCAGAGCACCTTTAGCGAGCAGTGCCTCAGCTATAGGGATTGTTCCGAATATATCCGCGTAAACTGGAATTCCTGTGATTGCGGCAATGATTACCCCGAACGGGCTTTTATCACCGAGTATGCCGCCGATTATGCTTTCAGGAATATAGTTATGTATCACTGCACCGATCCCGCCTCCAGCTAAAATATACGGAAATACTACCCTTAAAGTTGCTTTGACTTCACTGCGAGAATATTTTATACGTTCAGCCTGTGTGAAGTTCAGGAACTCAATATCAGCATCAATTATTCCCGGCCTTGAGTACACAAAATCTTCAATGTATTTATCCATATGCAGGTGTTCAATGAATATACCGCCCAGTACAGCGATACACAAACCCGGAAATATATACGCAAAAGCAATTTTAGTTCCGAATATGCTCATCAGTAAAACGAGGCTTCCCGGATTAATCATAGGCGACGAGATAAGAAATGAAAACGTCATGCCCAAAGGAAGCCCTGCACTGGTGAAGCCCATGAAAATCGGTATTGACGAACATGAACAGAAAGGAGTTACAGCACCAAGAAGCGCACCGGTTATGTTTGCCTTGATACCTCTGAAACGTCCCATGATTCTTTTGCTGCGTTCAGGCGGAAAGAATGTTTGAACGTAAGATACCGCAAAAATCAGTATGCACAGCAGAACAGAAATTTTGAGCGTGTCATATACAAAAAACTGAATGCTTGCACCCACAGATGAAGATATATCAATTCCTACAGAATCAAGAATTTTCCCGGTTAAATCGTTCAGCCAGTTCATCCCAAGCAACTGTTCCTGAAAAAATCTCCATAACATTTTTATCACTGCCTTAAATATTAATGTTATAGACGGCCATCTATGAGAGTGGAATAATATCAAGATACATAGACAAAAGTCAATGAAATTTTTTCAGCATTATACTGACGGGACATGCTACAATCTTTCAAAACACTATATTTTGCGAAAGGAGCAAATTTTTTCATGGCATTAAACTTTATGGATCTGCTGGGTTCAATGGTGCAGACAAGCATTAACACTTCACCTACCTCATCTTCAAGAATGTCAACGGCAGGAAGCGGCATTCAGGACATTTTAGGCTCACTTATGGGGGCAGGACAGAGCGTCAAGAACACTGTAGGAGGCGACAACCTCGCGGCGGCAGGAATAGGCGCGCTTCTCGGAGCACTCACGGGGAAATCACAGAGCACTACGGCTAACAGTCTTGGCGGCGGCATGATGGGACTTCTCGGAATGATGGCCTATAAGGCACTCAAAAACACTATGGGCGGGACTTCAGGCGCAGCGGCACAGGCTCAGGCTGTACCCCAAGCATATACACAGCCCACACCGCAGCAGCAGAGCAGTGATGCAGAGATAATCATTACGGCGATGATTGATGCGGCAAAAGCGGACGGTCAGGTTGATGCTGACGAGTTCAGCAAGATAACAGGGACTCTCCAGAAGAACGGGCTCGGCCAGGAAGGCATGAATTACGTGATCAAGAAATTGCAAGGGCCTATGGAGACGGCTAAAATCGTGGCGGCAGTAAAGGGCAGGCCTGAACTTGCGGCACAGGTATATTCGGCTTCACTGATGGCGATTGAGGTTGACACTGAAGCCGAACGCAAATATCTCACCAAGCTGGGCAAAGCTATGGGGCTTAGTGCTGAAGTTATGCAGAGCTTAGAGAATATGACCGGAGGACAAAGCTACGCCTGCTGATTTTTGTTCCTGTCTATGAGGTTCTCTACAAGTTTGTTGAAAAGCTCATAGCCTTTTTCTGTAGGGGGAAGTTCAATTCTAGTACCTTCCCCTTCAAATACCAGCATTCCAGGATTTTCTTCACGAGAGGGATAAAGCAGCTTTGATGTTTCCTTTGCGGCTTCTTTCTCATCACTCACTATTTCATCAGGAGATATATGAAGAAGTTTCGCAAGTTCCATTATCCTTGTGCCTGTCGGTGAAGTCTCTCCTGCTTCCCAGCGTCTTAATGTAGCGATTGATACTCCAAGTTTCTCGGCTAAATCTATTTGCGTCAGTCCTGCTTTTTTTCTCTGAAGACGTATGTTGGCTGCAACTGCCATCTTTCTGAATACTCCTTTAACATAAAAGATTGAATGAAAGGATTATAACCGCCGGAATATTTTTTATGCAAGCAAAATGTTTTATCTATGCTTTTGGTGATTTTGCAGGGATGATTGATTTTGTGTATAATTACGCAGAAAGGAGCTTGACAAAATCAAAATGGCCACCATAATTGACAAGACAAGACAAGACAAGACAAGACAAGACAAGACAACCTGTTGTCTTCTGGAATGGGTACAGGAGGCATAGAATGGTTTTATGTGTTGTTTATGCTTTTTGCAGGAATTTCATTAGCATTTCTTACTCCAGTATTTCAGATTCCCGATGAACCTAACCACTTTGCAAGAGCTTGGCAGATATCGGAAGGAACTTTAGCAAGCCCGGTACACAACCTCAGCAATAAGAATAATCTCGTATCTTTTGTCCCGTCAGTATTTTTTCAAGAGAAGTATGTAGGTAATATTGTTCAAAGTGAAGGCAGATATTCATTCAAGGATATAGCTGATTTTATGTCTGAACCTGTAAATGCTTCCAGAGATATGCGAACAATCAATAATACCGGCTCATATGCTCCCATAGTATATTTTCCTCAAGCATTGGGCGCGTATGTTGTGCGTTCAGTCGGAGGAACTGCGGGCGAAATATATTATGCCATGCGCATTGGTGCTGTACTGTTCTCGGCTTTATGCGTATTTATGGCGATAAGGCTTCTTCCGGAAAAAGGCCTTTTGATATTCCTGCTGGCAATGATGCCTATGTATCTGGCAGAAAGTGCTTCAATCGCTGCTGATGCTGTAGTGTTTGGAGGGTGTATGCTGGTATCAGCGTATATATTGTCCCTGACACGATGCGAAGATCGGCTCACCGTTCGGCAGTGTGTTGCGCTGATTGTTATGGCTGTGATCGTGGGGCTTCTGAAACAGGTTTACGGCACTGTGCTACTGCTGTATTTCCTGATGCCGTACAAGAGGCTTGGCAGCAGAAAAAAATATTATTCTTTCGGAGTGATTATGCTTGCAGTATGTTTAGTTTCATCTTTTGTGTGGCTGTACTTCAGTGTGTCAAGGCATGGCGTGAGCTTTGCACTGAATAAAGCCGATATATCAGCCCAGATGGAATTTATCAAGGAAAACCCATTTAGATTCTTGAAGATAATTATCAGGAGCAACATAATTCTTATGAAATTTTATGTTAATTCTTTCATTGGTCAGTTGGGGTGGCTTAATTTAGGAATGCCTATATGGTTTAAAGCAATATATATTTTCCTTATAGCTGCCGGTGCGGCACTTGGACGGCTCAACATTTCTATAAAACATAGAATCATCATGATTTTAGGATTTGCGGCTACAGTTCTTGCACTGGACATGTATGAATACTTTGCATGGGATCAACCCGGCTCTCTCATTATTGAAGGAGTACAGGGAAGATACTTTATCCCCGTTTCATTAATGGCATTGTCAGCATTTTCTTTCTTACGGAACATAAAACATGAAAAGGAAGTGGCTTGTCTTGTCAGTATAATGAGTATAGCTGTAACTCTAGCAAGAACATATAATTATTTTTATATGAGCTGAAAATTTCCCTCCTGTATTTGCTGCAGGAGGGTTTTTGTTTTTTGCTAAAGGAAGAAATACCTTATAACGAAAAGCAGTGCTACTACTGCCACAGCTAAAAGGCTGAAGAAAAACATATCCCCGATAAACGATACTCCGTTATTTTCTGGCTGTACTGCCTTTAAATCTTCTTTAGTGCGTATCTTCAGATCTTTTGTTATTCCTACAGCCCCCCTTATGTCATCGCTTATCTTCACGTAAAGGAACTTTTTACCAGCAGTTTCTTTTATCTCTACGACAGGGAACAAAGGATCTATGTTGTTCTCCTCAAGATATTTTTTGACCAGTGCGCTTGTTCCCTCGCCGTCAAGCTTTACGCCGATAATATCTCCCGGAGCAATCTCTGATGATGCCTTCCCCCTGATAGGATCCACTAAAGGCTGGCAGATTATAATCGTTCCCTCAAAGTTTGCATCTTTCTGGGCTTCCTGCTTCTCCCTCTCTTCCTCTTCTTCTTTTTTGCGGTCTTCAATCTCCTGCTTTTGTCGGGCTAACTCTTCAGGTGTCGGCGGAAGAGGCTTGATTATCTTTGCGCGTTCAAGCTCCCTGCGCATTACCGGTTCTGCATCGGTTACGGCACTGAACACGCATTGAGAGGTATTCTCGAATGCCCTGCGTATTATGCTCTCTAATTGCCGTATCTTGGCCTTTGTGTAGTTCTCTAAGAGCTTCAGCTTCTCATCAACCGTGAAAATGCTCTTGAGCTGTTCCTGCAGTTTCTCGCCCCATTCCTTGTCTAGCGGCCCCATCTGCGGCAAAGACTTCACGAACTTGCGCCATGTCTGAGTCGGTTCAATCATCGTGCCCTTGTTGTAGGGCTTTGCGAGCCAGAATATCTGGAATACCGTTTTGCCTGTCCCTTTCTCGAATACCACGCAGAAACCTCCGCCCATATCTCCCCGGCTGGGAGTGAATACAGACTTCAAGGCCAGAAAGTCCGGTGCATTCTTTATGTAGTCAGGTATGCTTTCAGCGTCTCTCCTGCTCTTCTCGGCGGCGGCTTCAAGTTCCTGCGTCAAATTATCTTCCGGCATGATTCATCCTTACCTTGCTGAATAGCTTTTGGCACTCCATGACTTACCGCGAGGAATCTCTCCGGACACAAGCTCAAGGTAACGGCTCATACATTCCGGACAGCGTCTCGACGGCGATGAAGAATCTATCTCGAATTCTTTTTTGCATTCAAGACATTTGAATTTAGCCATAATTTTTTGTCCTCCGTGAATTTTGTATAGAATAGTTTTTGGCATTATAGCCCGTAAAATCTCTCAATGCAAAATATAAAATCGAAAGAGTTACGCAAATTTTTTCCCGCCAATTCATTATAATTATCCCAACTTCAAGATAGACTAATTTGCTTAATTGAGATTGAATGCACCTGCAGTTCTTACGGCTTGGATATATGCAGACAAAATCCTCAATGCAAACATAAATTCGAATAACTTACGCAATTTTTTTTCCCTTCAATTCATTATAATTATCCCAACTTCAAGACAGATAAAATTTATTTCAGGAGATTTGATCATTAATGAGGCTGAAGAAATTTGCAGCAGTTCTCTTTCTATTTATATTACTATCGTCATCTTCTTATGCTTCGGACAGCGTATATATCACAGCACCGACATTCGCTCCGTACAGTGCCGGGACAGTCAGGCGTGAAGTCCTCAATGAGGCATTGAACGAGCTGAACTACATACGCAGTCTGATTGGTGTTCCTTCGGTTGTGCTCAATGACGACTACAACAACAGGGCACAGCACGGGGCAGTTCTGCTTGATGCCTTGAACGGACTATCACATACTCCCGCAAAGCCGCGTGATATGAGCGAGTCATTCTATAAGGTGGCATATGATGCAGCATCACACGGAAACCTGTCGATGGGTCAGAAGTTCATCAACGGCGTAATGTCCGGCAACATGTCTCCGGTTCAGAGCGTCATTCAGTGCATGGATGATTCAGACAGCTCGAATATTTCGCGTGTAGGCCATCGCAGGTGGCTCATGAATCCCCGCATGAAGAAAGTCGGCTTCGGTATCAGCACCAGAAGGGGATATGCGGTTACGTACGTCATTGAGGAGTTTCCCGGCAGTTCATCACGTGTGCTCAGTCAGCAGGAGTACCAGCAATATCTCAACTGGAAGAAATGGCCTATAAGCAGGGAATATATCACTTGGCCAGCAAGCTCAACGCCTGTCGAGTACTTCAACAAGTCAACTGCATGGTCCGTAACTCCCAACAGCGACGTGTTCAGCCAGTTCAACAGCGTCAGTGTAAGGCTCACCAGAAAGCGCGACGGAAAAACATGGAACTTCGGCAGGTCAGGCAATAACGGATACTTCAGCATTGCGGATAATTCTGTAGCATATGATCAGTGCATAATATTCCGTCCGGACAACATAGACTATCAGGCCGGAGATTCTTTCACCGTTGAAGTGTCGGGACTTACGCGCAAGAACGGCGGAAGCGGGAACATTTCCTACAGCGTAACGTTCACGGCTGGCAGGACTAACGCATCTTCCGTTACACCGGCAGCAGCAGCGAACAGAACCCAGCCCAAGCAGACGAAAAAGAATAACAGCACGAGAAAGCAAAACACAAGCACGAAAAAGAATACCGGCAATAACAGCAGCACCCGCTGGGGCAATACCGGCTGGAGCGATCAGAATACAGGGGAACCACCGTCCAATAACAGCAGATATTGGGGCGGAGGAAAATAGATACTTTAATTTCAGGAGGTTTAGTTTTACCATGAAGAAGTATTTAGCAGTTCTTTTAGTTGCAGTTCTTGCAGTACCGGCATTTGCGGCATCTGATGACCCTATCGGAGCGTGCATCTACAAGTATGATGATACGTTCATGACGAATGTACGTCGTGCAATGATCGCTGAGGCCGAAAAGACAGATCAGGATCTTGACGTAGTTGACAGCCAGAACCGTCAGCCTCTCCAGAATGACCAGGTTGACACGCATATCTCCAAAGGCGTTAAGGCACTCATCATCAACCCCGTTGACCGTACAGCAGCAGAACCCATCATGAACAAGGCAAAGGCTGAAGATCTCCCGATAGTATTCATCAACCGTGAGCCTTATGCGGAAGTCATGCAGGCATACGATAAGATCTGGTACGTCGGTGCAAAGGCAGAGGAGTCCGGCACACAGTCAGGACAGATCATCGTAGACTACTTCAAGAAGAACCCTAAAGCTGACAGGAACGGAGACGGCAAGATTCAGTACATCATGATTCGCGGCGAGCAGGGGCATCAGGACGCAGTTCTCAGGACTGAATACTCAACACAGGCTATGAGACTCGGCGGCTTTGAGATCGTTGAACTCGGAAGCGACACGGCAAACTGGGACAAAGTTCAGGCTACCGACAAAATGAAAGGCTTCATCTCCGCTGTAGGTATCGACAACATCGAGGCAGTACTCGCCAATAATGACGATATGGCACTCGGCGCAATCGAAGCACTGAAGGCTGAAGGCTACAATCTCGGCGATCCCGCAAAATATATTCCTGTCGTAGGAGTTGACGCTACTGCACCGGCACTTGAGGCAATGAGCAAGGGTGAGATGCTCGGAACAGTCCTCAATGACGCGGACAACCAGGGCTATGCGGCTGTACGTATTGCGGCAGTAGCTTCTGAAGGCAAGCCCGTTACTGAAGAGTCAATCCACTATGTGATCACTGACGGAAAATATGTCTGGATTCCCTACAGACCCGTTACCGCAGAGAACTACAAGGAATTCATGAAATAGAATACTGTAATCATTCCCCCGGTTTGAGGCTTTCAGGCCGGGGGCTTCTTCTTATATTGAGAGGTGAAATTTCTTGCGTAAAAGTTTTATGTTAGCTTTAGTGTTCGTGCTTGCATTATGCTGTTGCGCGGGTGCTGAAGAAATCAAGATAGGCGCATGTATATACAGGTTCAATGATGCCTTCATGCTTCGTTTCCGCAATGCAATGGCTGATGAGTCCGGCAAACTGGGAGCAGTGATAGAGTTCGCTGACGGGCAGGACGACCAGACGACACAGAATGAACAGATTGACGGATTCATTTCTGCCGGTGTGAATGTTCTGATAGTGAATCCCGTAGACAGAATGTCATCACAGGCAATAATCGACAAGGCCAAAGCGGCAAATATCCCGGTAGTATTCATCAACAGAGAACCTACAGCAGAAATGCTTGCGACATACGACAAGGCATATTATGTCGGTGCAAAGGCTGAAGAATCCGGTACATTTTCCGGCGAGCTTGTTGCAGATTACTTCAAGGCGCACAAGGAATCGGACAAAAATAATGACGGCAAATTACAGTTCGTGTTGTTGCGCGGGCAGAACGGGCATCAGGATATGATTCTGCGCTCGCGTTATGCTGTTCAGGCTGTGCGTGATGCGGGGATTGAGCCTGCTGAAGTGGCAAATGCCATAGCCAACTGGGATAAGCTGCAGGCAATGCAGATAATGAATGCGTTTCTTATGGCTATAGGCCCGGAGAACATTGAAGCAGTTATAGCGAATAATGATGAAATGGCTTTAGGCGCGATCGAGGCACTGAAGGCGAACGACTACAACAAGGGTGATGCGTCAATGTACATTCCTGTTGTAGGTGTTGACGCAAACGCTTCTGCACTTGAGGCAATGAGGAACGGCGAACTTCTCGGAACTGTCCTGAATGATGCGGACAATCAGGGAATCTCGTCGGTAAGGCTGGCTGTTGCTCTTGCTTCGGGGCGTGATGCGAACTCCATCGGCTATAAGATTACGGACGGCAAATATATATGGATACCGTACCAGAAGATAACAAGAGGTGATAGACAGTGAGTGAATACCTGCTTGAAATGAAGAACATAACGAAAACATTTCCCGGCGTAAAGGCACTCGACAACGTACAGCTTAACGTCCGCAAAGGGACAGTTCATGCTCTTATGGGCGAGAACGGCGCAGGGAAGTCCACGCTGATGAAATGCCTTTTCGGGATATACGAGCCTGACGGAGGAGAAATCTACCTTGAAGGCAAGAAGGCATACATACATTCAGCGCGTCAGGCAATGGATAACGGGATAGCTATGGTGCATCAGGAGCTTCACCCGATCAGATTCCGTTCTGTCATGGAGAATGTATACATAGGAAGATTCCCGGGACATTTCGGCGTTGTTGACCATAAGGCTATGTACGACAAGACGAAGGCACTTTTTGCGGATCTTGAGCTTGACGTTGACCCGTTAGCTTTGGCCGGCGAGCAGTCCGCCGCAATCCTTCAGATGATGGAGATTGCCCGCGCAGTTGACATGAAGGCAAAAATCATAATCCTTGATGAGCCTACATCATCGCTTTCTGACCGTGAAGTCGAGCACCTGTTCAAAATAATCAACCGTCTTCGTGCTCAGGGAGTTGCATTCGTATATATATCGCACAAGATGAAAGAAATTCTTGAAATCTCAGATGAAATTACGGTTATGCGCGACGGCACTTATGTCGGCACTTGGCCGGTTTCTGACGAGAAGGGCGAGAAACTCACGATAGATTTCATCATAAAGCAGATGGTAGGACGCGAGATGACGAATCAGTTCCCTGCACGTGAAGGAAAGCCAAGCAGTGAAGTTGTCCTGAAGGTTGAGCATGTATCATCACCGCTCCCGAAATCATTTCAGGACGTTAGCTTTGAGCTGCACAAACAAGAGATACTCGGGATCGGCGGCCTTGTCGGTGCACAGAGAACGGAATTTGTCGAGGCACTGTTCGGGCTCAGGGGCATTGCGTCGGGCGAGATACTCCTCAACGGCGCAAGGTACACGGCAAAATCTCCGGGATACGCAAAATCGCAGGGGCTTGCACTCCTCACGGAAGAGAGGCGCGCAACAGGAATATTCGGAATACTGCCCATACTGGAGAACACGGTAATAGCAAACCAGAGGCATTATGCGACTATGGGCGTGCTGAATGACCGCAAACGCGCAGTAGATGCGGACGCTTCATGCAAGGAACTGAACGTAAAGACACCATCACTGAACACGCTGATTCAGAATCTTTCAGGAGGAAACCAGCAAAAGGTTCTGATTGCACGGTGGCTTCTGACGAACTCGGATATACTGATTCTTGATGAGCCTACAAGGGGAATTGATGTCGGTGCAAAGTACGAGATATACAACATTATGCTTGGCCAGATAAAGCTGGGGAGATCAATAATTATGATTTCGTCGGAAATGCCGGAGCTAATGGGAATGTCAGACCGTATCATGGTCATGTGCGAAGGAAGGGTTACGGGCTTCCTGAACAAGGGAGAATACAGCCAGGAAAAGATTATGGCACTTGCAACACAGTTCGCTTCACACAAGAAGACTGCTGCATAAATTTTAGAGTAAGGAGAAAATATTTATCATGGCAGAAAACACATCGCGTTCCAAGAAACTTTTTACGACATGCGGAATAGTAATTTTCGCGCTCGGAATAATACTTTACTTTGCGAAAGCTCCTCTCGGCCTGAACCGCAAAATATATGACCTGCCCGTATTCCTGATCATTATCGGTGCGTGCCTTGCGTTAAAGGGATTCACGGCTAAGGCCAAGACAGAAGAGGAAGCAGCATTAGCCGGGCGTTCATTTACAGAATTTCTCACCAACAACGCAATACTTCTCGCAATGTTAGTTCTTGTTGTCGTAATCTGCATACTTCAGCCCAGGTTCATGCAGATACGTGTTGCACTGGACATTCTCACGCAGTCATCAACGAAACTGATTATGGCACTGGGCATATGCTTTACGCTTCTCATTGCCGGTACAGACCTCAGCGCGGGTCGTATGGTAGGACTTGCGGCGGTAATATCGGCCTCAATGATGCAGACGGCGACATATGCGAACAGGTTCTTCCCTGACCTCCCGCAGGTTGCAGTATGGCTGCCTATAATTGCGGCAGTCGCTGCGTGCATGATTTTCGGTGCGCTGAACGGCTTTTTGGTGGCGAAGTACGATATGCACCCGTTCATCGCGACACTGGCAGTTCAGGTCATAATCTACGGCGTATGCTCGCTGTATTTCGACATGCCCCCGAACAACTCACAGCCTATCGGAGGAATCCGTTCAGACTTCTCGCAGTTAGGGCAGATGAGGCTCTTGAGCGGTATATACAAGGGCTTTCCTGGAATATCTATACTGATACCAATAGCGGCAGTGATATGCGTAATCATCTGGTTCATACTGAACAAGACGGTATTCGGCAAGAACGTTTACGCGATCGGCGGCAACCGTGAGGCGGCAGTGGTTGCAGGAATCAACGTTTTCCGCAACATCATGGGGATATTCATTCTGGCTTCATGCCTGTACGGTATTGCGGGCGTGCTTGAGGCTGCAAGGACTGCAGGAGCTACGAACAACTACGGCAACGGCTATGAGCTTGACGCTATTGCGGCTTGTGTTGTAGGAGGCGTATCACTGAACGGCGGCATAGGCAAAGTCGGCGGGATAATCATGGGCGTTCTGATATTCACGATCATTCAGTACGGCTTGCAGTTCATCAACGTGTCTCCTATGTGGCAGCAGGTCATCAAGGGCGTGATTATCGCTGTGGCAGTTGCGATAGACTTGACGAAGTACCGCAGAAAGTAGAATACAGATTTTTGCTCCCTCTGTCGTAATGGCAGGGGGATTTTTTTTGCGAAAAACGTTCAGGCTTATGTGATAATATTTTTCAAGAAAGAAAGGAGGCGGGAGGACATGAGAAATTCACCGGAATTAACGAAACACAACTAAACACAACCAAGACTTGGCCGTAACTTTTCGTGCTTCAATAACTTCCGGACTTTGCACCCGCCATAAGACTCTATGAGACCATAAAGGAAACTGCGCAAAAGATTCATTTTCACGACACAATCAACACGATAAAAATCACAACGGAGGTTATACCATGAAGAAATATTTTGCGTTACTGCTGGCTGTACTGTGCGTTCTCTACACTGTTGGTGCAGGGTTTGCGGCGTATTATGATGAGGGACATGCAGGCACGGAAAATGATCCGTATATTATTGATTCTGCCGAGGATCTAAAGCTGTTCAGGGACAGGATGATTTCTGATGATGCTTGGGAAGAAAAGAGAAATCCATATTATTACCGTCTGGATTCTGATATAGATATTACCTCAGAAACTAACTGGACACCTATAGGAGACCGTTTTCAAGGTCATTTTGACGGCAACGGGCATACAATAACTGTATCTATTGACAGAAGGGATCCCGCCGGTTTGTTTGGTATCATAGACAAAAGAGCAACGGTAAAAAAGACTCAACGTAGCAGGAAATGTTACAGCTAGAACAGATGAAGTAATCTACCGCGTTTCTGCAGGAGGTATTGCAGGTGAAGCGGGCAGAATATTGGATTGCGTATCGTATGCAAATGTCAGCGGAGCTTTATACAAAGCTGGTATTGCAGGAAGGCTTAACAACGAGCTTGAATATATATCAGGCAATAAATATGCCAATGCAGAATACGGATTAGGCTATAATCCTTCATACAGCAGCGTATCCAGCGATTACGGCTGTGAATGTATAGCTTCAGGTACTTCTGACCCGTCAGCCCCCGGCACACCCTCTACGGATACTCCTGCAACGGACAATCCCACAAACGATACACCTGCAAATGACACACCCACAGCAGATACCCCTGCGACAAACACACCGACAACAAACACACCCGAGAGCGGTACACCAGCAACAGATACACCGGCCACCGCAGACCCTGCAATATCAACAACACCAGAGAGCACTACGGATACGCAGCCATCAACAGGAGAAAACACTTCTGGGAGCTCATCTGGAGGGAGTTCCGGAGGCGGCGGAGGCTGTAATTCCGGCTTCGGAGTTCTGTGGCTGATGATTGCGGGAATAACATTAATCCTCAGGCATTCAAGGTAATCTGACACTAAATATTTTTGCCCTCTGTCTGTATAATTCAGGCGGAGGGTTTTTGCTGTTTTATTCCCTTACGTTATAGAGAGGAGATATTCATATCATGATATGTACGTTTGAACTTAATGATGCGGACACAAAATTTGTTACGGATTATGCTGAAAGGACAGGACAGATTGTAGAAGAAGTAGCCAAACAGGCACTTGTTGATTATGTTCGTGAGGTGGAGGAAGCTGAACGGGCATGGGCAGAATTTGAAAAAGACCCCGTAACTTACACGCTTGATGAAGTTGAACAACATCTAGGATTGGCCTGATGAAATATTCAGTAGATTACACCAGCAAGGCAGCGAAGCAGCTTGATAAATTAGATATGCCTGTGCGCAAAAGATTACAGGGCTGGATTCGCAAATATCTTAAAGACTGTGAAAATCCCAGGGCTTACGGTAAAGCACTTAAAGGAAAATTTCAAGGCCTTTGGAGATATGCAATAGGAGATTACAGGCTCATAGCAGACATTCAGGACAATAAAATCATTATCGTTATAACTGAAGTCGGACACAGAAGCAGTATTTATGATTAAACAGGAGGAATTATTATGCTTGACGGCATGAAGGAAACATACGCAAAAATATTTTCCCCGTCATCAAAGCCCGCTGCGTTTTTCTCGCCCGGACGGGTCAACCTCATCGGCGAACACACAGACCACGAAGGCGGCTATGTCTTTCCGTGCGCACTGGATTTCGGGATATATGCCCTTGCCGCACCCAGGCCCGGAAACACTTTGCGGCTGTACTCGATGAATTTTGACGGCGAATATTCCGCACCATTCGAGGCAGGCTTTGACGGCATCACGGAGAAGCTGAACGGTTCGCGCTCATGGGTCAATTACCCGTTAGGAGTCGTGAGCGTCCTCAAGAAGCACGGCTACAGCTTCAGCTCCGGCATCGACATACTGTATTCAGGAAACCTACCGGACGGTGCTGGGCTGTCATCTTCCGCAGCACTTGAAGTCCTAACGGTACGGATATTCAGCGACCTCCTCGGCATGAACATTGACGGGGTTAAAGCTGCCTTGTATTCACAGGAGGCCGAAAATGATTTTGTCGGTATGCACTGCGGAATAATGGATCAGTTCGCTATAAGCATGGGCAGGAAGAATCATGCTGTGCTGCTGAACTGCTCAACGCTCGAATATTCGTATGTCCCTCTTGAGCTGGGGACATGCAAGCTCATCATCACAAACTCTAACGTCCCTCATTCACTTGTAGGTTCTGAATACAACTTACGCCGGCAGCAGTGTGAGGAAGCCCTGACCGACATAAAGAGAGCAAAAGATATTTCCTGCCTGTGTGATCTTACCCTTGAGGAGCTCGACGAATATTCCTGCGCCGTAAAATCTCCCGTCAATCTCAAGCGCGCCCGTCATGCAGTCAGCGAGAATGCCAGAGCCATACGTGCCGCAGAAGCATTGCGTGCCGGAGACCTGCACAGATTCGGAAGACTCATGAATGCCTCTCATGTGTCGTTGCGTGATGACTATCAGGTTACAGTGCCGGAACTCGACACATTAGCCGAACTTGCATGGAATATTCCCGGCGTTGTCGGCTCAAGAATGACAGGAGGGGGCTTCGGAGGCTGTACGGTCAGCATAGTAGAGAGTGATGCAGCTGATGAGTTCATCGGGAAAATTGGTGCGGAATATGAGAAACGCACAGGACGCAAAGCCAGCTTTTACGCAGCGCAGACTTCAGACGGAACTGGAAGGCTGAATGAATAAACAGAACAAACAAATTCAGGTTGAAGAAGACTTATTGCGCTACATTCAGGAAACACCCGTCCCTGTCGGAGAGAAGCTGCCTAATGAATTTGAGCTGTCCGAAAAGTTCAACGCCGGACGCAGCACCATTCGTGAAGCAGTGAAGAGCCTTGCATCAAAAGGAGTCTTAGAGGTCCGGCAGGGTTCGGGTACTTTCGTCATAAGCTCAAGCACAGTTGAGGAAGATCCTTTGCGCCTTGCACGTTACACCGACAGACTGCAGTTAGCGTTAGAACTGTTTGATGTCAGGCTGATGATTGAGCCGGAAATTGCCTCCCTTGCCGCCATGAATGCAGATGATGATGATATTGCAGAGATTGTTGCTCTGTGTGATGAGGTTGAAGGGCTGTATCTGTCGGGAAAGAATCATGTGCGCAAGGATATAGAACTACACAAGAAGATAGCGCATTGCAGCAGAAACAGGGTAGTTGAAGAGCTTGTGCCGCTAATCGTGTCGTCAGTGTACACATTCGCCAGCGCAACACACAGGCTCTTGCTTCATGAGACCATAGAGACTCACCGGGCAATAACTGAAGCAATCTCCAAACATGACCATACGGGAGCTAAATGTGCTATGGAGATGCACCTTATATATAATCGTCAGATGATTATCAAACTCATTGAGCAGGAAAAACGTATTGACCCTTAATATTTTACCGATATAATTTAGCAATCCACATTATAAACGTCTGATGTTATATCAATAAAATATTCAGGGAGGCTTGTTTTCATATGGAAGGCGTAGCTTTAGATTCAACCCGCCTTGTGTTAGGCGCGCTCATCGGTTTAATCATTCTTTTGCTTCTCATCATCAAGTTCAAGGTTCACGCAATAATTTCTATTCTTGTCGGTGCAATATCTATAGGGCTGATTGCAGGAATGCCTTTGCCGCTCATCATAAAGTCAGTGAATGACGGAATGGGCTTGACGCTTCAGGGAATAGCACTGCTCGTCGGGTTAGGCTCAATGTTCGGCGCAATACTTGAAGCTTCAGGAGGCGCGCAGACTCTTGCGATCTCAATGGTGAAGAAGTTCGGCGACGAAAAAGCAGCATGGGCACTGGGCATAACCGGTCTTGTTGTTGCAATCCCCGTATTCTTTGATGCCGGACTCATCATACTTATTCCGTTAGCGTTCACTCTGGCCAAGAGGACGAACAGAAGCGCATTGTTCTACACGATACCGCTTCTTGCAGGTCTTGCCGTAGGCCATGCGTTCATACCCCCGACACCCGGCCCCGTGCTTGTTGCAACGCAGATAGGCGTAGATCTCGGCTGGGTAATCCTTATCGGCGTATTCTGCGGAACTCTCGCTATGATCGTTGCAGGCCCGATATGGGGAGCTTACTGCGGTAAACATCATTTTGTTCCTGTCCCTGCCTCAATACAGAATCAGGCAGACTTTGATGAATCAAAATTGCCTTCATTCTGGACGATCGCAGGAATAATTCTTATCCCGTTAGTATTGATCATCTTCAAGTCAGTATTCGGAGTTATCCCCGCAATGAAGGACGTAATGCCAATCTTTAACTTCTTGGGCGAGCCTTTCGTGGCATTGCTTATAGCTACGATTTTTGCCATGTACCGTTTAGGCATAAAGCACGGCTATTCTATGGCTGAACTAGAAAAGGTTATGACGAAATCATTAGAGCCTACAGGGTTAATCCTTCTGGTTACGGCCTGCGGCGGAGTCCTGCGCTATGTTCTTCAGTATTCGGGCATCGGAAATCTTATCGGAAACGCTGTAGCATCAATCAACATGCCCATAGTAGTTGTAGCGTTCATCGTGGCTACTCTGGTGCGTATCTGTGTGGGAAGTGCTACGGTGGCTATGACTATGGCGGCAGGAATCGTTGCTGCTATGCCTGCAGTACAGTCTCTGACTCCTCTCTACAAGGCGTGCGTTGTTGCGGCTGTTGCAGGAGGTTCAACGGTATGCTCGCACTTCAATGATTCCGGCTTCTGGCTGGTGAAATCACTTGTAGGAATGGACGAGAAGACTACCCTCAAGACATGGACATTAATGGAAACATGGGTAGGAGTTTCGGGCTTCGTTGTAGCACTGATAATTTCTCTCTGTTTCTAGGGATAAATATAGCTTAAAATAAGAAAAGGAGGTGCATTCATAATGGAATTGTTGAGCCAGATAGAAGAAATATTCAAGATGGTAGTGCAGTACGGCGTGTTATTGATGGAGTGCGTTGGAGTAGTGATACTTCTCGTTACGACGGCAAAAAGCATATGGGGCTGTATCAAGAGAGACCCTCACGTGAGACTGACTCTTGCGCAGGGAATAGCTTTAGCTCTTGAGTTCAAGTTAGGCGGTGAGGTTCTCCGCACGGTTATAGTCAGGGAACGCAGCGAACTTGTCATATTAGGCGCAATAATCCTTTTACGCGGTGCTCTTACTTTTCTTATTCATTGGGAGATAAAGAACGAGGAAGCACATTTAGAGTAAAGGGGGTAAAAGTTTTATGGAACTGACGAGCCAGAAACTCCGGAAGATTGCACCGGAACTTGACCCGTTGAGGATAGGCACAGGATGGAAGCCTGAAGATCTCGGAAAGCCTCAGATCATCATAGAGAGCACTGCAGGGGACAGCCATCCGGGCAGCGGTCATCTGTTCAGGCTGGTTGAAGCAGTACGCAGGGGAGTAACTGATGCAGGGGGTTATGGAGCAAGATATTTCTGTACGGACATATGCGACGGTGAAAGTCAGGGACATGACGGGATCAACTTCAGCCTTGCGAGCCGTGAAATGATTGCGAACATGATAGAGATTCACGCCAATGCAACACCTTTTGACGGCGGAGTCTTCATATCATCATGCGATAAGGGAATGCCGGGAAATCTTATCGGCATGGCGCGTGTGAATATCCCGTCAGTCATGGTAACGGGCGGGACAATGAGTGCCGGGCCTGAACTTCTTACGCTTGAGCAGTTAGGCATGTATTCGGCAAAATTTGAGCGCGGAGAGATAGACGAGGCAAAATTACTCTGGGCAAAACATAATGCGTGTCCGTCATGTGGTGCGTGTTCGTTCATCGGTACGGCCTCAACACTTCAGATTATGGCTGAAGCCCTGGGACTGAGTCTTCCGGGAAGTGCACTGCTCCCGGCAACGAGTCCGGATCTTATCGATTACGCCTATAATGCCGGAAAGAGGATTGTAGAGCTGGCAAAACTGGGGGTAAAGCCTTCAGACATAGTAACTATGGACAGCCTAGAAAATGCAATCATGGTTCATGCGGCAATCTCCGGAAGCACTAACTGTCTGTTACACCTTCCTGCAATCGCGCATGAATACGGCCTCACGATAACGGGCGATACTTTTGACCGTCTGCACAGGGGAGCGCATTACCTGTTAGACCTGAGACCTGCAGGGAAATGGCCTGCTGAGTTCTTCTATTATGCCGGCGGCGTTCCTGCAATCATGGAAGAAATCAAGGGAGTATTGCACCTTGACGCAAAGACTATCACGGGAAAGACTCTCGGCGAGAATCTTGCGGAACTGAAAGCTAACGGATTCTATGAACGCTGCCAGAAGTGGCTTGATGAGGCGAACAAGAAATACGGAATCAACATCACGAAGGAAGACATAATACGTCCTTACGATAAGGCAATAGGAACTGAAGGAAGCATAGCAGTCTTGAAGGGCAACCTTGCACCTGAAGGAGCAGTGATCAAGCACACAGCATGTCCTAAAGAGATGTACAAAGCCGTGCTGAATGCAAGGCCTTTCGACAGCGAGGAAGAATGCCTTGATGCCGTTCTGCACCACAAAGTACAGAAGGGTGATGCTGTGTTCATCCGCTATGAGGGGCCTAAAGGGTCAGGAATGCCGGAAATGTTCTACACGTCCGAAGCAATAAGTTCTGATGCCGAGCTTGGCCGGTCTATAGCACTCATCACTGACGGAAGATTCTCCGGAGCATCTACAGGGCCGGTTATCGGTCATTGCAGTCCTGAAGCTATGGCCGGAGGACCGATCGCACTCGTTGAGGAAGGAGACGTGATTGAGCTTGACGTTTTCGCACGGAAGCTGAATATTATCGGCGTTAAGGGGGAACGCAAGACACCTGAAGAGATAGATGAAATTCTAGCCGAACGCAAAAAGAACTGGAAGCCCAGACCCAAGAAATACAAGAAGGGAGTATTGCGGCTGTTCAGTGAATTAGCGGCAAGCCCAATGAAGGGTGCATATCTTGAATACGAGGACTAAACATTTCCCCCCTCTGTCATCTGATGGCGGAGGGGATTTTCATATATACGGCACAAAATCACTTTCCGCAGAGTATCCAGCAGAAGAACGGCCCGCCAGTTAATGCCGTAAGCACGCCCACCGGCAATTCACCCAGCCTTTGCGCAATCCCGTCCGCAATTCCCAGCAAACACGCACCAATCAGGAAAGCATACATTATCGCCCGTCTGTGTCCTGCCCCTGCAATCCCCCTCGCAATATGAGGCACAACCAGCCCCGCAAAGCCTATAACCCCGAAAGCACTCACGCACAGAGCCACGCCCAGAGAGCAGAATACCAGCAGAAAGATTCTCACAGCACGTTCATTCACGCCCAGAACCGCCGCCCTGTCCCTGCCCAGACTCATAGCGTCAAGCACCGGTGCAAGAACATACGCGGGAATCATCACGAGCATTATCCCCGTCCCTACAGCATACGCATCACGCATCCCTGCTCCGGAGAAGCTCCCCATCAGCCACAATACCACTGCGCCGAGCCTGTCTCCCGCAACAGCCTTCAGGAACGTTACGCCTGCAGACAGCACAGCATTAGAGATCACACCGGCAAGAATGATTTTGCTGTTCGTACCGTCCCGCGCTATCAGCCCCGTCAATGCCAGCGCACCCAAAGCACCGGCAAAAGCTCCCGGCATAGTCATGAATGCTCCGGTCATTATGCCCAATGCCGCACCGAATGCCGCACCTGACGCTATGCCCAGCGTGTAAGGTTCTGCAAGAGGATTCGCGAGCAAGCCCTGAAGAACCATACCTGCAACGCTCAGTAATCCCCCTGTGCCTACAGAACACAGAAGACGGGGAAGCCTCACCGAACGTATAACTATTGCTTCAGGAGAACTTCCGCCGTTGAGCAGAAAATAAATCACTTCAGACAACGGAATATCCCAATCGCCTGAAGTGATGCGCCATACGGATATTACTGCCAGTGATGACAGCAATATATATTTACTCCATGAGATCCTCAATCTTTTTCACGAAATCTTTTGCTATGTTCTTATCCTCGCCGAGTCCTACAAGATAAGTGCTGATATTATCGTAGCCGTTAGCCTTTAACACGTTCAGCCATGAATCTTCGTCATCTTCTCCTGCAAGGTCATTATGCGCGTGATCCCCTGCAACGATCATGAACGGCGATAATACGAGCTTCTTCACTTCAGGGTGTCTCTTCAGCCGTGCAATAACGTCTTCAATCTTTGGTGCGGCCTCAACTGTACCGAGAAAGAATCTTCCGTAAGCCTTAGTGTCTAATGCAAGCTGAAGCTGTGAGTACATTGCGTTTGCGAAATGCTCCGGCGTTCCATGCCCCATGAGTATTATTGCAGTCTCCTTGTCGGCAAGGTGGGTACTGAAACGTTCAGTCAGAATATCAGCCATTCTCTCGCAGTCCTGAACGCCATACAGGAACGGAGCACCCAAAGAAATATCATCGAAGCCGTATTTGCCGTCAAGAACGCTGAATGCTCCAACAACTTCAGCAATCTCGTCATATTCCTCGCCTGGTATCATGTGCGTAGGCATTACGTACACTTCCTCGAATCCTTCATCATTGAGCTGTGCAAGTGCCTGTACTGGGTTCGGGATAATCTCCCCGGTTTCACGGGCAATTTTGCGGCGTATTATGTTTGAGGTGAATGCTAGCCTGACTGCAGATTCAGGGAACGATTCACGTGCGGCATTGACGAGAGCATCTATTGCTCTGCGGGCTTCAGGTACTGATGTCCCGAAAGACACTACAAGAATTGCTGACCTGTCTTCGTCTGCATATGACATATGTGGAATGAATACTGATACCAATAATATTATTGCTGTAATTATTTTGTGCATTGATACAGCCTCCTGAAAAAGTTTGCGAGATAAAATTATACACACAATATTAAGATTATGGCATTTCCGAAAAATTCAGCCTAATATGATACGAATTTATCAGGCCGTCAAGCTATAATACAAAAAATTTTTTGCAGGAGAATTTATTTTGCCTTGATAACCGTCATAATCACTACATACAAGAGAGAACCCGGAATGCTCAAACGTGCAATCGACAGCGTCATATCCCAGACATTTACGGACTGGGAACTAATCATTGTAGATGACAGCCCGGCAGATTATGCTTTTAGTGATGATGTCCGTGATATGGTGCTTGGCCTTAAGGGGAATATATCTTATGTTCGGCACGAAAGGAATTACGGAGCTAACCGTGCGCGCAATACGGGCTTGAAGCTCGCAAAGGGAGAATACATAGCGTACCTTGATGATGATGATGAATTTATGCCGGAGAAGCTGGAGAAACAGCTAGCGAGATTCACGAATGAAAATATTGCTATGGTCTATTGCGGGCGAATGATGGTTCATGACGATACAGGCACGGAAGAGACCGCAAAGTCCGTATTCATTGAAGGCAGTATCTATGATGACCTTATGCGCGAAAATTTTGTGGGGTCTTGCAGTTTCCCGCTGGTACGCAGAAAAGCCCTTGAAGATGCGGGAGGTTTTGACGAGGGCATGAAGTCGTGTCAGGACTGGGATATGTGGCTGACCATCGCGCAGAAGCATGATGCCGCGTTCGTGCCTGAACCGCTCGTGAGGTATCATGTTCATACGGGAGAACATATTACAGGAAGCATCACGAGGCGCATTCAGGGGCTTGAAGGGATATGCAGAAAACACCCGGCCAAGAGCAGGTATATACGCTGCAAGAGGCTTTCTGCACTGTCGGAGATGTACAGGGAGAACGGAGAATACATGAAGAGCTTTATGCTGTGGCTGAGGGCATTACCGCTTCAGCCGTTCAGGTTATGGGCACATATAAAGGGGGAAAAGAGATGATACTTGCGGCAATAACCACGCACAAGCGCAGGCCGGAAATGGTTGAACGTGCACTCAAGAGCGTAGTTGCACAGACATATCAGGATTGGAATCTTGTTGTAGTAGATGATAGCCCTGCAGACTATGAATACCGTGATGATGTCAGAAAGATGGTAGAAGGCTGGGCAGAAAAGGACAGCAGAATATGTTACGTTCAGCATGACAGGAATTATGGTGTATCACATGCCAGAAATACCGCCCTAGAGATTGCGCGAAATACACAAGATGGGGGGGGGTATGAGTTCATTGCTTATCTTGATGACGATGATGAATGGCTGCCCACAAAACTCGAAAAGCAGCTAGCAATGTTTCAAGGCAAGAGCAAAAAGTTGGCACTGGTTTATTGCGGAAACTACCTTATAAATGATGATACAGGAAAGATTACAATATCAATATATAAAGACAAGCATAATAGCAGCGGGGACATGTTTACAGAATTGGTTAGAACAAATTTTATTTCTGTTGCCACACTTTTGAGGTCGGAAGCAGTGATGGAAGCAGGAGGCTTTGATGAATTTCTGGAAGCTCTTGAGGATTGGGACTTATGGCTTAGAATGTCAGAACGTTATGATTTTGCATATGTCAATGAGCCTCTCTTAAATGTACATATTTCTGAACATGGAAGAATGAGAATAAGCAACGATATAAAAACAAATATGCTGGCGTATGAACAGATATATCAAAAGAACCGGCATCGTCTGAACGAAAATAAAAATTGTCATATATTGGCACTAAAAAACTTGTTGAGTAAATATGGAGCTAACAGAAAATATAAAGATGTTTTCAGGACATGGTTTCAGCTTGTCGTTTTGAATCCTAGCGACGTTCTAGGCAATATCTGGCAGCTTGCAAAAGCATTCGTGCCATATACATTAAAATTAACAGTTAGAAAATATATACATAATTAAAGGGGGATAAATCTTAATGATACCGACAAGAGAACAGGCACTAGACTTAGTGAAACAGTACAACAAAGAAGAATCGCATATACATCACGCGTTTGCAGTGGAAGCCGCAATGCGCCACTTCGCAGAGTTATATCACGCAGACCCGGATTTATGGGGAGTCGTAGGTATATTGCACGACATAGACTGGGAACAGACTACAGAGACTCCAGAGAAACACTGCCACGTTGCGCCGGAAATTCTCCGGAATGCTGGTGTTGATGAGGATATCATACACGCTGTGCAGTCTCACGGCTGGGGAATATGCACGGACGTTGAGCCGGTGAATGACATGGAACGCACACTGTTTACGGTGGACGAACTGACAGGATTAATTATCACTGCCGGACTTGTGAGACCGTCGAAATCACTTGCTGACCTTGAGCTTAAATCCGTAAAAAAGAAATGGAAGGATAAAGCTTTTGCACGAGGCGTGAACCGTGAGATAATCAAGCAGGGAGCAGAAAAGATGAATATGCCCCTTGATGATGTAATTAACGAAACCATAAAAGCATTAAGACCTGTCGAAAAATTGATAGGCATGTAAATTATTTCAGGAGATGATATTTTTATGGCTGTAAGAATTTTGCTTGCAGATGATCACCCTTTAACACGTTCAGGAATTGCGGAGTTCGTGAGGCGTGAGTCTACTTTTGAGCTTGTCGCTGAGGCTGAAGACGGAATAAGCGCGTGGGAAATGATTCAGGAGCTTCGGCCTGATGTTGCGCTTCTGGATATTCGTATGCCCGGTCTTGACGGCGTTGCTGTCGCGCAGAAGGTCAAGAACGAGGGAATGAATACCGCTATAGTTATGCTGACCTCATATGATGCACAGCAGTACGTTATTGCGTCTCTCAGGGCAGGTGCAAGAGGTTTTGTGCTCAAGACTGTCAGCCCGAAGGAACTCACCACCGCCATAAATACTGTGGCAAAAGGCGGGCTGTATCTTGATCCCGAAGTTGCTTCAGTCATGGGAGAGCAGGATTTTATCCCAGAACAGCTTTCGGTTCGTGAGCGTGAAAAGGACTCAGCAGCAAGGAAGTCGCAAAGAAACTTTTCATCAGTGAAAGGACTGTGCAGACTCATCTTGCGTCGATATATGACAAGCTGGGATCACGCAACAAGACGGAAGCATTACTGCTCGCCTTGAAGTATGGAGTCGTTACCCTTGAAGAACTGTTAGAGGACGACTAGAGAACGTTCAATGTTTAAGATTTTCGCAAGGCCAAGATCACACTTCCTGGCCTTTTTGTTATGCGCATTGATATTCCCGTCCGCCGCAGTTGTCCTTGTAGCAGTTGCCGGAATGGTGAGTCAGGAACGTGCAATGGAGGCCGCAGTCAGTTCATATGTTCAGGACTTGGCCGAGAGCATGAGCTATCATCTTTCCGGGGATTCTGACATCTGGACATTCTCCATGCTGAATGACTTTACGCGCTTTCCGTTCTTCTCGTGGGGGCCGTCTATACCTGGCTGGGTTGCGTTAATCGGGCAGGACGGAAGGATCATAATCGCTTCTCCCGGTGCAGTGAACCTCGCAGCAATATGGCGCAATGACCTTCCAGTCGGCAAGGCTGTACGTGTCGAGGACAGGCAGGGAGCGCAGTACACCCTTGCAGTATATCCCGTACAGCGTCCGAGCGGAGGATATGTTGTTGCTGCTGTCTCATGGTCTCACCTTTTGGGCGGTCTCGTCGGTGTCGTCAGGGTATGGCCGGTTCTGATCGTGATTATTGCGCTTGCGAGCTTTGCGGCTATTCGTGTTCTGTGGCGCAGGCTGGTGAATCCCCTTCAGGCACTTGCTTCTGATATAGACAGCATGACACTGGGCAAAGATATTCCGGACGAGCTTGCACAGGGAACGGTGAAGGAGATAGAGAGCGTGCACAATGCACTGAAACGCTATGCACAGGCCGCAGTTGAACGGGACAAATTGCGCAACAGCTATGTGCGTGATGTCGTGAGGGCACAAGAACAGGAACGCGTTGACATGGCGCGGGAGATTCATGACGGGCCGCTTCAGGACGTTACGGCACTGCTTCAGCAGATACATATCACCCTTGAGGATTCAGAGAACGATAACGAGAGAATCAGAAGGACGGAGATTATCGCGAAGAGTGTTGTGCGCGAATTGAGATCCCTGTGTGATGAGCTTGCACCGCCATGGATGAACCTGGGGCTGGCTGAGGCTTTGACCGAACTGACTGAAAGGTTATCGCAGGTCTATGATATTCAGGTTACGGCAGATTTCGACGACAGCATCAGGACTGCCGACGTAAAGAACGAAAAGATATTATCGCTCCTGCGCATAGTTCAGGAGGCTGTGTCTAACGCTGTGCGGCACGGACAGGCTGACGAGATACACATACATGCAGAAAAGAATGATGAAGGCATTACTGTGCTGGAGATTGAGGACAACGGCACTGGCTTTGAGGCTAAGAATATCAATCATGAGACTTTGCGCGTTGAGGGACACCGGGGGCTTGCAAGCATGAAGGAAAGAATGAGCCTTATGGGTGGGACTCTGGATATATCATCACAGCCGGGAAACGGAACAAGAATCACTGCGTCATTCAGGGCATAAAAAATCCGGGAGGCTTTGCGTGTCTCCCGGAATATTTTTTTTGCGTTAATGCTTTCTGCGGAACAGCAGGAACACTGCAAGGACAATACCGCCCGATACAGCATCACAGCCGCCTCCGCCGAGAATTGCAGATACGATGCCGCCTATTCCAGGAATGAATTTAGCCAAAAATATGGTGAACGGAGTGCTTGACTGGAATATTGCTATCATAAGGAACTCACGTATACCAAAATCTTTAGGTTCAAGTTTTTTGCCTTCAAGCGTGAGAACTTCAAAAGTGTTTATCAGGCCGTAACCAAAGAATGAAGCATTTATTGAAGCTGCGGCATTAGATGCTTCTGTATAAACTCTTATATCACCGCTAACATCATCACTTATTATATCATCGCTGAGACTCTTTGCGTTGACTTCGGAGGGCACATCATCAAGCAGTTTTACCTCCATTACATATCTGTTGTCAGCATCATATTTGAAGTCATGAATTGTCCCCAGTCCGCTCACTATTTCATAATGCTTCTCATTATCACCTTCTGCCGCACTTCTCACCGAAGCAGGTCTTATCTGTCCTGCATAGCCGGGGGCAGGGCTTATGTTTTCCCTGTCGAGAAACACTATCTTGTCCGGGCTGATATTCAGTGCCGAAGCTATATTTCTGCGGATGACATCACGGCTTGCTACAGGTACAGGCTCTATAGTGCTTTGTCCGGTCGATGATGAATGCGTTATGACTCCTGCCTTCTGTTCTCCTGCAGAAACTCTTAAAGCTACGTAAATTTTCCCGTCTGAAGGAGCATCGGTTACTTCTTCATATGTTGCTGCGTTGAAGAATCTGCATTCTGTTTCCCCGAAAGCTGTCCCGCTTACCTGCCAATCGGAAGTTACTCCGTGAAAGTTCAGCTGCTTCCCTGCATTTTGCGTCCCCAGATTGCATTCAATTACGTAAATTCCGCTCTCACTGGGTGTGAATACAGGCAGATTTTGTATGACAGTCTCTCCTGAAGCGTTAAGTGTGTTTTGATCCGCAGTACCCAACGTCCATTTGTCAGCATCATATGTCTTTTCACTATCTGAAAGGCTGTGCACTGAAGACGGATCTACACCGAACAGAGAAGCAATATTGTTAAGCAAGTTCGTAGGAAGACTGCTAGCAGGTGGGTTAGGGGCAGGCCGCTCAACATACGTGATTGACGCATAGACTGTCATAGAAATATCAGTTGCAACTTGGTATATGTATTTAATTCTCTCATAACCTGTAGCAAATGATATTGTGCCAGAATCGCTGTCTTTTGTGTAATCGCTTATGGAAAGGTTGTCAGATGCTTTAAATACGCTGTTGATTTTGTTCACATCTATATTTGCGTCATAATCCTTCAGCCTTATGCTATATCTTGTCCCTGCAACGTGTTCAATATTAAGTGCTATTTCTTGGTCAGGGTCAGATAATTTTCTTGCAGTGAGTGCTGTATTTTGACTTAGGTTTATTGCAGCAATATTATTCCCAGAACAGTCTAAATCAGTAAGTACTTTGTTATTACTAAGGTCAAGTTTCTTTATTGCATTGTTTCTGCAGTAAAGGGTAGTAAGTGCCGTATTTTTACTAACATCAAGAGCGGTAATGCTATTGTTTTCGCATTTCAGGGTAACTAATGCTGTATTCTTGCTAACGTCAAGGCCGCTGATAGAATTATTTGAGCATGTCAATGAAGTTAATGCTGTATTTCTGCTCAGGTCAAGCACAGTGATATTATTTTCTGAGCAATCAAGAGTCTTGAGCTTTGTATTTTTGCTCAAGTCAAGCGTAGAAATTTGCCTTCTGGAACAGTTCAGCGTCTCCAGATAGGGGAACTTCTCCAGAATCGCTTGAACCTTCTGCGGATCTATTGCTGTATTTCTTACGTCAAGATTAGTTGCGTTATGGATTTCTGTTTCACTCAGTATGCCGTCGCCGTTCTTGTCAAAATTGGTAGTTGCATATGATATGAATGCATTATCAGCAAAATCGGTAATGTTTATATCACCTGCAGCCTTTTCAAGGTCAGTAAACTCAAGTGTTACTTCCATCAGTTTATTTGCGTTTGAAGTATTGTAGTTATAAATTATTTTTCTTGGCTTTGAGGAGAAACGAATAATTCCTGAATCATTGATTACATAATCTGTCAAAGGTGCGTCATAAATATCCCTTATTCCTTTTCCGGCAGTTTCAGATATTTTTGCATTTGCCATAAACGCAGGAACAGAACCACCTATATAGCGTTCATATTGATTCAGGTTTATGCTATAAGGATATTCTTCAGCAGCATCATAGCTAACACTGGCAAGCGTTATTGTTTGAGACATAGTAAGGCTGCTAAGTTTTGTGTTTGCGCTGAGGTTAAGCACAGCAAGACTATTCCCGCTGCAGTCAAGTGTTTCAAGTTCTTCATTCGCGCTAAGGTCAAGAAGCTTAAGATTATTGTTCGGACAGTCAAGTTCCTTTAGTGATTTATTTTCGTGCAGGTCAAGTTCCGTAAGTCCATTATTTGCACATTTCAGCGTAACTAGATTTCTATTTTTGCTCACGTCAAGCCCGTCTTCAAGTGTGTTGCGGGAACATATTAGGGTTGTAAGTGCAGTGAAATGCTCAATTCCCTTTAGTGTTTTAATTTGTGTCTTGTTATTAGTGTACGTAAATAAATCCATTGTTGTTGCAGCATTTATTTCAGCATCACTGATGAATCCTTTCGGATCGTATCTGTCCACATTTTCACTGATATAGTTTCTGAATATCTCATCAGGAAAATTGACCGTATTAATTTCCACATCTGCCCAAGCAGAAGCAGAAGCCGCAAACACAATCATAACGGCAATAACAAACAACTTTTTATTCCGCATAAAAATCATCTCCTAAAGAAATTTTTATTTATTTTCGGAAAAATACAGCACATAATTACTGCACTATTCCCACTCGATTGTTGCAGGCGGTTTTGACGTAACATCAAGCACCACCCTGTTTACTCCCCTGACTTCATTGCATATCCGTTTAGACACGGCATCAAGCACGCCGTAATCTATCCTCGCCCATTCCGCAGTCATAGCGTCCTGAGAGTGCACAGCCCGGAGCACTACCGCCTCGCTGTAAGTCCTGCTGTCCCCCATAACGCCGACAGTTCTCACGGGAAGCAGCACGCAGAATGACTGCCATATCCCCGCATAAAGCCCGGCACGCTTCAGTTCCTCCGTGAAGATTGCATCTGCCTGCCTCAGAACGTCAAGCCTTCCCTTAGTGATTGCACCGAGGCATCTAACGGCAAGTCCCGGGCCGGGAAAAGGCTGACGCGACACGATTGCTTCAGGGACACCTATAATTCCGCCGAGTCTCCTCACCTCGTCCTTGAAGAGATCCCGCAGAGGCTCAAGCAGCTTCATCTTCATGTGCTCCGGAAGCCCGCCCACGTTGTGATGAGATTTGATCACCGCAGCACCTTTCTTGTTCCCGCTCTCGATAACGTCAGGATAGATTGTCCCCTGCAACAGCCATTCCGCACCGTCTATCTTCTTGGCCTCCTCATCAAATACTTCAATGAATAACCTTCCGATAATCTTTCTCTTCTGTTCGGGGTCTGTTACTCCCTCAAGCTCACGCAAAAACTTTTCTGACGCATCAGCATAAATCACGTTCAGCCCCATATCCTGATACGATCGCATAACTTGTTCCGGTTCATTCAGGCGCATAAGGCCGTGATTCACGAAAACACACGTAAGCCTGTCCCCTATTGCCCTGTTCACCAGAGCCGCCGCAACACTTGAGTCAACTCCTCCCGACAGCCCGCACACTACACGCCCATTCCCGACAGTCCTGCGAATGTCCTCAATGATACCCTCAACCCAACCGGCCAAGTCCCAATCACCTGAACAGCCGCAAATCCCGAAAGCGAACCTGCGCAGTATCTCCTGCCCGTGCTCCGTGTGTATGACTTCCGGGTGGAACTGCAGGCCGTAAAACTTCCTGCCGCCATCCTCGATTGATGCCGTCAAGCCTCCCGCAGTCCTTGACGTTGCGCAAAAGCCTCCGGGAAGTTCAGACACGCTGTCTCCATGACTCATCAGGACATTGATGCTCTCCGGAATATCCTTCAGGAGTTCAGAGTCTCCGGTGCGCAGTATCTTCGTGATGCCGTACTCGTGCACATGCCCGGAGTTCACGCGGCCTCCGGAAAGTTTCGCTAGAAGCTGCATACCGTAGCATATTCCCAGAACGGGACAGCCAGTGTTCAGAATTTCAGGATCTATTGTGATTGCGTCTTCGTCATTCACGCTGTCAGGACCTCCTGATATGATTATCCCCGCAGGAGAATATTTTTTGACTTCTACGCACGAAATATCCCAGTTCACTATTACGCTGTGCACCTTCATCTCCCTCAAGCGGCGCGCAATAAGCTGGGTAAACTGTGAACCGCAATTGATTATGATGATGTTCTCATTATGTACAGGCATTGAATTAAAATTCCTCCTTATGTTTATGATAATATTTTTTGCAAAATTATAATGCCTTAAATTTTTGCGTGTTATATAATTTTCATACCGATAAATATTCTGGAAGGACGTGAAACAACCTATGAAACTATACAACAAATTACTGCTTTGCACATTGATATTTGTATTAATGATTCCTTTTGCTTCATATGCAGTTGACTATATACCCGGTGATGTAATCGTCGTGCTGAAGCCTTCTGATCCCGGAGTCATCGTTACTGCTTCTGACCTTGAGGACTTCGGGACTGAAGCATTCAGGGTCGCATCATTCGCGGCAGAGTCAGGAGCGTGGGTCAAGAATACTTACGCATCAATCTCTGAGGCAGGCAATGAGGTATTTGCGCTGATACATTCCGACAAGAAATCCACCGACGAGCTTGTTGAAGAACTCATGAAGAATCCTGAAGTAGTAGCCGCCTCGCCTAATTACAGGGTATATGCCGCAGAAGTCCCGAATGATCCAGTGCTGTCTGGATGCTGGGGAATGAGTTTCGTTAAAGCCTACAGCGCGTGGGACAGGGCGAAGGGCAGTGATGAAATTTATGTTGCGATTATTGATTCAGGCATCGACGAGAACAACCCGGATCTGAAAGACAACATTGCTCTTGAGCTGGGGAAAAATACCAGATACAAAGATAATGATTCAGCAACTGACGATTACGGGCACGGAACGCACGTTGCAGGGATAATAGGCGCAATGGGCAATAACGCTATGGGAATTGCCGGCATTAACTGGAATGTAAAAATGATTTCCGTTAAGGCTCTGGACAGTTCAGGCGGCGGCTATATAGAGAATGTTATAGATGCAGTAGATTACGTTACGAAGCTCATCAATCAGGGAGTAAAGATAAAAGTAGTGAATATGTCCCTTGAAACTTACCTTCCGGAAAAGCCCACGCATGATGTTCTAGTGAAGTCTCCTTTATGGAGGGCATTCAAGAATCTCGACGTGCTGAACAAGGCAGTTATAGTTGTGGCCGCAGGAAACCAGAGCCAGACCATAGGCAAGCCCAGCACGAAAGCTCACGGCTATATGGTTCCCGGTGCAGGATATTATGTGTATCCTCCGTCATTTCAGGGACTTTACGGAATGATCTCGGTATCTGCTACGGACAAGGACGGAAACCTCGCATCTTTCAGCAACGACGGCGCGGACATTTCTGCTCCAGGAGTGGACATACTAAGCACATGGATTCAGGAATCGGATTCAGACACTCCAACTATGAGAAGCAAGAGCGGCACATCAATGGCAGCACCGCATATTTCAGGGGCAGCGGCACTTCTGGCATCAATACTTCCCGACAGCATTACGGCATACCAGCTCAAGCAGATAATTCTTGGAGGAGGTTCTGACGTTTCGGTCAGTGCAAGTTCTACAGGAATACTCAACCTGAAATCAGCACTGCAGTACGGAGAGACTGAGGCTTCAAGCATTCCGGCCAAGAGCAGTGAATGGGCGGCGTATGACGACTACAACAGCTATGATGCAGACGAAAACAATAATGATGATTACTACGAATATGATGATGACGACGACAGATACGGGGCTTGCATGGGAAGCGGATTTGATTTTTTTGCGTTAATGCTCCTGTTCCCGCTTGTCAAAAAATCTTTGAGCTGATAAAATCTCTCACTGTGATTTAGACATTGCCGGTGTGGCTCAGTGGCAGAGCAGCGCACTCGTAATGCGCAGGTCAACGGTTCAAATCCGTTCACCGGCTCCAGAATATAACCGGTAAAACCCCGACAGATATACATAGACCGCTTTAAACAGGCGGTTTTTTTGTTGCTTTGCGTCTAGTGTAAAATATTCAGCAGTTTAATTCATGAAAGGATATGAAATATTTTGAGCCTCGTATTATTCAACGACTTAACCAGAAAAAAAGAGCCGTTTAATCCCATAAAGCCCGGACATGTCAGCTTCTATTCCTGCGGCCCTACAGTGTATGATTATTTTCATGTCGGGAACGCAAGACCCTTCATAGTGTTTGACGTTCTTCGCAGGTGGCTTGAGCATGAAGGCTATCACGTAACGTTTGTGCAGAACTTCACCGACATAGACGACAAGATGATACACCGTGCCCATAAGGAGAATATCACCGTACAGGAGCTTGCAGAGAGATTCATCACAGAATACCAGAAAGATGCTGATGCTTTAGGTATCCGCCGCCCTGATGTTGCACCGAGAGCTACGGAGCATATGCCCGAAATCATACGGACAGTAGAGAAGATAATAGCTAACGGTCATGCTTACGTGTCGGAAGGTGATGTGTACTTCGACATAAAGAGCTGGCCTAAATACGGCTCGTTATGCAAGCAGAATCTTGAAGACATGGAGGCAGGAGCACGTGTTGACCCTACGGAGAAGAAGCGCGACCCTCTGGACTTTGCGCTGTGGAAGGCAGAGAAACCCGGCGAACCTTCATGGGACAGTCCTTGGGGCAAGGGCCGTCCGGGATGGCATATAGAGTGTTCCGCTATGTCGTCAAAATATCTCGGCGACAATATCGACATTCATTCCGGCGGAGTGGATCTCATGTTCCCGCACCATGAAAACGAGGCCGCACAGAGCGAGGCTGCTTCAGGATCAGGAAAACCCTTCGTCAATTACTGGCTGCATAACGGCTTCCTGCTCATCGACAACGAGAAGATGTCAAAATCACTCGGAAACTTCCTGACAGCAAGAGCCGCAATAGAGAAATACCCCCCGCTTGCGTTACGGTTCTTCATGCTCAGTGCACACTACAGAAGCCCGCTGAACTTCACGCCTGAAAGCTTGGAGCAGGCCGCTGCAGGAGTCTCAAGGCTGCGGAACTGCCGGAGCGATTTAGATTTTGCCGCAAAGACACGGAAGGATAACAACTCAACATTTGACGTGAAAGAATATCAGGCACAGCTTCAGGAACTCGACAAAAAATTTACTGAGGCCATGAATGATGACTTCAACACTGCCGCCGCAATGGGAATATTATTTGATGTTGTATATCTCATCAACACTACACTGAAAGAGAATGAATCCCTGCCTGAAGAATTTTTCACGCTCTCAAAGAATGCGCTGAAAGATTATGATGATATTTTAGGCGTAATCGGTGATGACGAGGCAGAAAACGAGAATGCAGAGATAGAGAAGCTCATACAGGAACGAACGGAAGCACGCAAGGCTAAGGACTTTGCGAGGTCTGATGCCATACGGGACGAGCTTAAAGCACGTGGAATAGTCCTTGAGGATACTCCGCAGGGCACTAAATGGAAGAAGGAGCTTGCGTAATGTTCGGATTGTTGCTGAAGAGAAGATTTTTGCCGCTGTTCCTGACACAGTTTATGGGTGCATTCAATGATAATTTCTTCAAGAGCGCGTTAATGATGCTCATCACGTACAGGTTAGGTGATGCCGCAGGAATAGACTCGCGCATAATGGTGAACGCCGCCGCAGGTGTGTTTATCCTTCCGTTTTTCGTATTTGCCCCGACGGCCAGCGATATTGCCGACAAGTATGACCGTTCTGATCTCATGCGCTGGGTTAAGTTCGCTGAAATTGTCGTGATGGCAGGTGCGGCATTGGGCTTCTGGCTCGGCAATGTCTGGCTTCTTATGGCTGTACTGTTCCTGATGGGTGCGCAGTCTGCATTCTTCAGCCCGGCGAAATACAGCATACTTCCCCAGCACCTGAAGGAGGAAGAGCTCATTGCGGGAAACGGGCTGATTCAGATGGGTACATATCTTGCCATACTCACCGGGACGATTGCGGGCGGCCTGATGATTTTGCGCGAGAACGGCATATACTGGGTCGGAGGCTTGGCCGTGAGCATTGCGGCTGCCGGGTGGCTGAGCAGTATGTTCATTCCTCCAACAAAACCGATAAACCCTGAGTGCAAGGTGTCATTCAACATAGTATCAAGAACTATAGAGATGTTTCGGGATATAGTCCCTATGCGTAAAGTTTTCGGCTCAATGCTGGCTATATCGTGGTTCTGGCTTGTAGGTGCTACATTCCTTGCGCAGTTTCCGACATATTCGCGGCTGATTCTCGGCACTGATGAGAGCGTTGCTACGGCGTTTCTTGCGATATTCTCGTGCGGTATCGGCTTTGGTTCAATGGCGTGTGAGTCGATCCTCAAGGGGAAAATCACGACAAAATATGTTCCTTCTGCGGCGTACGGAATTGCGATTGCGAGCGTCCTGCTGTGGTACGTCAGCGACCGTCCTCCAGTTGCTCCTGATGCACCGATTATAGGCGCGTGGGAATTCTTCTCGCGTCCGGAGAACTTCATGATCACTTTCTGCCTGTTCGTGATTGCGTTCTGCGGAGGGCTGTATATCGTTCCGCTTTATGCAGTCATGCAGAGCAAAGCACCGGAAGAGAAAGTATCAGGCGTTATTGCGTGCTCCAATATCACGGACTCTATATTCATGGCCGTTGCCGCACTGGGGGCGGGAGTGCTCATATCGTGGGGCGTGAGTATACCGCAGATATTCCTGACGATGGGGCCGACAACGTTTGTTGTTGGGCTTCTGGTTGGAATGCTGTAGAGAAATTCTGCCCTGTCTCTTTCATGGGACGGGGCAGTTTTTGCTGTAATGCAAACTACTTTCTGCCGATAAGTTTTTTTACCGTGTCCTTGATACCTGCAAGTTCAAGGAGTTTCACAGCACAACGCCTTATACGCCTGTAAGGGTTTACCCTATCAAATATGCTGAGAACATAATATTTTTTCAGTGCATCCCCGATTTTCCTGCTCCATTCCGGCATTTCCTTATCCCATACTGTTAAGCCATCAGTATTTTTCTTTTGCCATGATGCCGGCTTCTTGATAAGGAATGTACATGTCTCATCACTGTATATTACCTTAAGCCCTAATGTCTCAAAAAATGCTTTCAAGTGATAAGAATAGTAATTGTATACATGCGCATTCTGAAAATAACGTATGGGTTTCCCGTATGTCCGGTGTATATAAAATAATCCCGGAAGCTGTACAATCATAAATCCTTCAGGCGAAATGATTTCTGCAAGCATATTGACGTATTCAAGCGGATTGTTGAGATGTTCAAGAACGTGTGAGAGTATAACTAAATCCTGAGAATTTGCCGGTGTCTTTAGGAGGTAGGGTTCACCTTCGTATAGATTCAGGGAATGTTCTATGCCGTATTCAAGGTACTTTTTCCCGAAGTCGCAGCCTGATACTTTCTTGCCTCTTTTATGAAAAGCGTAAAGGATTCCTCCTGCACCGCACCCTGCCTCAAAAACTGTGTGTATTTTTTTGATGTCAGCGAATCGTTCTGCAATGCTGTAAAACTCCTCGCCGTGCCTTACCTAGCCATTAAAGAAATTTCCTGAGGCCAGCTCCTGCCCTACATAAATATTTCTGTCATCGTCTCTGTAAAAAGCAGCTGTAGACACATCATCAAGCCTTTTTTCCTGCCTCACAAGCCCGCAATGCGTACAGAGCACGTACCTGCATGGAATGCCGTACCTGTCCTTTTCCGTAATCGTTA
>CAJOES010000011.1:0-3930 GCA_905233455.1 uncultured Synergistales bacterium | reverse complement strand
ACACGCCAGACTCAATCTTGGACATAAAAACTTTTATGGCTTCCTTCTGAAGGCCATTAAGTGGAACGGAAGCTCTGCCGTCATTCTTATACAAAGGAAAATTCAGCATCATAAAGAACCGTAACTTCCATAATTTTTTATGGCCTTAATGATAGCAAAAAAATTGTACGCTTTTCAATTCTGCGTCATGATAATAAAACAGCAGATATGTCAAGAGATTTTGCAGCTGGTTCTGTTGGAAGGAAGACTATATAGAGGAAGACTATATAAACATATACTATGCACCGTATGTTTTATCATGCTGGATTTCAGGGTTGCTTTGTTCAATGTATAATTATGGTTGAATCAGTTATGGAGGTTTGTATTTTATGCTTAGAATACTTCAGTATGCCGGAGGTATGAACAGAGGAGGCATTGAGACTTTCCTAATGAACGTTCATAGGAATATTGACCGCAGTAAAGTTCAGTTTGATTACATGCTTCACCCCGATGAAAAGCAGGCCTATGAAGATGAGATTAATGAACTGGGCGGAATATGCCACAGAATTAAGATGAATGGTAAACCCGCCTTGCATTATATTCAGTACAGAAGATTTCTTGATGAATTTTTCGTTCAGCATCCGGAATATAAAATTGTGCACGGACACCTTTATACTTATATGCCGGTTTACTTGGGAGCTGCTAAGAGGCATGGCAGGATAACGATTGCACATACACACGCAACAAAAAATCCTAATCCGAGCAAAAAAGGTATTGCCAAAAGGATTATGAACTATTCCGTCAGATATACAGCCGATTACTTTATGGCATGTTCAAAGCAGGCAGGTATAGATAACTTCGGCGTAAAAGCTAATGCAAGGTTTATACCCAACGGAATAGATACGGGCAAATTTACTTTTTCTGAAGAGATTCGCAGAAGTGTGCGCGGAAATATGAAGGTAAACAGCGAAAACACTTTAGTGCTTGGACATGTCGGCAGGCTGGATGCTGTGAAGAATCATAAATTTTTAGTCGACGTGTTCAAATGTCTTCATGACAGAGTACCCGACTCTAAGCTGTGGCTTATAGGATGCGGTGAACTTGAGGATAACATACGCTCCCAAGTTCATGCACTTGGCCTTGATGACGCGGTTGATTTCATAGGAGCAGTGGACAATGTGAACGAATATCTTATGGGAATGGATGTTTTTGCTTTTCCGTCATTATATGAAGGGCTGGGTATGGCTTTAGTTGAAGCTGAATGCTCCGGGCTTCCTTGTGTCGTGTCTGATGCTATACAGGACGAGGCTATTGTGTCAGACAGAATTACACGCTTAAAGATACTCCCCCCCCCCAGTACGTAAATTACTGGGTAAAAGCTATCACAGAATCTTACATTCACAAAGGCAGCAGGGAAACATATTCACAAAAAGCTGCTCTGGCTGGATTCGATGTTAAGGACGTGGCTAAAAGACTGGAGGATTTCTATTTATCGCTTGTGTAAAATGAAAGCCTGACAGTTTCCGCAATAATCATCAATACGGCCTGAGCTGCATATAAAACAGGAGGCCGTATTTTTATGTTAAGGATATTACACGTTACTGGCGGAATGGACCGGGGAGGACTTGAGACTCTGCTGGTTAATCTTCATAAGCACATAGACCGCAGCAAAATTCAATTCGATTATCTTATACAGGCTAAAAAACCGCAGGCTTACGAAGAAGATATTAAACAGCTCGGCGGCATAGTATACAGAACCAGCACAAAAGGGAAAGATTATTTCAGGTATAAACGGTTTCTGAATGAATTTTTTGAACGTCATCCCGAACATAAAATTGTTCATGGACATCTGCCAAACTATGCAGCAATCTATCTTTCTGAGGCCAAGAAACACGGAAAGATAGCTATTGTACACAGCCATAATACAAAATCACCTGAAATTAAAGATGCCTTAATACGCATAATTAACTATCCGGTAAGGTACATTGCAGATTATTTCTTTGCTTGTTCACCTCAGGCAGGAATAGATCACTATGGCAGAAAAGTTAATATTAGATTTCTGCATAACGGGATTGACAGCGAAACATACAGATTTTCAGAGGATATACGCAGGGGTATACGCAGGTCCAGAGGAATACAAAGCGATAATACGTTAATATTAGGGCATGTAGGACGCTTGGATTTTCAGAAGAATCATAAATTTTTAGTCAGCGTTTTCAAATGTATTCATGAAAAAATGCCTGATTCTAAATTGTGGCTTATAGGCAGAGGCACTCTTGAAGAAGACATACATGCACAGGTTCATTCTTTAGGCCTTGACGATGCCGCAGACTTTATCGGGGTAGTCAGCAATGTCAATGAATATCTTATGGGTATGGACGCTTTCGTTTTCCCGTCAGTATTTGAAGGATTGGGAATCGCGCTGATTGAGGCTGAAGCCTCCGGACTTCCGTGTTTCGTGTCTGAAGCAATACAGGATGAAGCTGTAGTGTCGGACAGGGTTGCACGCATGAGCCTGAAGGACAGCCCAAAAGCATGGGCAGAACGCATCATTGCAGCAAGAACGTGCAATGGCCGGGAATTATATGCCGATACAGTGAAGAATGCAGGATTTGACATAAAACAGGTAGCACATGAACTTCAAGAGTTTTATTTGTCGCTGGTATAAATCATTCAGTCTCTATTAGAGGTATGATACCCTGTCTTCAATATGGCAGGGTATGTTATTATCTTCACATTACCTCACGAAAGGATATGACATCATGAAGTCATCAGAACTGGAAGAATTTTTTGCGTCTCTTCCCGAGCCTCACGAATATGCGGACAAGCATCTATACGTGTGGGGCATAGGCAACACTGCAAGGCTGTATCAGGAAGGCTTTGCGCGGGAGAAAGGCATCAACATTTACGGCTTTACGGACGGGGGGGGGGCATGTCTTCGGACATAGGCTCTTCAGCCCTTCCGAAGTAGCTCAAGACCCGAATGCCCTCGCGCTTATCTGTACACCAACCATATCAACATACAACGAAATATCTTCCTCCTGCGAATCACTCCGCATAAAACACTGCCATATAGATAAAATAATTTTCGGACAGCATAAAGATGAACTGCGCCGCGTCTTTGATATTTTCAGTGATGAACTTTCACGGGATATTTATTTTCATATCATGAAGTGCAGGGTTATTCCCTGTCTGCCTGATGAAAATTATGTGTCTTGGGATTCATACTTCGTCAATCCTGCTTTCCGTGCTATGAGTCAGAATGATGTTGTGATTGATTGCGGGGCTTTCGTAGGCGACACAATAGAAAAATTCATATGGCAGCATGACGGCTATGCAAAAAAGATTATAGGCTTTGAACCTGACGAACATAATTTTGCGGCACTTGCACGGAGGACAGCCCGGCTTAAAGCAGAATGGAACATCAGGGACGAGGCATTGAGCATATATCCTTACGGCTTATCGGATATATCTTCAGTTCAGTACGTGCACAGGGATCAGGCTACCGGCATAGGCTCAACGATTGTACGCGAAGCAGACAGCAGCACACAGGAAGTCCGGACAGTATCGCTCGATGAGTTTCTTGACGGCGAAAAGGTTACGTTCATTAAGGCGGATATTGAGAGCTACGAATACAGAATGATAAAGGGTGCGGAAAAAACTATCACTGAATACAGGCCGAGACTCGGAATCTGCATATACCACAATGCAACAGATTTTTATTCAATCCCATTACTGTTGAAGGAGCTTGTGCCCGAATACAAATTTATGCTCCGGCATCATGCAGCAGAACTGGCAGATTCGGTTCTGTATGCGTGGTAAATTTGTTGGCAGGTTAAAACTTGTCCGAGACGGATATAAAAATCACCTTTTCGCATAAATTATTTTCGTGTCTGTGTTTATCTCCGATTTTTGCAAAACGTAAAATGTTTGACTGCATAAAAAGTAGCA
>CAJOES010000010.1 GCA_905233455.1 uncultured Synergistales bacterium | reverse complement strand
TCATCACAAAAATTTTCATTCAGAGGTGATAATCCATGAAAAAATTTATCCTTGCATTGCTCGCCGTTATGCTGATTGTCTCGTCAGCGTCTGCCTGGACACCCAGAAAGAATATCAGCGTAATAGTAGCGTACAAAGCCGGCTCCGGAACGGACAACACAGCACGAGTCCTTTCGAGGTACGCAACACAAACCGTAGGCAGGACTCTCGTGATCCAGAACCTTGAAGGCGGCTCCGGCTCAATCGGATGGACTGCGCTATCACAGGCCAGGCCTGACGGCTACACGATAGGTTTCGTGAACCTCCCGACCCTGTGCTCAAATATCGTAGAGCAGCTCGGAGACTACAAGATTGATGACTTTGTGCCCATCTGCAACCACGTCAACGAAACATCAATGGTTCTCGTGAGCAAGAACAGCCCCTTCAACACGCTTGAAGAACTCGTTGCACACGCTAAGGAGAACCCCGGCAAGCTCAAGGCATCAACTAACGGCATGAAGGCCAGCAACCATATCGGCGCGGAACTTCTCGCCAAATCTGCAGGGTTCACGTATATGGCGATACCTTACGGCGGCACGGCAGACCAGCTTCTTGCTCTGCGTCAGGGTGAGGTTGATTTTTCCGTAGCAAAAGAGGCAGATATTGTGTCAATGCTGTCTGAAGTCAAGGTTCTTGGTGTGTTCGACGCTTCACGCATGGCAAAATTCCCCGATGTCCCGACATTAGGCGAACTTGGCTACTATAATAAGTGGTACGGCAGCGCAAGGGCAATAGTTGCACCAAAAGGAACACCCAAAGACGTTATAGAGTTCTACCAGAAGGCTTTTTGGGAGGCAATGAATAACCCTGACTACATAGAGGCCGCAGAGAAAGCCGGAATAACTACGCTGTTCATGAATGCAGAAGAGACAGGAAAGCTCATCAATCAGCAGTATGAATTCTGCACCGATGAAGTAGCAAAACTTTGGGAGTAAAAATATTATCATGCACTTACGGCAGGAGGAGATTCAACGCCCTCCTGCTTTTTTGTTCCCCGAAAGGAGAAATATTATTATGAAGAAAACTGACATAGGAGTCTGTATGGTCATGTACGGTGTATGCGCATTCTTCCTGTATATGACGTTACAGCTTCCCAAAGCCGCACAGATTTATCCCTTATGCGTAAATGCTCTTCTTGCAGGACTCACGACATTACACGCAATCAACATGATACGTTCTGCAATCCGTGAAGGAGTTACGAGCGGGCTTGAGGACTTCAGGGACTTTCTGCCGTCTCAGTTCTTTACGCTCTTCATTATGATTGTGCTGTATCTCGCGCTCATGCCGTATATAGGATTTTATCCTGCCAGTTTCCTGTTCATGACTGCAAGCCTGCTGTTCCTTCGCGTAAAACTGTGGCAGATACTGTTAGCCGAAATTGCTCTTTTCCTGCTGGTGTACTTCGCGTTTACCCTGTTCCTTGAAGTGCGTCTGCCTGAAGGCGAGATTTGGTACATGCTGGAGGCGGTGGAATGATGACAGAGACATTATCACTCATGGGAAACGGATTCATCAGCGCGCTGTATCCCGTCAATATTCTCGCAATGATAGCCGGAGTAACTATCGGGATCGTTATAGGCTGTCTTCCCGGACTTTCTGCGGCTATGGGCGTTGCGCTGCTGCTCCCGATGACATTCTCTATGGACGCATCAACGGGAATGATCATGCTAGGTGCAATATACTGCGGTGCAATCTTCGGCGGGTCAATCTCGGCAATACTGATACACACTCCCGGCACTCCAGCAAGTGCGGCGACTGCAATAGAAGGCTACCAGATGACGCTAAAGGGCCAGGCCGGCAAAGCTCTCGGAACTGCCTGCATTGCATCATTCTTCGGGGGGCTTCTGTCGTGCATATCCCTGTATTTCTTTGCGCCGTTGCTGGGGCAGCTCGCGATGAAGTTCGGTTCTCCTGAATATTTCTGGCTGTCCATATTCGGACTCACGATCATTGCGGGCGTGTCGTCAAAATCTATGGTGAAGGGGTTGATGAGCGGTGCACTTGGCCTTCTGCTGTCGACGATCGGAATGGATCCTATGCAGGGGGTAAAGCGTTTCATGTTCGGTCAGGCTTCATTGTATGAGGGAATCAACGTTACGTGCGCATTAATCGGTCTGTTCTCTATGAGTCAGGCGTTGGTGCTTGCAGAATCTAAGATACGGCAGAGGGCAAAAGCGGCAAAGTTCAATGACAGAATGCTTCTGACGAAAGACGAGCTGAAAGAGATTGCGCCTACAATCGGGCGTTCATGGATCATCGGGAATCTTGTCGGGATTCTTCCGGGGGCAGGGGCATCAATAGCTTGCTTCATGGGCTACAACACGGCGCGGCAGTTCTCGAAGCATAAGGAGCTTTACGGGCACGGAAGCTATGAGGGTGTTGCAGGTTCTGAGGCGGCAAATAATGCTGTTACGGGCGGTTCACTGATACCCATGCTTACGTTAGGCATTCCCGGCGAGAGCGTTACTGCTGTCCTTATGGGAGGACTGATCATTCAAGGGCTGACACCCGGGCCTAATCTTTTTGTCGGTGATACGGCGAAAATGACCTACACGTTTTTTGCGGGGTTCGTGCTGATTCAGTTCTTCATGCTGGGAATAGGTTTGCTGGGATGCCGTGGCTTTGCGCAGTTGGCACGGCTGTCTGATGCTATCCTCATACCGTCTGTAACGATTCTGTGCGTTGTAGGGTCATTCGCGATCCATCAGAATTTTGTTGACGTTGTGATCATGCTCATCTTCGGAGTCATCGGCTGGCTTGCGCGTAAATTCGGCCTCAACAATGCGGCTATAGTTCTTGCGCTGATACTCGGCCCGATAGGCGAAAAGGGTTTGAGGCGTTCATTGCTTCTGTCGGGAGGAGACCCGCGTATACTGTTCTCTACGCCGGTATGCTGGGTATTGATTGCGCTGTGCATTCTGGGTATCTTGTCGCCTGTTCTCATGGACAGAATGACAGCAAAAACGAATCACGACTAACCACTAAAAATTTCTGCCCTTCCGTGATTGTGCGGGAGGGTTTTTATTATGCCGTAAAGCAAAATTACTTGACAATAATAACCCGCCTTGCCTATAATGCACTCATGAACAGCAACGACAATGATTTATTGAAACGCAGAATATATTTCAACCTGTTATACGACTATTACGCCCCTCTTCTTACGGAAAGACAGCGGAAAGTGTACGAAACATTATGCTTTTCGGATCTGACTCCGACGGAAGCAGCGCAGATTCTGGGGATGAGCAGGCAGGCAGTATATATACTCGTCCGGCATGTCATGGAGAAACTTGAAGGGATTGAACGTGAATTATCGTTTGCCATGAACACCAGACAGCTTGAAGCCAGAATCAAAGAGTTAGAGCAGGAGAATGAAGACCTGCGCAGAAAATTACAGGCAAAGGAGGGAGAGAACTAATCATGTTTGACGCACTGAAGGAAAAATTATCCGGCATATTCTCGAAACTGGGGAGCAAGGGCAAACTGTCTGAAGCTGACGTTGATGCCGCATTGCGGGAAGTCCGAAGGTCATTGCTTGAGGCTGATGTTGATTTCCGTGTTGCGAAAGACTTAATCGCTAAGATACGTGAACGCGCCGTAACTCTTGAAGTTCTGCAGTCCATAACGGCAAATGACCGCATAGCCGCAATAGTGTATGAGGAACTCACCGCATTAATGGGTAAAGCCGCACCCCTCATAATCTCTCCGAAGCCTCCAACGGTAATACTTATGGCCGGACTTCAGGGATCAGGCAAGACTACAAGCACGGTGAAACTTGCCCGGTATCTGAAAGGCTCGCATAATCCGTTAGTCGTTGCGTGCGATTTACGCCGTCCTGCGGCAGTCGAACAGTTACGGGTTCTTGCTGATGATGCGAAGGTTGCGTTTTACGGCGAGGAAGGCAAAGATGTCCTGAAGGTTGTACGTGAGGCCAGGAAGTATGCAGAAGCCCACATGAACGACATAATCATACTGGACACTGCCGGAAGGCTCCACATAGATGAAGAACTCATGAATGAGCTTAAAGCTGTAGCCGAAGTTCTGCCCCCTCACGAGAAGATACTAGTTGTTGACTCTATGATGGGTCAGGAAGCCGTTAATGTCGCAAAGAGTTTTCACGAGCTGCTGAGCCTCACAGGATTAATCCTCACGAAACTTGACGGAGATTCACGCGGAGGAAGCGCACTCGCAATCAGGGCAGTAACAGGAGTCCCCGTAAAATTTGCGGGTGTAGGCGAGAACACTGACGCATTAGAACCCTTCAGCCCGGAGAGAATGGCCGGACGAATTATGGGTATGGGGGACATTCAGGGACTCGTTGAACGGGTAAAGGCGGCAGGAATAGACAAACAGGAAATCTCAACGCCCGGGAAATTATCGAAGCAGTTTAACCTTGAGATGCTGTTAACTCAGTTTGAGCAGTTAGAGAAGTTAGGGCCTTTAGGAAAAATAGCAGGCATGATTCCCGGACTGGATAAGATAAAAAATTTCAGGGCCGATGATGTTGACGCATCAGCATTGAAGCGCAGCAAGGCAATAATTCAGGCAATGACACCGGAAGAGAGACGCAATCCGAAAATAATCAAAGGCTCAAGAAGACGGCGCATTGCAATGGGATCCGGTACATCGGTTCAGAGCGTTAACCAACTGCTTGCCCAGTATGAGCAGATGAAGAAAATGTTTAAGGCTTTCTCGTCTAACTCAGGGGGAGGCAGGAAACTGCGTAATTTGTTTAATTTTGGCAGGTAAAAATCTTTATAGGAGGTGCAAATCATAGAATGGCGGTAAAGATTCGTTTGTCGCGTCAGGGCAGGAAAAAAGCTCCTTTCTACAGACTTGTTGTAGCAGATTCACGTTCACCCAGAGACGGGAAGTTTATCGAGCTTATAGGGACGTATAACCCGATGATTGATCCTGCATCTGTTACTATCAATGAGGAGCGTGCCCTTTACTGGCTGAAGAATGGAGCATTACCTTCGGACACGGCGCGCGGGCTTTTAAAAAAGCAGGGAATCTGGGACAAATTTAAGAACACTGAAGAAAATTAATTCTTTCATCGTAGACCGCGAATAAAACAGGAGGTGCCACTTTAATGGTCAATTACAAAGAGCTTGTAGAGTTTATCGTCAAACACCTTGTTACGCAGCCTGACACAGTAGAGGTAGAAAGCAGCGAGGGTGAAGGCGGAAGTAAAATCCTGATTCGGGTTGCCCATGAGGACGTGGGGAGAGTAATCGGGAAGAGAGGAGCAACGATCAACGCTATCCGGCTGTTGGCCAAAGCGGCAGCAGTTAAGGCCGGAGAGAGGGTTGATGTTGACATCGTCGAGGATTAGTCATTAACGTTAGCATAATAACCGCATTCCCTGAGATGTTCGCCAGCTTCATGACTACGAGCATTTCAGGGAGGGCACTATCAGGCGGGCTTGTCGGCGCAAATCTCGTGAATCTCCGCGATTTCGGGCGGGGTAATTACAGGCAGCTGGACGATTATGCTTTCGGTTCGGGCGGAATGCTGTACGCCGCTCCGCAACTCAAGGACGCATTAGACGCATCACGCATTGACGGCGTAAAACCGTTCGTGGTATATCCTTCGCCGCAGGGAGTCATGGTCAGTCAGGAGATCATAGAGACTCTTGCACGCCAGGAACACGTTATTATCATATGCGGGCACTATGAGGGCATTGACGAACGCTTCACGCAGAAATATGTTGACCTTGAGATATGTGCAGGGGACTGCGTTCTGACGGGCGGAGAAATCCCGGCAATGATGCTTCTTGATGCCATGATGCGCCTGATTCCCGGAGTTGTCGGCAAGTCCGGTGCAGTGGTGGAAGACTCATTCTACCGGGGAATGCTCGACAATCCCAGCTACACCAGACCGGCAGAATGGGAGGGTATGAATGTTCCTGAAGTTCTGCTGTCCGGCAATCGGGAATCAGTCAGGCAGTGGAGACGGCATGAAGCAGTATGCAGGACTCTGACCCGCCGTCCTGACCTCATAGCGAGGGCATCAATCCGCGAATATCTTTCGGGTTCGGTGAATGTCGCAGTGATTGCAGGTGATGAGGGCGCAGAACTTGCAGGAGTCCCGGAGCTCTGCAGGGCGTATGAACTCGGAAGGCCGCATGTGATCGCACACACGCGGGAACTTCGGGAGGCACTGAAGGCATCATATCCGGAGGCAAAAATTACCGGAAGCATCAGAAAACTTCAGGAGCCGGGCACTCTAACGGTGAAGGTGCTTGCAGAGGCGGGCATAAACTCACAGCACAGCTTAGAGGTCAAGCGCAGGTGCCTGGAACATGAAGGAAATATACTTTTCGTGTTTGCGCAGAATGATTCGGACTTTGAGGGGACTGAAGGCATTTCGGGCTATATTCATGAACATAGCAGCACTGTTCCGCTGAATATACGCATAGGGACAGCGTTAGACAGGTTTTTAGGAAAGCGTTGAATAACTACAGGAGGACACACGAAATTGAACGCAGTAGATTTAGTACAGAAGAATTATTACAGGGAAAACCCGCTGCCGGACTTCAGGCCGGGGGATACTCTGAAGGTGCACGTAAAGATTAAGGAAGGCACTAGGGAGCGTATACAGGTCTTTGAGGGCATAGTCATTGCCAGACAGCACGGAGGCCTCGATGAAACTTTCACGGTGCGCAAGATCTCGAACGGTGTCGGCGTGGAAAGAATTTTCCCGGTTCACTGCCCGTCAATCGACAAGGTTGAAGTTCAGAGGCAGGGAAAAGTCAGAAGGGCAAAGCTGTATTACCTGCGCAAACTCAGCGGGAAGGCAGCAAGGATCAAGGAACGCAGAAAGTTCAACTAAAATTATTCCCCTTGTCGCAAAAGGCAGGGGGAATTTTTTTATGTGTAAAGTTTAGCTTAAATTCGTTACGCCGTTTTATCTCTCGCATTGTCAGCCTCAGCCCGCAGTTCATTCAGTTCAGCAAAAAACTCATCAAGCGTCATAGGTTCGCTCCCTATGTCGTGCCTGTCCTCATACAGCGCACGAATCAGCGATTCCGTAGGGTTGCCGAACCTGTCATATACCGGGTCAAGCTCCGTCCCGCCGTCATCATAATCCGGGTCAAGATATTTCGGGTCATAGTCGTAATTCTCTATGAGTTCTTCAATCTCATCATCACTGAGCTTCCGGTCAAATACATAGCTCTGCTTCGGCCTCTCAATCACTTCATCCATAATCCTCACCTCCTCCCATAGTGCGCAAACTCACAGCCCGAAAATCTCCGCATGACTCCCAAGCCGCTCAAGTACCAGCCAGTCTCCTTCATACCTGTACACCAGCAAAAGATCCGGCCTGATATGACATTCCCGGCAGCCTTCCCACTTGCCACGAAGCTGATGATCCCTATACTTAGGCGGAAGGGGTATATCATTCCGCAGAAGCGCAGCAATATGTTCAAGCTCCCCGCCCTTCTGCAGAACACCGGAATATACACCCCTAAGTTCACGCTTCAAATCACGTCTAAACGGCGCACGCTGCTTTATTTCTCTCATCTTCAACCTCAGCCCTAAGCATGTCCCAGTCAGCAAACAGCTCATCAAGAGTCATAGCCTCACCGAGACCGTGTTCATCCTCATACATAGCCGCAAAAGTATCACGCGTAGGATTCCCGAACATGTCATATACTGGCATTGACTCTCCGTCCTCGTCGAACTCCGCAAGCCATGTATCATAGTCGAACGTCTCAAGCATCACATGAATCTCCTCATCCGTCAGCTTATGGTCAGGTTCAGCCCACTTCATGACCTTCCGCTCCTTCACTTCATCCATTCATCTCACCTCCTCACTTCATGGCATAGTACAGCTCAAACAGCCTCGATACTATCTCCTCCTCCTCCGTATCATCACTCCACCCGTAAGCACTGCACACAGCAGAATCATTCATGTTGTGCGCCCTCCTCAAATCCGCAGGCATAACGTTATCATCATACAGATCCGCATACGTGCATTCAGGGTGCGCAGCCCTCGCATCAAGTATCATCTGCGCAGTTCGCTCTATCCTCGCCTTCTGCCGCGCTGATGGTTCAGGCCATACAAACGTGTTGTATACTACCGTGTTGATATAGCTGTAGCTTTTCCCGAAATACCCGCCGACACTCCTAACCCACGCCATATGTACACGCGATGTTAATACGCCGAAATGATACAGTTCTGCATTCTCTATAGCGAAAAGTTTGTTGCCGGGTATTATTTCAGAAGAAAGCCAGCCCATAGGAATATAGCTTCTCTTTCCTGATGATACTATAGGGATTGCAATATAATCTGTCTTGCATTCAACTATCTCATCAAACAAGTACGGTGTTTCTGCCTTTTTCTGTGTTGCTTTCTTTTTGCTCGCTAACCTGAACTGCTTTACCTTCTCTATTCTCTCCATAACTTTCGGGCACTGTTTAATATCGCGGGGGCTTGCACCAAGCAACCATAAACAGTAACGCGCCGTATTACGAATAAAATCTACACCCATCATAAAAAGACGTATAAATTTTTCTGCTAACGGGTTCGCTTTAACCAGTTCCTTCATCTCCTCCTCCGTCATAATAAGATTTCCCCCGTCTGTAGCCTGACTCCCTCTTTTTGCATCAGGCGTATCTTTCCGCATGGCATGAGGCCGTGCTTCCGCAAACACATTAGGGGCAGCGGCAAGATAAAAATTAATGTTGTCCACGAGCCTGACTCTGCCGTCGGGACGGAAGAGACGCTTCTGCCTTTCCGGGCCTTCTTCCTCACGAACAGCGTTGAAGCCTATAACTACAACCTCAACCTGTGCTTTCTCGTCCGCCTCGCTGTCCCATAAAAAACTAGTATATGCAAAGTCTATGTGTATGCCGAGCTTCTCATACAGTGGCTTGAAGACCATGCTGACCTGTTCGCCCTGAGTGATTGAGTTCGTCGACACGAAAGCTGCCCTTGCCCTTGTTCCCTGAATGAAGCGTGATGCTTTGTAGTACCAGCATGAAACGTAATCTATTTTGCCCGTTCCGCATATTTCCGCAGTCTGTTTCTTCTGGTCTTTTGACTGTGAGGAATATCCCAAGTACGGAGGGTTGCCGGTGATGAATACGTTTTCGCCGGGAGTGATTACGGTGCTCCAGTCAGCCGATAGAGCGTCTGCCTCAAGAATATTGCTGTAGGATTTCAGGGGCAGGAGGTCTCCGTAGAAGTGCACGATTGATTTCGTCTCGTTCCACATCTGAGCCTCTGCAATCCATAAGGCCGTGCGCGCAACAGAAACAGCAAAGTCGTTTATCTCTATGCCGTAAAACTGCGAGATGGATACCCGTATTGCGGTCTCTTCTTCGGTGTCGGTGAATGAAATCTGCTTTGAGAGTTCTGCAAGTATCCTGTTCTCCAGCCTGCGCAAAGACAAGTATGCTTCTGTGAGGAAGTTCCCGGAACCGCAGGCCGGGTCAAAGAATTTCAGCGTGCCGAGCTTCTTCTGGAGTGCGCGTAATTTCTGAGTCCTGACGCGTGATGCCGGGAGCGGGATTAACGCATTGAGTTCTTCATTCAGTTCCGTCATGATGAGCGGGTCAATTACCCTGTGAATGTTCTCAAGGGAAGTGTAGTGCATACCTCCTGTGTGCCGTGTCTCCGGGTTGAGCGTGGACTCGAATACCGCGCCGAATATTGCCGGTGATATGCCTGACCAGTCAAAGCCCTCGCTCATCTCCTCAAGGATTATGCGCAATGGTTCGCCGTCAAGCTGGGGGAGTTCAATATCACTTTCAGCGAACAGCCCGCCGTTGACGTAAGGGAAGTCCTGAAGTTCTGCCTCAAGGTAGGGATCCCGCTCTTCCGGTTTCTGGCTGAGCACGGCAAACAGCTTCCGGAGTGCATCGCGTGCGGAGTTCTGATGCGCTTTGAGGTAGTCATGGAACTGTGATTTAGCGAATAATCCTGCGTCTTCAGCATACAGCAGGAAGACCATACGGACGCAGAATACGTTGAGGCTTCTCTGTGAGTCTTTGTCTTTTGGGTTTATGTAGCGTTCAAGCAGTGCATCATAGAGCCTGCCTATAAGCTCCCCTGCCCTGACTGAAAGCTGAACTTCAAGTATCTCTTTGGGTGCGGGTTTTTCCGTGTCTACGAGGAATGCGAGCTTCTGCCGTTCTGCCGGGAGGGCTTCAAGGGTGATGATTTCGGGTGCGTCTTTGGGGTGCTCCATGTCGTGAATGCGGAGTTCCTGAAAGCTGCAGACGATGATGAACCTTCCGCGCTGTGATAACGGCAGCCAGTCATAATACCTCTTGGCCTGCTCAAAGGGAGTGATATTAGTGCCGTCGGATTGAAGCTGGGGCTTGTCGAGGTCAGTCCCTGAAGATTTCTGCTCAATGATTATGCCTGTTGAGGGGATATAGGCATCAATGAAGCTGATGTGAGAGAGTTCAACGCGTTTTTCGAACTGTATATACAGCGTAGGGTTCTGAATGCCTAAGATGTCGTGAAGGAACTCAACCCAGAATATTTGAGTGTCGCTGAGTTCATCGCCTTTGCCCTGCCAACGCTGTGAGAAATTTTCTGCCGCCATGATATATCCTCCTTGATGAATGTAGGGTAAATTGTATCAGGCAGGGATGAAAAATCAGCAGGTGATGAAGCCCGGCAGAACAGGATTAATGCTTGTTCCTGAGTGTCCTTCTCCAGAAGATGAATCCCAGCACAACCCATACAGCCAGCAGGATATATGACGGGCCTTCAAGCGAGCAGTCCAAGCCTTTAACCGGGATGAGCAGGAGCAGTGCAAACATGAGTGAGAACACGAAACCCACGCTCCCGAAAATCATCATGTCCGTGCGTTTCTCCTTGAGCGCGAAGTGTACGGAAGCAAGGGACGTGTACGCAAGGCTTACAGCACCGCCGATTGATGACATATCGACGGTCCAGCCCAGTGCGTTTCGTCCGGCAAAGGGAGCCAAAGCAGACACTATCAGGCAGAATTTCACTGCATTGAACGGGACGCTGTTGTGATTCAGTTCGCCGAACCATGACGGCAGCATACCCTCGCCGGATATAGCGTAAAGGAGTCTGCTTGTTGCTGTATAGAACGCAAGAATGCCCGTCAGCATGGCCATCAATGCCGCAATACTGATGATGACTGCACCAGCACTGCCGAGAACCCTGTGTGCCGCAGAGAATGTCGCAATGCCGGAGATTCCTGAGAGTTCCGGGAGCGCGCCGACGTACTCAACCCAGCCGGAATAGCTGTCGTGAGTCCCGGAGGCGGCAATCAGTGCAAGGACGACATACACGAAACCTCCGCACAATATTGCAGAGTCCATTATGCTTTTGCCCCGTTCGGCAGGGAATGCGGACTCTTCGGCGACTTTCGGCACTATGTCGAACCCCACGAATGCCCACGGAGCTACTACAAGGACGGAGATAACCTGTGCGGCATAGCTTCCGTGCGATGAGTCTTTCGGGTGGAACATGGGCAGGAGCTTTGATGATGTTATGCTTGTGTCGAATATTACCCCGGCAAGGATGACTAATACCCCTCCCAAGAGGAAACCGGCAAACACCGTCTGCATTTTGCCGGCAACACTGACAGGAAGGGAGCATACATACGCAAAGAAGAATAGTGCGGAAAGGGCAAGAACCATCTCGCCGAAGTAAATATCATACCCCGCAATCACGTAATGAAAGCCAAACTGAAAGAGATTCCCGGCTGCTGCCCTGAAGACGAGGCATAAAGCAGTAGCATTCATAGGAATTATGCAGATATAGCAGAGGCTCATGAACCACGCGCATATAAAGCCGTGAGTCTTTCCGAAAGAACGTTTTGCGTAGACGACTTCACCGCCGGATACGGGGTAACGCTTGAGCATGTAAGCATAGTTGTATGACATTATGAGCATGATTAACGCCGCAGTTTCCATAGCGATCAGAGTCCCTAAAGTCCCGGCGCGTTTCAGAAAGACTGTGCCGGGCATCACGAAAGATCCCCAGCCTACTATTCCCCCGAATGCAAGAGACCAGACATTAAGCAGCGTTAATTTCTTTTGCAGCTTTGGCTTGCTCTCTGACATGCTTTAAATTTCTCCTGTAAAAAAAAACAGCACCTAAAACTAACCATACTATGAGGAGAATATATGACTCAGTGCTCAGTGATACGTTGAGTCCCGGAATAGGCACAAGCAGCAGCACCGCAAAACTTACCGAGAACACGAAGCCCAGTATGCCGAATATCATAATGTCAGCACGTTTCTCGGTGAATGAATACTTGCAGGCTGATATTGACGTGTACGCAAAGCCTATAGATCCCCCGATTGAGGCCATATCGAACACCCACCCCAATACCGCGCGGCCAAGAAGCGACGTAGCACCGGCTATCACCAGACAGAACAGCCCTGCATGTGTGGGTACTCCGTGTTTGTTGAGGTATCTGAACCATGAAGGGATCATGCCGTCCCGTGCCATAGAGTAGAGGACTCTGCTTGTAGCCGTGTAGAACCCTACAATACCCGTGAGCATTGCCGCAATGACTGAAGCGACGATGCAGAACAGTCCTGCCCGCCCCATCACAGTATATGCCGCGTTCAGTGTCGGAATTGCCTCTATGCCGCTGAGGCGTGGCAGTGAGTCTATGTACGTGAACCATGCCGTATATACTGCCGGGAAGACGGAACATGCAATCATAGTGAGGACGATATACACGAATCCACCGCAGATTATGCTCGTGTCCATAACTACTTTGAGGCGTTCTGCAGGGAAATTAGACTCCTCTATGAGCTGGGGAACTGTGTCGAACCCTACGAATGACTGCGGGGCTGTTACGAGGACTGCTATTACCTGAGCCGTTATGCTACGTGAGAAGTTCGGCATTACCGGGTGAAACATGGGCATGAGGTTCATTGTGCTGGAAGAAGGGCTGAATGCTACGCCGCACAGGACGATGATTATTCCGCCTAACAGAACCATAACCATGAATGTCTGCACTTTTCCCGTGAACTGTATGCCGAAAGAGCTGACGACCGCGAACAGCACCAGAGCACCTATAGCTAACAGCATTTCCCCGAAGTAGACATCATACCCTGCAATGACGTAGTGAAAGCCGAACTCGAATGCCTCGCCGAACACTGCCCGCATGATCAGGTTCAGTGCTGTAGCATTGAGGGGGATAACTGACAGGTACGAGAGGCTCAAGAACCATGCGCACAGGAAGCCGTGAATGTTCCCGAAGGCATGTTTTGCGTATATGAACTCTCCGCCTGCCATCGGAAATTTCTTCAGCATGTAGCTGTAGTTGTAGGAGATGATCAGCATGACGAATGAAGCTGTCTCTATCGCTATAAGCGTCCCCATAGGCCCGGCATTCTTCAGGAATATAGTGCCGGGCATGACAAAGGCACTCCAGCCTATTACGCAGCCGAATGCCAGCGACCATACATTTAACGGGGTAAGTTTTCTCTCTAAATGTTTATCATTATTCTGCATGATGAATAAAAAGGTCTTTCCTTTATTTATGTGATGTGTGAGTTGAATTATATCAAATGCTATACTTGTTTCTATAATCAGCATTTATTTTCAAAGGAGTCCTGCATTAAGTATGATTTCGGCGTATAACTTGGAGCCTATATGGCTTGAACTCACTATGATACCTTTTTTACTGGTGCTTGCTATGTTTCTGGGCGGGCGCATGGCTGTCAGTTCGGAGATAAACAGAAGGTTTCTTCTGCTTGTAATATCTACCTTTGCGGCGGCAGTATTTGAGGTCTCAATAGAAATTTTCTACGAAATGGATATTTCGGTGCTGTACACAAAACTTTTCTTCGTGGCCGTGAACATTAACGCTTACTGCCTGATGTGCTACGTTGCCGCATACACCCGGAGCATCTCCAAGCGTTTCACCAGCATAAATTTTCTTATGCTGTGCGTAAGTATAATATCTTTCTTCATGTTCAGGAACGACGAGAATATTTACATGATATTTTCTCCAGGCTTTGCTGTGCTGTTCGTAACTGAAGGTTTCTGCCTGCAGCTAATTCATCAGGAGTATTACGGCAACGGGCAGTTCATCGTAATGAATCTAATGTTCCTGCTGCTTATTGACTCATTCGTCATTCAGTACCTGTTCAAACAGGATATAGCGTTAGTGTACTCGATAGCTACTCTGATGCTGTATTTCACTTTCTTCTACATGGAAGCTCCTACATACCGGAAGCTCATCACTGCACAGAAAGAAACGGAGGATGCAAGGATACGGACGGAAGAGTCAATACGTCAGGCCAATGTGGCGAACAAGGCAAAAAGCAACTTCCTCGCGAGCACCTCACACGAGATACGCACGCCCATGAACGCAATCTTAGGCATAAACGAAATGATTATGGCGGAGAACCCTGACCCTGCAACGCGCAAGGCATCGGAGGACATCAGGAGGGCGGGAAACTCACTGCTGACTCTGGTCAACAATATTCTTGACATCTCAAAGATTGAGGCGGGGAAAATGGATCTTTTCGAGAATGAATATCATCTGTGGGAACTGCTGAAGGAGTGCGAAGGGTACGTTATACACAGGATAACGCAGAAGGCGGGGCTGAAGTTCATTCTTGACGCGGATAAAAACCTTCCTGAACACGTTTTCGGGGACGCTTTGAGGCTAAAGCAGGTGTTGATTAACCTTCTGGATAATGCAGGAAAATATACCATCAAGGGAAGCATTACCCTGAAAGTTACCGGGGAGCACAAGACCGGGGGAAATATTCTGCTCAGGTTCGCGGTGAGTGATACGGGAATCGGTATGCGTGAGAAGGAGCGCGCAAATATCTTTGAGCCTTTCGAGCGGGCTAATATCCTTGAGACGCGGAATATTCCCGGTGCAGGGCTTGGCCTTACGCTTGTGCAGAACATTGCGGACATAATGAACGGCAAAATCACCGTCGAGAGCACTTACGGCAAGGGAAGCACGTTCACATTTGAGGTCATGCAGAGGCTTGCGACTGGAAGCAATATGACTGTAGGAGAATATGAGGAGTTCCTGCACAACGAGATGATGAACCGTGAAGCTGAAGATGATATTGACGAGGGTGCTTCGGTGTGGCCGGACGCAAAAATTTTAGTGGTTGATGATACGCCGGTGAATCTGGTTGTGGCTAAGGGTATGCTGAAAGTTACGGAATCTCAGGTTGACACTTCAGAGAGCGGTGAAGACGCATTAGAGATGATGAAGAAAGAACATTATGATGTAGTCTTTCTGGATCACAAGATGCCGGGTATGGACGGTATAGAGACGCTGAAACACGCGAAGAAATATGCGGAAGGTACTAAGTTCATTGCGCTTACGGCCAATGCTGGAGGCAACGCACGGGCAGAATATATTGCGCACGGGTTTGATGACTATCTGCCTAAGCCGTTTAAGTCTGACGAGATGATGAGGATAATGAAAGAGTGCCTGAACAGAAAAAAGGCATAAAAAAACGGGGGCTTGTCTTGAGGGCAGGCTCCCGAATTTCTGTCTGCGTGTAGTTAAGCAAAAGCGATTATGCTTCCGGCGCAGAAACAGGAGCAGGATTTGTCGGCATAGAGTACCTTCTTGCGTGAACCTGGATCTCATCGCGGACTGCCTGAGGGTTAGGTATGTTCTTGGCCTTGATTTCTTCCGAGCCTGTGCCTGACGAGGTTATGACAATGTCGCCGATATTCAGAACAGTCTGCATCATTGTCTGTCCGATCTTAATGTGCATAATGTTTGAGAGTCCTATTTCAATAGACTCCCTGAAATCCGGGCTGAACGGCTTTAACGGGTGGCAGGTAACAAAAGATACTTCCTGATCTTCTGCTTTGCCCGGGTTATCCTTGAGCACAAGAACCATTGTAGTTCTCTGCACGATGATATAAAGAAGTATAAGGACATCAATAATTCCTGCGGCGATCCATATCCATTTTGACCAGCCTGCAAAAGGCCCGACATATTTTGCGGCAAAAGCGAGAACCAAGACAAGTATCATCAAGCAAATGAGCTTGTAGAAACTTTTCCACGATGTTTTGTATGATTTGTATGTTGCTTCCATGATGAAAATATTTCCTCCCTGTATGTATTCAGCAATTTTGGCTGACTGAATTTATTATAGCATTAAAAAAATTTTCTCCTTAATAAATACACTGACAGGTGATTAAATTATAATGTCATGAAAATTTTTTCGGGAAGTGGTCTATTCATATGGAGATAATCAGGACAGCATTGCGTTCTCTTCTGGGCAACAGGACGCGTTCAATATTAACCATGCTGGGAATAATTATCGGTGTCGGTGCAGTAATCACGATGGTAGCAATAGGCAACGGTGCATCACAGCAGATAGAGGGCTTCATGTCAGGCTTCGGTGCAAACCTGCTTATAGTCATGCCAGCCCCGCCTAACTCAACAGGCGCAAGAGGTGCGGCAGGAAGCGGGCAGAGTCTCACGCTTGAGGACAGCAGCGCGCTTGCAGATGAGAGCTTCGCAATAGAGAGGACAGCCCCGGAGGTCAATACCCGTGCACAGGTGATCTACGGCAATTCCAACTGGAACACCAGCATAACGGGCAGTACTCCGGAAATTCTGCCTGTCAGGACATGGGAGCTTGAATCGGGAGCGTGTTTCACTGATGCCGACGTTCGGTCTGCGGCTAAGGTGTGCGTTATCGGAAAGACAGTAGCAACAGAACTCTTCGGATATTCTGACCCTCTCGACGCAAACATACGCATAAAGAATATTCCCTTCAGGATTGTCGGTGTGATGAAGGCGAAAGGGGCTAATTCTTGGGGGCAGGATCAGGATGACTTCATACTCGTCCCGGTAACTACTGCGCAGAGAAGGCTTGTGCGGTTCGGCAACAAGGTTAGCGCGGTGAACAGAATCAACGTTCAGGCTAAGACACGTGATGTTCTTGATACTGCTATGGAGGAAGTACGCTCAATACTGCGGCAGAGGCACAAGCTCACTGAAGGCGTAGAGAATGACTTTCAGATACGCGACCTGACTTCGGCAATGGAGAACGCATCAAACACAGCTAACGTAATGAGTATGCTTCTGGGTGCTGTTGCGTCAATATCACTTCTTGTAGGCGGAATAGGCATCATGAATATTATGTTGGTGTCTGTAAGTGAGAGGACTCGCGAGATTGGTATACGCATGGCAGTCGGTGCAAGGCCGTCAAATGTTCGCGTACAATTCCTGACTGAAGCTGTAGTGCTGTCGTTATTAGGCGGTATAATCGGCATCTCCGGTGGCGTGGGAATATCGAAAGGGATAACAAAATTCCTGTCTTGGCCTACGGTGATTTCGGTGCAGTCCGTTGTTATAGCTGCAGGCTTCTCGGCGTTCGTGGGCGTGCTGTTCGGTTTCTGGCCGGCATGGAAGGCTTCGAACCTTGATCCTATAGCGGCATTGCACACGGAGTAGGAAAAATCCCCCCTGTTATGTGCAGGGGGCAAATCATTATCCTTCACCGTAATTGAAGAACCTCGTAATCTCCCGCTTGAATGTCAGGTGAAAAGTTCCTGTGCTTCCGTTCCTGTTCTTTGCTATTCGTATATCTGCCTTGCTGTCCTGCAGTTCGTTATTCTCGTTCTCGGTATAGTAATCCTCCCTGAACATAAGCATAACTACATCAGCATCCTGCTCGATAGCTCCGGAGTCTCTAAGGTCAGAAAGCTGGGGTTTCTTCTCGGTGCGTTTCTCCGTCTCGCGCGACAGCTGCGACAATGCGATAACCGGACAGTTCAGCTCACGCGCTACGGCCTTCAGCATTCGGGAAATGTCCGCAACTTCCTGCTGCCTTCCGTCATTGCCCCGTGCTCCCGTAGTCATAAGCTGCAAGTAGTCCACTATCACGAGTCCCAAATCGGGGTAACGTGTCTTGAAGCGTCTGCACCTTGTCCTGAAATCCATTGCGGTTAGGTTTGAATCGTCATTGATGAATATGTTGCGCCGGGCCAGGACATCACATGCTTCGCGTACTAAGTCAAAATCGCTTGTGTTGAAAGTTCCTGCATTGAGGCGGGACAAATCTACGTTCGATTCTGCCGAAAGCATACGGAGCACTAACTGTTCTGCGGGCATCTCAAGGCTGAATACCAGCACGGGCAGATTCTGTTCATTCCCTCCGAACTGCGCAATGTTCATGGCAAATGCAGTCTTGCCCATAGACGGCCGAGCCGCAATAATGATGAGGCTTCCTGGCTGAAGTCCTCCAGTATAGCTGTCGAGATCCGCAAAGCCTGAAGGGAATCCTGCAACATGATCATCAGACTGCCTGAACCTGTCCTCTATACCGACAAATACGGGGCTGATTATGTCGCGGACGTGCCTGAATTCCGATGAGCTTTTGTTCTGTGCGGCCTCATATAACAGTTTTTCCGCAGTCTCTATGATCTCTTTCGTACTCTTGTCGCTGTTGTAAGCCGCCTCCATGATCTGCCGTCCTGCCTCTATGAGCCTCCTGCGCACCGAACGTTCATGAATTATCCCAGCGTAATAGCCTACATTAGCGGTTGTAGTTACCTCGCCGGTTATCTGGGCAATATAGCTCTGTCCTCCGAGACGCTCAAATATTCCCTTGTTCCTGAACTCGTCGGATACAGTGATGAAGTCTACCGGACGGTCAGAAAGGTACATGCTGGTTAAGACTTCATATGCTTTCCTGTTGTCGGGATCGTAGAAATCTTCAGGCCGGAGAATCTCTATTGCACTGCCGAGAGCCTCCTTCGAGATGATACAGGCTCCCAGCACTGCACGTTCTGACTCTAAGCTCTGCGGTGTTACGGGGTTCATGAAACTGTTACGGTTAATGTCATGTCAGCCTGAACGCCGGGATAAAGTTTCAGGGCAAAGCTGAAGTTTCCTGCCTGCTTTACGGTCTCATCGAGCTTGATGTCGCGCTTGTCGATTTCCTTTAAATCATGCTGTGCTTCAAGTGCTTCTGCGATCTGTGCGGCGGTAATGCTCCCGAAAAGTTTCCCGTTCTCGCCAGCCTTGCCTTCAACACGTACAGTTCTTCCCTGCAGCCTTTTCTGCAGTTCAAGGGCTTCTGCGTGTCTCTTCTCGTCTTTGGCCTTCAAGCGTGCCTGTTCTGCTTTCCATTCTGCCAGCTTGCCGGGCGTGGCTTCTACTGCAAGGCCTTTCGGGAAAAGGAAATTGCGTGCATATCCGTCGCTTACGTCGATTAGCGATCCTGCTTTACCGAGCTTGCTAACGTCTGATTTCAATATTACTTTCATGACGAATAAATATCCTCCGATAAAAAATTAACCCCGAAATAATATCACGGGGAATAATTTATTTCTTACAGCCTGCGCGGATTAAGCTATCTGATATGGCAGGGATGACGGCATTCCGAACAGTTATGATTGCAGTGTTTCGTATGGCCGATATACCTGAACGCAAAATATATTCCGGCAATAATCGCCAGCCCGAAAATTATATTTGTCATCTATCATGCCTCCCCGTCTATATGTTCAAGAACCTTCCGCAGCTTTTCATTCACAGAGTCAAGCGAATATGCCAGCCTCAAACACGTAAGCATTAACATATCCTCCTGTTTTGCTCCCTTCACGACACCTCCGCAGGCTTCATCTATAAGGCTCTTTACTCGGTCAAGCTCCTCCGTGTCAAGCGGTGTATGTATCGTGTATGTTCCCTTGCCTATAGTCAGGAACACGTCCCTTGAAGTCCTCATGATTATTCCCTCATTACTTCAGCATCAGCATATGTTCAAGCCTCGTTATCTTGTCCGAAGCCGAAGCCGCGTTTATTATGCTGTCCTGATACGTGCGTACAAAATCTTTTTCATGCTCAAGGCTTCCGTTAGACCGCCTCGAAAGTTCGCGCTTCAGTATGTTGCGTTCATTGATGAGCTGATCCACTCTCTGAAGGATTTTGTCTGCAAAATATTCTGCGTCATTGAGATTTACCGGCATAAAAAAATCACCTCTCCGCTATTTTAGCAGAGAGATGATGAAAATATCTGTCTGCCTGTTTATGCCTGAACGTCAAGCCGTGCAGCTTCTTCGTTAGCTTCCTTTAACTGCTCTGCGTCCATATCTGCCGCAAGTTTGCCGATCATGCTGTCATAGAGCATCTTCCAGAGTCCCGCGCCTCCTGAGCCTTCAACGAGATCATCAGAAGCCATCTCAAGCGATAAGTCCTCCATCTGCTTCCACGGCCTTTCCTTGTCTGAACCGCTGATTTCCATTGCAGATTTGCGCATATCCTTCCAGAGTTTAGCCCACAAGATAGACTCAAACTGCTGGCATGATTCCTTTAGCTGCTGTGCCTCTTTGGTCTTGTGCACTTCGGGATCTATATCTGTCCTGAATATCTTTGCACTGCTTATTCCGTTAATCATGTCAAAACCTCACATAGTAACAAGCTCGCCATGCAAAGCCCCTGCCTTGCTGATTGCCTGTAATATCTCGATAATGTCTCTGGGTTTAGCACCGAGAGAGTTCAATACCCTCACCATATCACGAACCGTAGTAGTTGCCGGCATAGCTATCATGCTCCCGCCTTCCTCGTCCATCGTAATATCAGTGCGTCTCTGTATGGCCGTAACCCCCTGGCTCATGCTCTCCGGCTGAACTACAGTAGAATCATCGCCGACAGTAACGACAAGATTCCCATGCGCAACACCGACAGAACTTATGCGGACATTTCCGCCCATAACGACAGTCCCGGTTCTCTCATTCACAGCAACTTTAGCTGACGTGTCCGGCTCAACCTCAATGTTTCCGGCATGAGACAGGAACGCCGCAGGTGCTTGAAGGTACTGCGGAGGAAGATTTACCCATACGCGCCCGGCATCCTCAGCATACGCAACAACACCGAACACCCTGTTTATTGCATCAGCGATTCTCTGTGCCGTCGTGAAGTCCGGTTCTCTCAGCAGGAACGCAACCTGACCGCCTCCGACATATTCAGCAGGCACTTCACGTTCAACGATTGCACCGCCCGGAATCCTTCCCGCAGTCGGTATGTTCTGTGTACGTGCCGCACCTCCGCCCTGAGCACTGCCTCCGCCGACGATTACAGGCCCCTGCGCAACAGCATAGACCCTTCCGTCCGCCGCCCTCAATGGAGACTGAATCAGCGTGCCTCCCGAAAGGCTTGAAGCATTGCCCATAGTGCTGACGTTCACGTCTATATTCTGGCCCGGCCTTACGTATGGTGGCAGTGATGCAGTCAGTGATACTACGGCGATATTTCGTGTTCTTACGGAGCGTGCATCGAGGGTTACGCCGAAGTTGCGCATGATGTTGCGCATCATCTGTACGGCCATCTGCGAATTATCCCCTGTACCGTTCAAGCCTGTAACGAGTCCGATCCCGGATAGCTGGTTGCCGCGTGATCCTTCAACTTCAGTTATGTCTTTTATTCTCACTTCAGGGTTGACCCGGTCAAAGTCCATATCACGAAGATTGACCGCCGCCGCAAAAGCATTCCCGCACGTAAAGGCAAGAATGAGGATTGCGAACAAAAATTTTCTCATGCCTAAAACACCGCCTGCAGTATCTGGGTAACTACTCCTACACGCTGGGTACGTGAGATCATGCCCCTGCCTTTTACTGCTATTTCCGCATTGGCGATAAGCTCGCTCTGAATCTCGTTGTCCGAATTAACGTCCTGCGGCCTGATTACCCCGGTTAACTGGAGCTGTAATATCTCATCACTTGTGCGGACATCCCTTGTACCCTCAATCACTAAATTTCCGTTGGGCAGAACTTCAGTTACGAGACATGCCATAGTTGCTGTTGCCCGGTGCGTGCGTTCCACAGAACCGTTGCCGTTCGATGAATTGTTCGATTGAAACGTTATGCGCCGTATGAAGTTCAGAAGCCCGGCATCTGCACCGTCCTGATTGCCGACCTGATTGTTTGTTGTCTTGCTCACACTCATTTCTGCTTCATCTTTTGCGTTGGTGCGTTCGTCTACAAGAACATTCACTATATCGCCGACACGTCCAGGCCTTTCATCAGCAAACCAGTTAGCATTATCGTTCCATAATGACCCCGCCCAGGAACTGCCGGACATAATCAGCAGCAATACAGCACATAAAAACCATTTACGCATTTCAATAACACCTCCATGAAAATTATTCTACATGAACTTCTACAGTATTTTCATCAATAATTCTAGCCCTTAACGTAACATGCCTGTCATCAGCCCTGCGTACTTTAACCCATTCTCCCGGCTTTCCTTCCTCCAGCGTAATGCCGTCAATAGTGGCAGTTGCAGCACCATAACGCGCAACAATCTTTACCGGCCTGTTCTTGCGCACTACAAGCGAACTCGTCAGATTGCGCAGTTCTATAGGTTCTCCCTGCTTGACGGCTCTGTTTGCGGTGAATCCGGAAATCTCTTCAGGCGTTGAAGCGTACATTCCCGGTCTGGTTATCTTCATGGGACGGGAAAAGACATCACGGGGGTAAATCCTGTCTCCCTTTCTGATGTTGTGCGATGCAACCATAACATTCTGCGTCCACGTCAAACGGACTGGAAGAGACTTTACGCGCCCGTTACCATCCTTGAACCTGAGAGTCGCCGCCGGAGTTCCGGGAATCATGCTTGCCGGGTCTATCAGCGTTCCTTCAGGCACGGGTGAAGAGGCAGACACTTCAACATCACCTGTCCATGACGCAAGGGACTTTATCACCGGTGCAAGGCTTGAGGCATTCTGCGGAGTTCGTTCCTGCGGGGCTGAAGTCTCCGTAAAATTCCCCTCATAGTCCGGGGCTTCTATGCGTGAGTACTGCGGCATATACAGTTCTATTCTTGCATCACTGGCTTCACTGTCATTGATGGCGCGTAACACTTCCCTGCGCGCTAGCCTGTCCCCGTCAGCATAAACGTTAAGCCCTTCAAGAAGCCTTCTAGTCCTGACATTCCCTCCGGTAATCTTGGAGACTTGGCCAAGCGTGAAGATTCTTTCTGCCGAGTAAATTACTTCAGGGACATCAATGCGGACATTCTGTGCGGAATATGCCTCAGCAGACAAAAACAGGAGCATCACTATAAGACACTCCTGCAGTAATATTCTGTGCTTCATGGCTGGTATTTAGCGTTTAAGTCCGTTGGCTATGCGCAATAAGTCATCGGCTGTCTGAATACCTTTAGAGTTGGCTTCATATGCTCTCTGCGCAACAATCATTTCAACCATCTCTTCAACTACCTGAACGTTAGACATTTCTATCACGTTCTGCCTTACCTGCGGCATTCCGTCCTCACCGGGTGCTCCGGTAATGGGTTCGCCGCTTGAAGGTGTCTGAACAAACAGCCTGTCTCCTACAGCCCTAAGCCCTGAAGGATTCACGAACCGTGCAAGTTCCAGCTGCCCCACTTCCTGAAGCTCTATCTCATCGGCAATGCGCACGCTTACGACTCCTGTTGGTGATAGCTGTACTGACACTGCATTTTCGGGAATGGTAATTGCAGGCTCAAGCAATAAGCCGTCTTCATTCACTATCTGCCCCTGATCGTCAATCTGCCATGATCCTCCGCGAGTGTAGCCGATATTGCCGTCCTGCATGGTTACCTGAAAGTATCCGTTGTCGTCAACTATTGCCCAGTCGAGCGGGCCGTCAGTGATCTGGAAGTTTCCCTGCACCATGAAACTTGGCGTGGCTGTAACGATTGCGCCGAGTCCAACCTGAACGCCTGTAGGAACTACAGAACCTCCCTCAATAGGTGCGCCGGGCTCCCTGTATATCTGGTACATGAGATCGTTGAAATCTGCACGGCGTTTCTTGTAGCCCTGCGTGTTGACGTTCGCAAGGTTGTGCGTAACAACGTCAAGGTGAGTCTGCTGTGCTATCATTCCTGACGCGCTGGTCCATAATGACCGTAACATTTTATGCTTCTCCCTCCTTTTATCCTCTGCTGTATGATGTGATTAACCTGCTGGTCATGTCATCGTGTGTCATCAATGCCTTTGATGCCCCTTCATATATCCTCTGTGCATCAATCATTCTCACCATCTCGGTAACTACTTCAACGTTAGACATCTCCAATGATCCCGACCATATTTTTATATTCGGCACTGCTTCGGCTTCTCCTGATTGTTCTGTAGGTGACAGAAGGTTGCGTGATTCGTGGCGCAGGTATGTCGGGTTCTCGAAATTGAACACTGCAATACGCCCGGCATTCTCGCCGTCAACTATGAGCTGTCCTGTCCGTGTAATCTCAAAACTAGTTGCATTGCCGACAGTCAAAGCTCCTCCTTCACCCTGAAGCATGAATCCGTCCGGAGTGGAAATATTACCGTTCTCATTCAGCACAAAATTTCCCTCGCGTGTGTAAAAAGTGTTGTCGTTTTCATCAGCAACAGCAAAGAATCCCGGCCCGTCAATAGCAATATCAAGCGGGCTTTCAGTGTGCTTGATGACACCCGGAAAAGTGTCCATAACGTCCTCAGAAAATATTGCGGCAAGTGCAAGAGATCCTATAGGCTGCCGTCCCTTGAAGGGCATATCTGCGGGCAATACCGTAGTGATTTTCGTCTCTCCGTCCTCCGAAACCTTCTCGATACGGTCAAGGACTGCAGAGAAATCTGCTGTTGCACTGATGCGGCGTTTGTATCCGGGCGTATCTACGTTGGCCAGGTTATTGGTGATTACGTCTAAATGAGTCTCCTGCACCAGCATTCCGGAAGCTGCTTCGTATATTCCCCTGTTCATGAAAAGCTGCTCACCCCTTTAGTATCTTTTTCTGCTCAAACGTTTTAGATTCACCAGCATTGAGCTTCTGCCCGTGCTGCGAAGGTTATCAATTTCGGATAATGCTTTTCCTGTTCCGAGTGCAACACTGTCCATAGGCTTTTCCGCAGTGAAACAGTTTATGCCCGTCTGCTGTGCTATAAGTTCCGGGAGGCCGTTGAGCTGTGCGCCTCCTCCTGTGAGAACTATTCCCCTGTCTATGATGTCGGCGGAAAGTTCCGGAGGGGTAAGCTCAAGTACATTGCGTATGCCGTCAATGAGTGTCTGAATCATCTCGCCTATAGCCATATTCACTGCAGAGCTTGTTACCTCTATCTGTCTGGGGAGTCCCTGCACGAGATCCCTGCCTTTAACTGTCATGCGTTTGTCTTCCTCTAAGGGAATGCACGTGCCTATCATGATTTTGAGGTTCTCTGCCGTCTGGTCTCCTATAGCGAGGTTGTACTGCCGCCGAAGGTAGCGCATAATGCCTTCATCGAACTTATCGCCGCCCAAACGCAAAGATTTCGACACAACAACGCCGCCGAGAGATATTACCGCAATATCCGTAGTGCCTCCGCCTATGTCGACAATCATTTTGCCGCGGGCCTCTTCAACGTTGAGATTTGCCCCGATAGCCGCCGCCATAGGTTCTTCGATCAGATACGCTTCACGAGCACCAACCTCTAATGCCGCCTCAAGCACTGCCCTGCGTTCAACGTCAGTAGCTCCGGATGGCACGCAGATCATGACCCTGTTGCGGAAGAATCTCTGCGTCCCTTTCGTTACACGGCGCATGAAGTGCTGAAGCATTGCCTCAGTCATAGCGTAATTCGCGATAACTCCGTCCCGTAACGGCCTGACTGATATTATGCTGCCGGGAGTCCTGCCGACCATGCTTTTTGCCTCATATCCCACAGCGAGAATGTCCCCTGAATCCTGATCCACTGCCACGACTGAAGGCTCACGCAAAGTAACCCCGTGATGCTTCTCGAATATCAGTACTGTAGCAGTGCCTAAATCTATGCCTATATCTGTCCCGAACAAGAATTATTCACCTTCTGTCCTGATTCGGTTTATCATTGAGGCGAGATAACCTGCGCCGAAACCGTTATCTATATTGACGACACTTACACCGCTTGCGCATGAGTTCAGCATTGCGAGAAGCGCGGAGATTCCCCCGAAAGATGCGCCATAGCCCACGCTTGTAGGCACGGCAATTACGGGACAGTCCGCCAAACCTCCGAGAACGCTGGCTAATGCTCCCTCCATGCCTGCAGCGGCTACGATGACACTTGCGCTCATGATGTCGTCCATATGGGACAATACGCGGTGAAGTCCTGCAACACCAACATCATAGAGACGCTTTACCCTGCAGCCGTGAACTTCTGCGGTTAATGCGGCTTCCTCTGCAACGGGAATATCGCTCGTGCCTCCGGTGGCTACAACGACAAAATGTTTTCCTTCAGGTTCTGGTATGCGTCCGCAGATTCCGGCTTTTGCGTCAGCATGGTAATCGACATCACAGCCCAAGCGTTTAAGCTCTGCATGTGCTTCCGGTGATAGGCGCGTGATTAGTATTGTCTTTTCGTTATGGGAACTCATTACGCGGATTATTCCTGCTATCTGTTCGGGAGTCTTTCCTGCCCCGTATATGACTTCAGCAGCTCCCTGGCGTAATTTCCTGTGCAGGTCTACTTTTGCATAACCTATATCCTCAAAGGGTTTTTCCTTGAGCTTCAAATATGCTTCTTCCAGTGTAATTGTGCCGTCTTTGCAGTCTATGAGGATTTGCTTTATGTCATTCAAGTAATTTCTCACCTCATGAAGAATAATAGCACACTTCACTACAAAATAACCCCCCAGCCTGATTGTGAGGCCGGGGGATTTCGTTTTGCATGTTGGTGTGGTTACTTTCTGCGCAGTAATGTTAGTGCCAGCATAAGCCCTAAGAATCCGAGTCCTGTATCACAACCGCCGCCGGAGCCGTTCACATTGATGTTGCTCTGTGCTTGAGGATTGTTGACTGTCTCGCCTGTATTGGTGCTGTTCTGACTGGTATCATTGCCTGTGTTGCCGTTAGTACCGTTGGGATCATTGCCCGTATTGTTATTGCTGCCGGTGTTGGTGTCTGTGCTGTTGTCCCCGCCGCTGTCCTGCCCCGGATTGCTATTATTATTGCCGGGTGTACTGCCGCCGGAATTACTGTTGTTGCCGTTGGTATTATCGCTGTCGTTATTGCTGATGCGGTCTTCGTCCTCGTTAGTATTATCTCCAGAGTCGTCATCATCGCCTTCAGGGTTGACTTCGGTATTACCGGATACTGTGCCGTTTATGCCGTCCCGTGCACCGTATATCATTCCTGTTTCGTCATCACTCTCAAGCGTAACACGTGCATAGTTGCCTGTTATCCTGTTTGAGGTATTATTATCGTGAAAAGTTCCGACAATGCCGCCAGCTACGCCAAAACCATACGAACTTATAGCAGTATCTGAATTTGCACCAACCTTGCAGTTAGTTATCTTTACGACACCTTCTTTTCCGGCAACCCCTGCGATTCCGCCAGCATTGCTAAATCCATACTGAGATGTGTTAGCAATCGTACCGTCAAAATTGCAATTACTTATAGTGCCTGATTGAATGCCTGCCGCAATTCCGCCTGCCCTATTCCCCCAGCCCGCATTAGATCTTATTGAGCCTGTTACTGATAAATTTTTGATCGTACCCTTCTCAATATTTCCGAATAATCCTGCGTCAATAAAATCTCCGCCGTTAATGACAATTCTTAACTTCACAGTGTGATTGTTTCCGTCAAAAGTGAAGTCCTGTTCTCGCCTTATGTTAATTGCTTGCCAATTCTCATAAGCCGCCCCTGTAAGGTCAATATCACTCGTGAACTTGAAGCATGAGCCTGCGCGGACACTGCCGTAATTTTTATTGATGTCATCCCGCACTTTCACCAAAGTGGCCGCCGAACTAATCTCCCAAGCATGATCCTCATCATAGCCTTCTGTCTCATAGCCAGTCCCGCCGTACTCTACCGCAAAAGCCCCCGAAGCCAGAGCAACTACGAACACTGCCGCCGTAATGAGCGCAAAAAATTTCCTCATGAAAATTCCTCCTTATACCTATTGACTTTTCAGCAATTATACGTTAAGGGGGGGGGGTATCTGTCAAGACTGAATCAATAAATATTTCCGCAGAATAAATTGAAGATGACGAAAAAACCCCGATATAATGTCGGGGTCTCTTTGTGTGTATATGGAGGTGTTATGATGCGTTTATGTTGGTGTGCTTATTCTCCTGCCAGCTTCTTTAATGCCTCAACACGGGCTTTCTGTGCCTCAACCTGTGCCTCAAGGTAAGCAAGCTGTTCTTCTTCTGCCTTCACAGCCTGAGCGAGTCTCTCCGCAAACTTGTCCGATACTGCCCTCAATGCCGCAAAGTCCTCTTTCAGCTCTGCAACATCAGGAAGTCCTCCCTGCTCCAGCTTCGTAACTCTCTGTTCAATGGCAGTAATCCCCGACTTCATGTCCGCTTTAACTTCATCAAGTTTTGGGGTGAATTTGTTCTGCATGACCGTCCACATGATATTGAGCAGTAATATCGCGCAAACGATACCGATTATTATATGTTTCTTGCTGGGGGTACTCATTTTGATATTTGCCTCCTGTATATAACAAAAAGAGGCCCTGATATATACCGAGCCTCTGTTGTAATCACAAAAAACTACTTAACTTCTACGTCAGCTCCGGCCTCAGCGAGCTTCTTCTTGATCTCCTCAGCCTCTTCCTTTGAAACGCCTTCCTTCACGTTCTTGGGCGGGTTGTCTACGAGTTCTTTTGCTTCCTTAAGGCCAAGTGATGTGATCTCACGTACTGCCTTGATTACCGCGATCTTGTTTGCGCCGGGCCCTTTGTAGACTACGTCAAATTCAGTCTTCTCCTCAGCAGGAGCAGCCGCCGCAGCCGCACCGGGCATAGCCGCCATCATAACAGGAGCAGCAGAAGCCGATACGCCGAACTTATCCTCAAGAGCCTTTACGAGTTCCGAAAGCTCAAGGACTGACATTGTTTCAATAGCACTGATGATTTCTTCTTTTGTCATAATAAAAATACCTCCGAATAAATAATATAAATAATTTTACGCCGCACTGCCTTCTTCTTTCTTGTCCCGTATTTGGGCAAGGCAGGTAACGAAATTGCGCATTGTTCCGGCCAGAACGTTGACCAGTCCCGAAATGGGAGCGGCGATTGTCCTGACGACCTGACCCCGCATGACTTCCTTTGAGGGAAGTTCCGCAAGAGCCATGAGCTGATTCAGATCTAACTGCTGGGATTCGAGCAATCCGCCCTTGAGGATAAACGCTTTCTGTGTCCTGTCATTAGCATATTCCTTGAGGACTTTAGCCACGCTTACGGGGTCATCATAGCATAACGCATAGATGTTCGGCCCTTTCATCATGTCCTCCGGGAGCGCGGACAGCCCTGCTTCCTTCATGGCGATAGCAAAAAGGGTATTCTTCGCTACTTTAAGCTCTCCGCCAGCCTCGCGTACCTTCTTGCGCAAATCTGTGCTCTGTGCAACGGTCATTCCGCGATACTCACCAACAAATACAGCTTTGGATTTCTCCAGCTTTTCCCGCAGTCCTGCAACTAAATCATATTTTATTTTTGCCGGCATGTTTTCTTTTTCACCTCCTTTAATATCAGCAAAAACTCCTCCCGACATTTCCACATCAGGAGGAGCTTATTATACACTCTCTTCAATCTCTCTCCTGAGCAGGATATTTAAGCATTAATGCCCCTGCTGTCTTTGGAACTGATAATTATTATATGCGAAAAATTTTTACAGTGCTAATTCTTTCTGGGCAGCTGCAGGATCTACAGCGATTCCCGGCCCCATCGTAGGAGCTATTGCAATACTGCGAACATACGTCCCTTTCACTGATGCCGGACGAGCCCTGTATATCGCCTGCAATAATGCCTTCACGTTGTCATAAAGGTCATCGACGCTGAAATCTTTTCTTCCTGCCGCATTGTGCGTGATTCCTGCCTTGTCTGCACGGAACTCAACACGGCCTGCCTTGATCTCCTTCACTGCGCTGGCAAGCTCAAACGTTACCGTACCTGTTTTTGCGCTGGGCATGAGTCCTCTTGGCCCTAAGACTTTGCCGAGACGGCCGACAGACTTCATCATATCCGGGGTTGCGATAACTGCATCAAAGTCCATGAATCCGCCCTGAATCTGAGCTACGATCTCTTCTCCGCCGACTATATCTGCTCCTGCGTCCTGAGCCTCTTTGATCTTCTCGCCCTGTGTGATGACGAGCACCTTTTTCGTTACGCCTGTCCCGTGAGGCAGTGATACCGTGCTTCTGACCTGCTGGTCTGCGTGTCTGGGGTCAATCCCTAAACGCACATGCACTTCTATGCTCTCGTTGAACTTGGCCGTTGCAATGCCCTTGAACAGCTCTACAGCCTCACGAAGCCCGTAAAGTTTTCCGGTTTCGATCTTGGCGGCAGCTTCCCTGTATCTTTTGCTTCTCTTCATTCTGTACCTCCTGCGGTCATTGCGAGTGTCTAAAACTCTTCCGCTTTTCGTGTGGGTTAGTCCACTATGTCGAGCCCCATAGAACGCGCTGTGCCCTCTATCATTCTCATAGCGGCATCTACATCGTTCGCATTGAGGTCTTTCATCTTGAGTTCCGCTATCTCCCTGACCTTTGCACGGGCTAATTTGCCGACTTTGGTCTTGTTGGGGACTCCTGAACCTGACTCTATACCGGCGGCCTTCTTCAGCAGTACTGCCGCAGGAGGAGTCTTCAGCTCAAATGTAAAGCTCCTGTCAGCATATACCGTGATTACTGCCGGAATGATTAATCCTGCCTGATCTGAAGTCTTAGCGTTGAACTGCTTGCAGAACTCCATGATGTTAACGCCGTGCTGTCCCAGTGCAGGCCCTACAGGAGGTGCGGGTGTCGCTTTTCCTGCAGGTAATTGCAGTTTTATCTGCCCTACTACTTTTTTAGCCATGATAAAAATTTTTCCTTTCTTTTTATGATAAAGCCCTAGATTTTTTCTAAGGCCTTATAATCAGTCTCTAATACTGCCCCGCCGAGTACATCACTCTTGAACTTCACGCGCCTTTTCTTTGCGTTCACCTCAACAACAGGGCCGGTAAATCCCTTCATTTCACCTTCAGCAATAACCCTTACAGTATCGCCGGGTTTAAGGTCTATTTCGACTTTGGGATTATCATTGTCGCTCTTCATGCCGGACATTATCCGGTTGACTTCCTCCTGTGATAACGGTATCGGGTGAGTTCCTGCACCGATGAAACCTGTTACCCCGGGCGTGTGCCTAACAGCGTACCATGACTGCTCATCAAGAATCATCTCAACAAGCACATAGCTCGGATACAGTTTGCGCGTAACAGGCTTGCTCTTTCCGTCCTTCACTACAAGCGTTGTCTCTGTCGGTATCAGAACATTGAAGATCTTATCCTTCATGTTCATGGCTTCTATACGCTGGCGAAGGTCTGCCTCCACCCGTTTTTCATAGCTTGCATACGTCTGTACAACGTACCAGCGGCGATCTCCCGGCATGATTTATCCTTTAACCTAATAACGTGCGGAAAAGCCACGCAAGAAGAAAATCAATAAGCCCAAGATACAGCGACACGCAAAGAGTGAACACTATAACAACAAGCGTCCAGTACCATATTTGCCTGCGCGTCGGCCAAGTAACTTTTCTGAGTTCGGCTCTTGCTTCACGTATGAATGTTTTTATTGCTGTAAGTTTTGTTGGTTTCTCTGCGGTTGTCTTTGCCATTTTGATTTTTGTCTTATCCTCAATAAAAATGGCAGGCCCGGCAGGACTCGAACCTGCAGCCCCCGGTTTTGGAGACCAGTGCTCTGCCAATTGAGCCACGGACCTGCGTGAAAATTAACAGGCTAAATTCTACAACAGGCTTCTTGTTTTAGCAACTTGCTACTTTGATTCTTTATGCAGAACTGAAGCATTGCACCACTTGCAGTATTTCTTTACTTCAAGTTTCTTGCTCTGCTTTTTCTTATTGATGGTGGTTGTGTAGTTGCGTCTCTTGCACTGGGTGCAGGTAAGTCCGATTATGTCTGCCATAATGATTTTGTTTCCTTTCTGGTTTCCTGAATTAATGCAGAATGTATTTTAGCACAGCACAATTATTACACAAAAATTTTTATTGCTGATTGAATGTTTGAGGATTTGAATAATAAAAATAGTTTGATCTTTCTACGGTTCTTTATACGGCCTAGCCAAACTATATAGCTATTCATTAACTATCAGTTTATAATAAGCATTAATTTCGCTGGTGGTGTCTTTGCTGTCAGCGTTATCGCTTGATAAATACGCAGAGAGATATTCCCTGCGTATTTTATTATGCCTCAACAAGGCCAAGCTCCCGGATATACACATTTGCATCAGCGAGCCAGTTTTGTCCGCTTTCGGTAGGTGGTTCAGGGATTTCGCAGCCTTCTTGAAGCCATATCTCCAGCAAATCCCTCTTGATAGCTTCAAGCCTCGCCCTAGCTTCAGGGTACGTATCACCATGACCGCGCACAGCCGCCTCGCCTAAAAGCGGGATCGACAGCATAATTCCCCCGCCGTCATCTTCCGTTAATTCCTGAACCTTAATTTCATAAGGCAGGGACATGTAATAATCTAAATCTTTCATTGCCGCCCTTTTCTCATTCGCAGAAACTCTAGCAACTCGATATATTTCAAAATGTCATTCAAGTAGCACCTGATAACCATTCCGGACTTCCGGTTTGCGCCATGAGTTACTGCTAAAGAAAATTCACCCCTCATTCCCAGTTTATAGGTACGTAAAAATTCTTTCGAACGTGGATTTTTAGCAAGCTCCGCAAATTCAGGGTGAGACATACCCAATCCGATTTTCTTTCATATGTGAAGCCGTAAAAATCCAGCACATTACGCACATTCTGCCATGTATCCTCTTTCAGCCTTTGAGAACCGCGCCAGCTGTCCAGTATCTTTTGGATTCGCTCATCTTTCCCCATTTTCACTGTGCGTTGGCTATGGCGTAGACATCTCCGGGCTGAATACCATACTTTTTAGCAATTTCCCGGCAAGCCTTCAGCATCATATTCCGCAGAACCCCAGCCTGATAGTATGACTTTTCTAGCGTGTCTCGTATCGTTGAACCGAAACCCTCTGATCTTTTCGTGTTTGTTGCTTTCGCACTGTTGTATTCCTCTATGATGGCTTTCCGCTGTTCATCGGTTAGCCTTAAATCAGAGGCTTGCTCTTCCTGATACGCCCTGTTTATCTCATCTTCAAGGAAAAAATGATTATCCTTCAGCTTTTTATTTGCATTGCTTGAAGCGGTCTGAGGATCGCCAGGTTTTACGCTTGCCGGAGTAGTATTTCTCGTTGAGGTGACCGTTTTCTTTGCTGGTGTTGATTTTCTTGCGGTCGTTCTAGTCGTGCTACCGGATGAAGGACTCCTATGATAGTGATATTCTCCTGTCTTTCGGTTGTAATGACCACCGTTAGCGTCTAATCTACCCGGATGAGCATCTGCTGGAGCTGACGACACAACAAACATAAGAGCTAATGATGTTGCGGATAAAGATTTCAATAATTTGCTCAATCTCATAATAATCACGTCCTTGCTAAAAATATGGGTTAAATACACCTAAACGATGTGCAAGAAAATACATATGCTTGCATGGCTTGTGTCTTTTGGCAAAATCAGGACAGCTACACATTAATAGCGAGGTGGTATATTCTCCGCCTCTATTGCCGCCCACTATAGCAACACCCTGCTGTTCATCAAGTTTGTTTTCATTCTCTGCCAAAACGCTTTTATTTCACTGCCTAAATCAAGGAGGTCTATTTTGAGTAAGTTCACCACAGGAAAATGGAAAGCATTTTACGGCGAGAAATTTCACACAGTACGTCAGGCTCACGCCGATGATGAGGCCGGACACGATTACGGAAATGGCCAACTCATTGCTCATATTGTCCAGTGGCATGAAGGACACGATTGGGCTAATGCACGCCTTATTGCCGCCGCTCCAGATATGTACAACATGCTCCATTACATGCTTGGTTATGTTCGGGAATGGGAAAAAATATCGTCTGGACGGATATACAAGGCTAAGGTGCGAAAAGACATTAACGAAGTTGAAGAACTTTTAGCTCATATTGACGGTGATCCCGATGTCAAAACGGAAGAATCAGAACCGTAACTTCCGCAGCATAAAGGTTACTGCACCGGAGGCTGCTTCATTCCTGAACCTGCCAGAGCGTTCATTCTATAGGCTTGTTGAGACTGGAATAATCCCCAAAGCAGGAGAAGGTGAGTACATTCTTGGTGATGTGGTCGAGGCATTCTGGCGTAACCAGTTCGACAGCGAGGGACTTACGGCAGCACGTACCCGCCTCGTTACAGCGCAGGCAGAACTTGCGGAAACGGAATTAGCGGAACAGCGCGGGGAATTGCACCGAGCCTCAGCAGTAATAAAAGTTTGGGCAGATAACGTATCAAACGCTAAAACACGGTTGCTCGCAATACCTGTAAAAATTGCCCCTGAACTTGTAGGACAGGACTTGATGACGATGCAGAATAAACTGAAAACGGCAATAAATGAAGCCTTGAAGGAGCTTGCGGACTATGACGGAAGACGAATTACGAGTGCGGCGGCTTCTATGCGAGAATAGCAGTGTATGGCTTCCGCCGCCTGATTTGACGGTGTCGGAATGGGCGGACGAGTTCCGGCGCATTCCCCCTGAAGCCAGCGCAGAGCCGGGTACATGGAGAACTTCACGGGCAGAATATCAGCGGGAAGTTATGAATGCTGTATCTGATTCCCAGACTGAAAGAGTCGTAATGATGACGGCGGCGCAAATCGGCAAAACTGAAATTCTGTTAAACGTCATAGGCTACTTCATAGACCAAGAACCCAGCCCGATATTGTTGCTTGATCCCACACTTGAGATGGGTATGTCGTTCTCTAAAGACAGGCTTGCTCCAATGATAAGAGACACACCAGTATTGCAAGGAAAAATCAAAGATCCCAGAAGCAGGGACAGCGGGAATACGTTACTACATAAGCGTTACACCGGCGGACATATCACGATGAGCGGCGCTAACAGCCCTGCGAGCCTTGCGTCGAGACCTATTAGAATATTATTGTGTGATGAGGTAGATAGGTATCCGGTCAGTGCAGGGACAGAGGGCGACCCGTTAAGCTTAGCTATGGCGCGGACGCAGAACTTCTGGAACAGGCGGATTAT
>CAJOES010000009.1 GCA_905233455.1 uncultured Synergistales bacterium | reverse complement strand
TTATCCTTCTTGCTGTCCTTTGCGTATCCCCTGTTGAAGCGGCAGTAGTCTCCGCAGATACACCCTACGGAATATTTGACGGTTTCGTCTCCGATGATGTCATAACATGGCTCGGCGTTCCCTACGCAAAACCTCCCGTGAATGCTCTCAGGTGGAAAGCTCCTGAATCTCCCGACAAGAGCACCGAACATGTTCCGGCAGACGCTTTCGGCCCTATGCCCATACAGATACCCGGTGAATCGCACCCCGCTTCACTGATGGCGCAGGATGAGGACTGCCTGTATCTAAACGTCTGGAAGGCCAGCGATGACAGCACGGCATTGAAGCCCGTCATGGTATGGATACACGGCGGATCCTTCAAGTCTAACGGGACGGGAGACCCTGAATATACCGGACACAACTTCGCTAAGGCACATGATGACGTAATATTTGTGTCGATAGGCTACAGGCTTGGCCTTATGGGCTTTATCGACTTCTCGCAGATTCCCGGCGGCAGTGATTATCCTGACAGCGGCAACCTAGGGCTTCTGGATATACTTCAGGGCGTGAGATGGCTCAAGGAGAATATAGCATCATTCGGCGGAGACCCGGGCAACATAACGCTGTTCGGACAGTCTTCAGGTGCGGCAAGCATTGCACTGATTATGACCATGCCGGAAGCCCGGGGACTGTTCCAGAGGGCAATACTTGAGAGCGGTGCTGTGTCCATGTCAACGAAAAGTTCCGATTGTGTGCCTCTTGCCGGTGCACTGCTTAAGCTGACGGGCAAAACTGACATGGCGGGGCTTATGTCCGTATCATCTCAGGACTTGCAAAATGCAGCAGAGAAACTTGATGCGTTGATGAACTTTCCGGAGCTTGACGGACGGGTTTTGACTTCCGGAGATATATACACGGCATTTACGCAGAACGCAGGAAATTTTGATGTGTTCATAGGGAGCAATGCTGATGAGGTGCGTTACTGGCTTGGTGCACTTGATTTCAATGTTGCGTCTTTCGATGCTTTCATAACTACGGCATTCACTCAGATCAAAGAAGGAATAACCGCAATTAACCCGGATGCTGAAGCTGTTTTCGATGGATTTCTCGGCCTTCATGCTGATGAGGAAGCTGCTTGGACATATGCAGAGTTCTTCAATGAGCTGTTCTTCCGTCTTCCTGCTGTTGCTATGGCTAAGGCTCATGCGGCTTCAGGAGGAACAGGCAAAACGTATATGTATTACTGGGAATATTATGCTGATGGCGTTAATGATGTGCTTGATATTCTCAAGGCGTGCCATTCATACGAGATTGCATATGTCCTGAATAATCCTACGACGTTAGTGCCTGAAGCTGTCCTGAATGCAAGTGCCCCGTTAGCCGGAGGAGTCCAGGATATATGGGTGAACTTTGCGAAGACAGGACAAATTTCGTACAACACATACACTGCCAACACATACACTGCTGACAACACCGAGACGCTTATACTGCCTGAAACAGGAACGCTGGTAGAGTCCGGAGATCCCATTCCTGCACAGACACAGCTTTTGACCCCTTTGCTTGCGGCTGGTATGTCAGGAAGAGAGCTTATCACTGCACTTAGCGCAACACCTGACGCTGAAGAGGATATTACGCCAGATACAGCACAGGAACAGGAGTCAGATCCCGCGCAGGAAAACAACCCTGATACGAAACAGGACAATACACAGAACGGCAATCCGGATACCCAAAAGGGAGACGGCGATAATACGCTCAAAGATACAGGTACAGGACCGGGAGATTCAAGCGGAGGATGCAACTACGGCATGACTGCAATAATGCTTCTGCTGATGATACCTGCTGTAATCTCGCGCAAGAGAAGATAACGAGGCAAAAAATAACTCCCCTGAATCACTTCGGGGGAGCTTTTTTGTGTTTGAGTATATATCTCTATTTGTCGTTCGCGGCGTTGCGTCCGGCAATTCTCCCGAAAACTACGCCGTCAGTAAGCGCATTTCCGCCAACCCTGTTAGAGCCGTGAATGCCTCCAGTAACTTCTCCTGCCGCATAGAGTCCTGGAATGACAGATCCGTCCGGCCTGAGCACCTGAGCTTCCGTGTTGATCCGAAGCCCGCCCATAGTGTGATGCAGTGTCGGCGAGAGGGGCACACAGTAGAACGGGGCTTTTGCTATCGGAAGTTCAACCTCGTCCTTCTCAAAGTCCGTATCTTTCCCTGACGCAACAAGGTCATTATACCTTGCTACCGTAGCCTTCAGTCCTGTCGGGTCAATCCCTGCCTTCTGCGCTAATTCCTCAAGGGTATTGCCTACGAACAGATAACCTTTTGACGTGAGATTCTTCAATTCAACGTCTGGAAGAGTCTTTACTCCGGCATAGAACCCGCCCTCACTGTCGAAGATTGAATACATGATCTGTCCTGTCTGCGCTATTGTTGCATTGGAGATGACATCACGCCGCCCGCTTTCCTCAACAAAGCGTTTGCCTTCCCTGTTGACGTAGATAGAGTTCTTGATGACTCCGGCAAAGTGGCTCTGAAGTCCTCCGGTTACCGGGTTTCCGTGCGGGTGAATCTGTACGTACTCCATGCCGTATGTGTCCGCACCTGCCGCAGTACCCATAGCGATTCCGTCTCCGGTTGATGTCGGGGCATTCGATGTCGGGAGTCCGGAAAGCCCGTTGTACTTCTTCACCATCTCAGCACTTGCCGCATAGCCGCCAGTCGCAAGGATTACGGCATTCTTCGCGGTGAACCTGTACTCCTGACCGTTCTTGGTGTCGAAAGCTGTTACGCCCGTAACGCGTCCTGCATCATTCTTCGTGAGCTGTTCGGCCTTGCAGTTGAGTATCACCTTTCCGCCGAGTTCCGCAACTTTCTTCGCCAGAGGAGCAACAAACCCGTTGAACGCAATCTTGTCTTTCTCGTCAAGACTTCTTGGCCATAACCCGCCGATAGTCTGATACACCATTTCAGTCCACACAGTGCCGTGATCTGTCAGCCAGTGCCTTGCGTCTAATGCGTTTCTGGTGAGAACTGCAACAAGCGCGGGATCAGCCTTGAAGTCTCCTGCTTCAAGGGTATTCATGAAGAATTTTTCTACGCTGTCCTCAACAGGAGGATTCATCTTGCTCTGTCTTTCTGGGTCTGGAGCATTGAGCGTTCCGCCTGCACGTGCCGTATTTCCGCCGATCATCTCGTTCTTCTCCAGAATAATCACCGTTGCGCCGTCCTCTAATGCCTCAGTAGCCGCCGCAAAGCCTGCACCGCCCGCACCGACAATGATCACATCTGCAGTCATCTCTACAGGGGTATCACTCTTCTTCGGGTATGCTATCTCCCGTGCTTCAAGTACGGAAAGCGTTATACCGGTCTGTTTCACGCAATCCCTGACTGCCGACAGGAATGCACCGCTCGTTACTGTTGCGCCGCTGACGGAATCACACGCAAGGGACTGGTTCTTGAGTATTTCGCCGGTGAGAATCTCTATTGCCGCGATTCCGATTCCCGGTGATTCTACGTGCTGGGTCTCTATGCCGGTGATCTCTTTCTCCGTGAAGGTCATAGCTACTGTCATAGGCCCGTTGTGTCCCGTTACTGTCGCTGTATACGTGCCGGGCTTGAAGGACGTAACTGCTTCTGCCTTTGTCCCTGATGCCTGAGCTATGCAGTCAGCTACAGCCTCACGCAGTGCTGTTGATGACACTGTTGCGCCGGACATGCCTTCAACGTCTGCCTTCTGGGCTTTGAGTATTGCGGGTATCATCTTCTTGAATGCTTCTCCGCCTAATTCAGGTGTCTCGTTCTGTTCGGTAACCTTGACATCAGTTATCCTGTCAGCATCAAACGTAACCTGAACCTTCACACTACCCATCAATCCATTCTTTGCGGACTCATACACGCCGGGCGTATAACCTTCAGCGAATGAGACGAGGCCGAACACTAACAGCATTGCGGCAGCAAAACCTGATACTTTTTTCATAGAATATAACCTCCTGTTGAATGCACTCTAAGCAACACAAGGAACATACCGCCGACTATGAAACGCCAGCAGAATGTTTCTATACGTATTGCCTTTGAGTGTGGGATTTTACAATTAAGGATATATTGTTATTTTTTCCGCGTCAAGAAAGTTTTTCAGGATAATCTTCCGCGTGAAAGTACCTTAAATATCTTTGACCTGATAAGCTCTATTGCCGTGCATGACACATATACAATCAGCATTGCAGCTATTGAGTACGGGATAAGGCAACGGCTGTCCTGATATGATGCGTTCCTGAAGAGTTCATGCCACAGAAACCCTCTCACAAAATTATTGTCGTTAAACGGTACGCGGCCTTAAAATCTCAGAATCATCATGGTGATTAATATGCTCCCCAGCAGTATTGAATTTGCTGGAAACATAAAGCAAAAATACGCAATACCCCCGCAAAAAACTTCACGGGGGATTGATTCTTATGCCAATAACTTAGCCGCTTTCAGTACGTTCCGCGCAAGTATCGATGTCGTTACCGCACCTGCACCGCCCGGAACAGGACTCACAGCCCGCACGACAGGCGCAACGTTCTCATAGTCGACATCACCGCACAGATTCCCTTCAGCGTCAACATTAATGCCTACGTCAACGATAATGCTTCTTTCCGATACATATTCCGGCGTAATCATCCTGGCCTTTCCTGCCGCAGCGATAATCACATCAGCATTCCGGCAAATCTCCGCAAGATTCCGTGTCCTTGTGTGGCACACAGTAACCGTAGCGTTTGCACCAAGCATCATCATAGCCAGAGGCCGCCCTACAACCATACTGCGCCCGATAATTGCAACATTCAGCCCTTCAAGCGCATAGCCGTAGTGATTCAGCATCGCCATCACTCCGGAAGCCGTGCACGGTGCGAAAGAGTCAGGATTCCCCGAAAAGACTCCGGCTTCATTCTCCGGACTCATGCAGTCTGCATCCTTACGCGGGTTAATCTCATGCCGTGCGTAGTCGTCGCTCAAACCTTCAGGCAACGGACGGAACAATAATATTCCGTGAATGTCTTTATCCCCGTTAATGTCCCTGAATGCCGCATTGAAGCCTGCCTGCGATATATCTTCAGGGAGTTCATGAACTTTCACGGTGAGGCCAAGAGACGCAAAACGTTTCGTGATCCCCCGTTCGTATGCGAGATCGTCCGGCCTTCCACCGACACGAACAACACCTAACGCAGGATTGATTCCGCGTGCCTTGAGTTCTTCAAGCTCCGCCAACAATACGGGCTTCATTCCCGCTGAAACTTCCGAGCCTTTCATCACAACTGGCATTCCCTCACCCCCTCAATAGTTGCCGACAACAATTCATCTGCCTCACGCAATACGCTTTCAGACCATGAAGACATGTCCGCCGTATATTGCGTGTCATGGATCGAGCGCAGATTCACGCTGACATTCTCCAGAGCACTTACGATCCCCGCATGTGCCTGAAGTGCCGCCGCAGACAGATCACACGCCGCAGTCCTGTTAGACTTCCCGACAAGTGAATATGACAGCCTCATTACTTCAAGGCATTTTTGCGCTGTACGTTCCGGTGCTGTAGTTGCGGATTTGTATGCTTCCTGAAGTGCCCTCGCGCGTCCCGGGTCATCTTTGGGCATCTTCAGGGCAGACATCACGCCGTCAAAAGCAGTCATATCGTCATTAGTGCACTGTAGCAGTTCACGCATCAAACCTTCTGCCTTGAGTGCCGAACTCCCTGCAAGCTCCTGATATTCTGCATATTTCGTCTTGCCTTTCGTGAGATTCGCCACCATAGAGACCAGAGCCGCACCCATTGCACCGGAAAGAGCCGCCACGCTTCCGCCGCCCGGAGCAGGAGAACTTGAGGCTAAATCCTTCAGGAAGTCAATTATTGCCGTCGTCTCAACCATGCTAGAACAGCCCCGTAATCTTTCCGTCAGCGTCAACGTCAATATTCAGTGCCGCAGGTTTTTTCGGGAGTCCCGGCATAGTCATTATGCTTCCGGTTATCGCCACCATGAAGCCCGCACCTGCCGATAATCTCACTTCACGCACCGTAATTCTGAATCCTTCAGGCCGTCCCAATTTTGACGGGTCATCTGACAGCGAATACTGAGTCTTTGCCATGCACACTAACAGGTTATCCTTGCCGAGTTCGTGAATCTGCTTCAGATCCTTTTCTGCCTGCGGTGTGAAGTCCACTCCGTCAGCACCGTAAATCTTAGTGGCAATAGCATTCATTTTCTCTTTAGGTGTCATGTTCCCGTCATACATGAACCGGAAATCTGAAGACTTCTCACATGCCGCAGCAACTTTCTGCGCAAGAACTTTTCCGCCCTCACCGCCTTTAGCCCATACTTCAGCAAGCGCGAAATCTGCCCCTAACTCCTCACACTTTTTCGCGAGCAGGTCTAATTCTGCTTCCGTGTCTGTATGGAATCTGTTTATCGCTACAACTACAGGCAGGCCGTAACCTTTTATGTTCTCTATGTGTTTCAGGAGGTTGGGTATTCCCGCCGAAAGTGCCTTCAAGTCCTCATGCGCCAATTCAGTCTTCGCGAGTCCTCCGTGCATCTTGAGTGCCCTGACAGTAGCAACAACTACTACAGCATCAGGTTTCAGCCCGGCAGTCCTGCATTTGATGTCGAGAAATTTCTCCGCACCGAGATCTGCCCCGAATCCTGCCTCCGTAACGAGATAGTCAGCGCACTTCAAGCCCAAGCGTGTAGCCTGCACGGAATTGCACCCGTGAGCTATGTTCGCGAAAGGCCCGCCGTGAATGAATGCAGGATTGCCTTCAAGTGTCTGCGCTAAGTTGGGTTTGATGGCATCTTTCAGCAGTGCCGCCATTGCTCCGGAAGCGTGAATGTCATCTGCGGTTACGGGTTTGTTGTCGTATGTGTATGCAAGCACCATACGGCCAAGACGCGCCTTCAAGTCCATGAGGTCAGAAGCGAGGCAGAATATAGCCATGACTTCAGATGCAACGGTAATATCAAAGCCGGATTCTCTTGGGATTCCGTTTGCTGTTCCTCCAAGACCTATGATGATATTGCGCAATGCACGTTCATTGAGATCCATTACGCGCCTGAACACGATTTTACGCGGGTCTATGTTGAGTTCGTTTCCCTGCTGTATGTGGTTGTCCAGCATTGCCGCGCAAAGGTTATGTGCCGTCGTGATCGCGTGAAGGTCTCCGGTGAAGTGAAGGTTTATGTCCTCCATAGGGATAACCTGTGCGTAGCCTCCTCCTGCCGCGCCGCCCTTGAGTCCGAAGCTAGGCCCTAATGACGGTTCGCGCAGTGCAGCACAAGCATTCCTGCCTATAGCGTTAAGGCCGTCCGTGAGTCCTACGGTGATTGTTGTCTTGCCTTCTCCTGCAGGTGTTGGTGTGATGGCGGTAACCAGTATCAGTTTTCCGTCTGGTTTGTCCTTGAATGAGCGTAAAACTTTCGGTGAGATCTTTGCTTTGTATTTTCCGTAAAGTTCTATATCGTCTTCATTGATGCCCAGTTTTGCGGCCACGTCCTTTATCGGTTTGGGGCTGGCTGACTGGGCTATTTCTATATCGCTGGGGAATGTCATTGTTTAACTCTCTCCTTCTGAAAATAATAAAAGCGTATTTTACAGAATTTGAGAGAGTTAAATCAATATGCACCCTTCCCGTTTATTATTGCCTTGATTGTACGGAGCATGATAATAATATCCAGCCACACGCTCCAGTTGTGTATATAGTACAGATCAAAATCTATTCTCTGTCCGTAGTCCTTCACGTCATTGCGTCCCGAAACCTGCCAGTAACCTGTCATGCCGGGCTTGACGTGGAATATCTGCCGTGCAGTCCTGTAGCCGTAATATTTCTTCACTTCCTCCTGTACGATTGGACGAGGCCCGACAAGGCTCATATCTCCCTTGAGGACATTGAATATCTGCGGCAGTTCGTCGAGGCTTGTACGGCGCAGGAACTTCCCGAACTTCGTGATTCTGGGATCGTCCTTGAACTTGAATGCTTCCTCGAATTCTTTGCGCAGGTTCTCATCTTTCAGCATCTCCTGCAAAACTTTTTCCGCATCAGGTATCATCGTCCTGAACTTGCACATGTAAAACGGCTTTAAGTCCTTCCCGACTCTCTTGTGCATGAACAGTATCTTTTTCCCGTCTTCCTGCTTTATCTTCAGAGCGGCATAAAGCATAAACGGCGAGGCAAGAACCAGCGCGGCAAATCCTCCGGCATAATCCATAATGCTTTTGATGAATCTGTTTGTGGGTTTCAGGAGTCCCTGAGAGGCAGAAATCACCGGTAATCCGTCTATGCTCCGTATCGTTGAAGTGTAAGTCGTCAGCATGTACATATCAGGGATATACATTACGCGGGCTATATGGTCTTCAACGCGGTCAAGTATGTGCGCAAGAGTCTTCCGTGAGGCCGTAGAGATTGCTATTACTGCCTCATCTGCATTGAGTTCTGACTGTACGCGCTCAAAGTCCGCCAGCCTTCCCAGAACGGGAACGCCCGAAATGATACCGCCCTGCTTGTTGCCGTCATCGTCGAGAAACCCTATAACCTTTCGTGATATGAACGGTGAATCTGCTATGCTCTGTGCGAATATCTCTCCTGCTTTGCCTGCGCCGAGAATGATTACCGTAGTTGAGAGGAGGCCAAGCGCGAAGAATACCCGCCGGAAAATGTACCTTGCTGCAAGTGTCAGGACGAGGAATGCCGCTATGCCGAAAGTGAGAAGGAAGAACGGGAGCTGTGTTTTTGTTGTGTAGAGAAAAAGAACGCTCACGAGAAATATCAGAAGCCCGGCACGCAGAACAGCTTGAGTTTCGTCCCAAAATGTCCAGTTGCTGAAGCCGTATAACTGATTGAACAGGAAAAATGCCGCCATTGTTCCGCTCAGGAAGGTAATTGTCTCAAAGTTCAATGATACCGGCAGGAAATGGAAACATAAACAGTAAATAGAAACGTCAATAAATGCCTGAAGTACGGCTAAGATAAATCGTAATGCTTTGCGTAATTTTGGAGATAAATAAGGCTGTGAGCTGTGAGCTGTGAGCTGTGAGCTAATTATAGTGGCCATAGTTATTGTGTCAAGTCCTTTTTGCGTGTGATTATAGAATAAAGCAATCCTCCCGCCGTAAGACAGGAGGACATGAAATGCTTACACAGAATATCCGAAGAATACCGGCAGCCACAAACTTATCTGAGGGATGAATGTCAGTAACAGCAGGGTAATCAACATGCACAGATAGAAGGGCAGGGTAGCCTTTACGACTTTTTCCATCGGGAGTTTTGCCACAGCAGAGCCAATGAACAGCACCGACCCTACCGGAGGAGTCAGAAGTCCTATGCCGCAGTTCAGTATCACCATAACGCCGAACTGAATCGGGCTGATTCCGATAGACTGTGCAACGGGAAGAAGTATCGGTGTCGCAATGAGTATTATCGGTGCCATGTCCATAATACAGCCGAGAACGAGCAGTATAGCATTCAGCATCAGGGCTATAGCTACCGGGTTGTCTGATACGCTCTTGATGAGGTTCGCCGCCTTTGCAGGGACATGAAGAGTCGTGAGGCAGTACCCGAAAGCCGCAGAAGTCGCAATCAGTATCAGGACTATAGCGAGGGTTTCAACGCATGTATCGAGAGCCTTCCAGACTCCGCGCCAGTTCAGTCCCTTGTAGACGAACACGGACACGAGAAGCGAATACACTACAGCTATTGCCGCAGACTCCGTAGCCGTGAAGACTCCGCCGACAACACCGACAACGACAATCAGCACCGCCGCCAGTGCCCAGAAGGATTTTGCCAGCTCAACAAGAAAGCCCTTGAAGCTGAAAGGTTTTCCCTTTGGGTAATTGCGCTTCACTGAAATTATGTATGAGCCTATCATCAGGGAAATTGCGAGGATTGCACCGGGAATATACCCCGCCATGAACAGAGCACCGACGGATATTCCGCTTGCTGTAGTTGCATATATGACCATGTTATGACTCGGGGGGACTAACAGCCCTTCACACGATGACGTTATCGTTACTGCTGTCGAGAAGTCCGCATCATAGCCCTGATCCACCATCATTGGAATCAGTATTGAGCCTAGTGATGCCGTATCTGCCGACGCTGAACCGGATATGCCGCCGAAGAAATATGACGCTACGATATTGACCATTGCGAGCCCCCCGCGCATCCAGCCGACAAGGGAATTAGCCAGCGCAATCAATTTGTCCGATATTCCTCCTGTTCCCATCAGCACGCCCATAGTGATGAAGAAGGGTACAGCCATCAATGAAAATGACCATATGCCTTTTACCATCTGCTGGGGAAGGGTTACGAGTGCCTGACCCTGTGAGAGCAGACAGAACACGGTAGAGAGGCCCACAGCATAGGCAATGGGGAAGCGCAGAAGTATCATAGCAAAGAAAGTTCCGAGTAAAATTAATGTTGAAATGTCTTCAGGACTCATAGATTATCACCTTTCCTCCGGCACAAAAATATCTTCCAGCCGCAAAAATATCTGTTCCAGCTCAAATATCACCATGCTTCCGCCCGCAATAGGTATGGGCAGGTACATCCAGAACCGGCTCAATGTCGGTATGCTCTCATAGCGTCCGAACCGCGCAAGAGGAGACTGGCACACTTTGATCCCGTACACCAGCATAACAGCTCCCAGTGCCAGCACAGCAACATCTGCAAGCAGGTCAAGCCACTTCACGAGCCATACCGGCAGATATGTGTCGAATGCAGTCATGCGTATATGAGCACGTTTCCTGATTGCAAGAGTAGCTGACAGCACCGCCATATACACCATGAACGTAAGCACCATTTGTTCGCTCCATGCAGGGTCAGGTATCCATTCTATATAGCGTCCTGCAACTGACATTGAGGTTATTGCTATGTCCGCGATAAGAAGCAGTTTACAGATCAGCATTACGAGCTTGTCTGTTATGTCGTAAAGGGGCTTAATCTTCTTTACAGCATTAAAGAATCCGCGCATAAAATTATCATCTCCTTTAATATTGTGAAAAAAACAGCGGGAGATTATTGCTAGTCCCCCGCTAAAAATTTCCTTTAGTGAATATTACTGAAGGTCTACAATCTTCTTGTAGAGTGCCGCCTGACTCTTTGTGTTTGCCTGTATCGTAGGCTGGCAGACTTTAACCCACTCCGATTTGTCCGGAACGTCAACTATATTGCAGCCGTCCTGCCTGAGCAGTTCAAGCACTTTTGCTTCCTCGCCCGCTGAAAGTTTCGCGTTGAAGTCCTGCACGTACTTTCCTGCCTCCATGATCCATGCTCTCTGCTGATCGTTGAGCTTGGCCCAGCCGGTATCAGCTACGATGATCTGAATCGCTCCAAGCGTATGGCCGTCAAGCAGTAAGTTCGGTGCAACTTCGGAGAATGCGTTTGACCTGTAGTTTGCTATGGGCTGTTCCGCGCCGTCAGTTACTCCGGTCTGCAATGCGCTGTAGAGTTCCGTATACGTTACGACTGTCGGGTTTGCTCCGAGATTCTTCACCATTCCGGTCATTATCGGGTCATCTGATACGCGGATCTTCTTGCCTTTGAGGTCTGAAAGCCCGCCTACCTTATCCTTGAAGAAGAAATGCCTGAACCCCTCTTCACCGTAGCATATTCCCCTTAACGGAAGCCCTATTGTTTGAGGCTCTGCAAGGAACTCTGCCGCTAAATCACTGTTGGCGAACTTCCAGAAATGCTCACGGCTCACGAACGTATACGGGATTGAGAGGAGCATAGCCTTCTGACAGCCGTAGCTCGTGAGGGCAAATGCGGAAATGCGGGAAATGTCGATTGTGTCTCCGCCGCCGAGTATTCCGTCAAGCACCTGCGCTTCCGAACCGAGAACTCCGCCCGCCTGAATGTCAATAATCACATCACCGCCGGAAAGCTCTTCAACCTTCTGCTTGAAGGCTGTAGCTGTCTGGCCGACGATCGAGTCTAACGGGTTGACTTCGGCATATGTCAACGTTACTGCTGAAGCTGAAGAGGCAAGGGCTAACACAAGAACTAACGCTAAAAGTTTCTTCATGATACGGATACCTCCTGCAAAAAATATAAATCTTTACCCCTGATGATGGGCAAGCATTACTGCTCCCGCGATTGAAAGCAGTTTAGCTCTCGGTGAATCTGCACGGCTGGTGAGTACTACTGGTGCTGCTGCTCCGATGATGAGTCCGGCTGTCTCGCTGCCCTTAGCGAAGAAGCTGATTGACTTTGCGAGCGCGTTCCCTACCTCGATCTGCGGGACAAAAAGAACATCAGCATGTCCGGCTACGGGTGATTTGATGTGCTTGATTCTTGCGGCTTCCTCGTCGATTGCGTTATCGAGCGCAAGAGGCCCGTCAACTATGCAGTTCTTGATCTGCCCGCGGGCATTCATCTGCACTAATGCTGTTGCGTCAAGTGTGCAGGGCATGTCGGGATTCACCATCTCAACAGCTGCCAGACATGCAACCTTCGGAAGCTCCACGCCGAGAGAACGAGCAAAATTTACGGTGTTCTGCACGATGTCAGCCTTCATCTTGAGGTCAGGATACATGTTGAATGCACCGTCAGCAATGAACAGTACGCGGTCATAACCCGGCACTGAATGGAAGTAGCAGTGTGATATAGCCCTCTTGCCGACACGAAGCCCGACTTCCTTGTTGAGCATTCCGCGAAGGAAGTTGTCCGTATGAAGCTGACCCTTCATGTAGATGTCTGCACGCTTTGATGATACTTCCGTTACGGCGACTATACCGCAGGCTGCCTCGTTCAGTTCAGGGATAATGTGATAGTTTGCCTCTGTTGCTCCGGCCTCAGCTATGCAGGCTTTGATCTTCTCAGGGTTGCCGACGAGTGTTGCGTCAACAAGCCCCATCTTGCGGGCTTCCTCAATGGCGGAGATGAGTCCGGCATCCTCTGCCATTGCTACGGATATGCGCTTGCGTCCCTTTTCGGCACATAACTTTGTTGCTTCCTCGATTAACTGCGACAATGAACGAATCTGTTCCATAAAATGTAACCTCCTGAATAAAATTTTGTGTATTACTGCTTCAGGACTGCCAGCAATCCCGAAGGTGTTACCCGTTATTCAAGCCACTTCTCTATATGCTTCCTGTAGAGTTCAGATAGTTTCTGCGTAGTCTTCCCGGGCTTGCCGTCCCCGATGATTATTCCGCCTATCTTCACCACAGGCACAACCATTTTGATGCTTCCCGTAATGAATGCCTCAGATGCTCCAGCCAGTTCCGACCATAACGGACAGCGTTCAACGACATTGAAGCCTTCCTGCCGTGCTATCTCGATTATTGCGCTCCTCGTTGTACCCTTCAGGACACGGTCAAGCGGCGCAGTAACGATTGTGCCGTCATTCAGCACGAGGAAGAACGTACTGTGCCCGCCTTCAGTGATCTCGCCGTTAGGACAGTAAAGAATCTCTGTTGCTCCTGCTGGCATCTGGAAGGTCATGCGGTAATCTACGCTCTTCACCGAAGGATCATCACGCCCAACAGGGACAGGCGCAAGTGTTATTCCGTTCTCGTAATCTTCCGGTTTTGCCCTTCCTGCCTCATCAAATATGATGAAGAATCTAGGTGCAGGGAAACAGCCTTCAGCCTCATCGAAAGCATCTCCGCCCGTAAGGAATGTGCGTATCCTGACATCATGACCGATTCTCGCGATTCCCTCACGTACCGCCTTCTTCATGTATTCGACATCGGGAATGTTGGCGATCCCGGAACTTTTTGCGCTGTTCACGAAACGGGTCATGTGTGGCGTGAGCATTAACGGCTTCAGGTTGTGTGTTGCGAGTGCCTCAAAGACTCCAACACCGCGCTGAATGATTAAATCCGAAAGAGGCAGCTTTGCATCTTCGGGCTTCACAAATTCTCCGTCAATAAAACATAAAAGCATCTGTATAATTTCACCTTCCGTAAAAATTTCTATCTTTTTCTCGCCGGTACATCTTTCGGCCGTAAGAATGGATCTGTTTCAATCTTCTCACCGAATGAATTTATCCTGTCAGGGAAGGCATTTAGCGAGATTGATAACCCTATTTCGTCATCACCGTCTGTATTCTTGTCGTCCTTATAGTGCAGATCCCATGTCATGCAGTCGCTGATCCACTGCAGGCTGTAATTCATCTCGTCTATCATAGATTCATTGAGGTCATAACTCCCCCTGAACATTACGTATATTTCACGGCCAAGAGGGAGGCGTACTTTCTGGTGCGTCCTCTCGCGGTTTCCGTAAGTGTCCCAGTGCATAGGGCTTTCTCCCCAAGCATATTGGCGTTCATAGCCTGTACCGAACTCGAATGCACCTATAGTATAACGCAAACCCGCAAAACTCCTCAGCATTTCGTGGTCAGCATCCTGTCGGTCATAAAACCATGCCTGCCCGTTAATGTCAGCAAATATTTCAACAGTGCCGGTTTGATTCAATGGCTGTTCGTAGTAGTTCCGGAACATCATGCCGTAGCGCGTAGTAACGTCGGTGTCAGGATCGTCCTTTATCGTCTCCTTGAAGCCGCCGACAGTCGCGCCGATCCTCATCCATGATGATATGAAGTTCCTGAACCACGGTGCCCACACGATAACTTCCGGCCTTCTGTCCAATCTGCCCCTGAATTCACTGTATGAATTTTTGCGGTCAGTTATGTATTCGTTGCGCGCAAGATTCATCCTGCCTGACCAGCCGTTACGGTTGTAGAGCAATGACCCGTAAGGCCGCCATACGCGCTCGTCCCATTCTTCGTCCCATGAATGCTCCGCACCTGCAATGAAGGACCAGTAATCATTAAGCTGCTGTTCAAGCTCAAACATGAACTCAAACTCTGCCTTGTCCATGTACGATAAACCCAGAGATAACGAACCTGTTTCCCAGCCAACAGAACCAGTAATTCCTCCGCCTGTTCCTTTTTCTTCACTCTTTCTGAAATAAGGCAGGAAAGAGTAATTCACCTTCCTGTTTATGCGCATGACATAATCAATCGGAAGCGAAAACAAATACGTGTTGCCCAGATACACCCTCGGTTTATGGGCTGTAACGCTCCGGCCAGGTATGAATGATACGTTCTTTGATTCAAGCCTGTAATGCGGGTGTTCAAGCGCACATGTGGTGAGCACGACATTGCGCCACTGCACAACGTATTCTTCAGGGCTGCCCTTTACGAGCCCGCGCTCCTGTGCAAGCTCCCAGGGAACAATATTTATATCGCTCCCGTAAATATAGAGCACCCCGCTGTTCTCTCCGACATTGACCCGTGAGGCCGCACCCGTTAATATTCCTTCCCTGCTGTTCAGGTCGTAATCTATCTGATCCCCGCGTATAGTTCTCGTTCCGTCAGTGATCAGCACTTTTTGTCCCGGCATGGGCATAGCTTCAACCTTCTGCGTGTCGGAATCATAGTCGATGCGTTCTGCCATTATCGTTGTGCCCTGATACGTCAAAACTGCATTCCCCTCCGCCGTAGCGTGTCCCGTCTCGTCATTGAACGATACCCTGTCGGCATTAAGCGTTACCCTGTCAGCCGGAGATACTGCAGGCTGATTCGTGTCAACGGTCTCTGCAGTGTAATAGTCCTCAAAGTCCGCAGAATATACCGCATGAGGGAATGAGCATAACAGCACGATTAAAATCAAAACTCTGAAGGTTTTATCCATTTGATCACTCCTCCCCTCTGAAATAATACTACCCCGCTTCTGTCTACGCTGGCCTGCGGTGTCTGTAACATAAATTCGCTGTCATATATCGTCAAGCCTTCAGGAAAGACAACAGCATTGCTCCCGTCCTTCCAGTCAAGCCTTTTGCTCTCAACATTCCATGTCCTGCCAGCCCCCTCAATAGTGCCGAGAAGCCTGTTGATGCTGACTTCTTTTGTGTCGGAAGAGAATACCCCCTCATTGCCGAAAAAGTACCATTCGCCTTTATCCCCGCTCATAGTTCTTGTGATGTCAACTGATTTAAGGCGTATAAGGCTTCCGTCCTGCTGGAGCATGGGAACATTCACGCTCCAAATATCTCCGGAAAATTCCCGGGACATCTGTATATTCTCCATGACCATTCCGGGCATGTTCTGCAGGCTCTCCCGCAGTAAATCAACGTCGAGCTTCATATCACGCCGTGCGAAATCAACAAGCACAACAAGGCCGATAAAAAGCATAACGATAAATATTGCTGTTGCAGAGATTTTTATTTTCACCAGACAACCCTCCATGAAGAACCTTCACGGGTTATCCCCAAAGTTCTTGAAGTTACCGACTTGAATACGAGAGTTTTGCTTGTAGTGATGACCTTTGCGCGTTCCTCCCCTATCCAGTCAATTTTGTAATCATTCTTGAGTCCGGACATGAATGCAGTATCCTTAGCTACAGCCCGTGCAAAATTCAAGCGTGAGATCTGCTTCTTTGAGCTGTCCGAAAGCATTTCGTACATTTCCTGCGCATTGTTGTCCGCCCATAGAGCCAGAAACCTGCGCAATACGCTTTCACGGCTGACGTATGAGCTGTCCGTGTTAGACGGCCTTGAAGTCCCTGCAGCTGCTTTCACCGGGGCTTGAGTCTCCGGAGTTTTTCCCCGTTCCTGCACCGACTTCACGAACGCGTCCATGTCCGATGAATTTTCCTTGAAGAGTGTCGGCAAAGGCTTTTGCGGGATCATCGGCGGAGGCGGCGGTGTTGCGGGCTTTTCCGGTTCTGCTTTCTTCTTGGGCTGTCGTTTGGGCAGATTCACCACTACCATTTCAGGCTTGGGTTCTTCCTTCACGGGTACAGGCTCTTTCACTTCCGGCGGTGCAAATGAAAATATCCGCTCATTCAGACTCATTCCGCGTATGGCAATAACGTAATCCTTGCTTCTTTGTTTCGGGAAAAACACGAGTCCCTGAACTACACCTGCAGAAGGATAATCGAGAGTTGAGCTGTAACCGGAAGGCTTTATGCGCTGTCCTGATGCCGTGAAGAGCGAAATATTTTCGTCGGCAGGAGATATGTTGACCGGCCTGCTTCCGAATGAATATATGCTCACAAGAAAAGTCTCTGAAGTGTTCAGCTTGAGTTCAGACACGAAATCACTGCGGAATCTCTCACGCTCTGAACTGCTCATGTTGGATCTTTGTGCTTCGGCCTCAACCCAAGGAGCAATTATCTCTTCAGGATAATGCACAACCCACACAAAGCAGTCCTGCCCCCAGTGCGCTGAAGTCCAGCGTTCAAGGATTCTTAGTGCCTCATTTGCCGGAGCTGTCTGTGCGTATGATGCTGAAGCATAAAAAAAATTACCCGCCGTGAATATAAAAGCGAGTAAGAAAATTTTTGTGCTAATTGACCTGCTGTTCTGGAGGAAGCTCAAAATCTCCACCCGGACTCACCGTCCCAGTGTTTGTAGGCGTGCCGTATGTATTTCTGTTGAACACGTCGCCCTTGATGATCGTATCCCTGTCAGGATTGTAGTTGTAGCTGTCCTGCTGCTGCTGTGATGCCGGCTGTTCAGGCTGGGGAGCTTCAAGCGTTACTGTTACAGGCTGAAGGCTTATCGGTATTGGGTATGCTGACACGGTAATATCTCCGGAAGTCTGCACGAACGTTACGGATCCTGCAGGTATCTTGATTGAATTTCCGCGCACGAATGCCCCGCCGACCAGTCCAAGAGGCCCTAAAAGCACAGCACCCGCAATACTGGCCGCACCTGCACCGACTATTCCGCCTTCTCCCCTGCCCCCTGCGCGGCGAGCTTCCTTGATGGCGTTCTGTGATGCCTCGCCTATCTTCACATTGACTTTCTGCGGCCCGAGTGCCCTTAAAGCACTAAACCACAGCCTTACTTCACCGGGTACGCCGAACATTCCGGGACGCTTCACGCTGCGCACTTCAGTCAACAGCAGAGACCCGGCAGGAGCTACAAGGCTGTTGTTCACGATGAGGTCATCAACAAGCTCAAGACGCACAAAATCACCGGCTCTTGATATTGCTGGGCTTAACTCGTCCATGAACCTAAACTTCATGACCGTATCACCGGGAACTGCAACGGGAGCGGCATTAACGGGATCCATAACGAGAGTCGCAAGAAGGCTCTCAACACGCATAACTATAGGACTTCCGGAACGTGATGAACCGGTTAGATTCGTCTCCAGGTCTTCAAGTCTCCTGCTTGCAGATTCTGAAGCGCGAATCTTTTTGTCCACTATCCATTCAGCAACACCCAGCTTGAACATCATTGAAGGCTGTTCTTCCGTGCCGGTGTCGAGAAAGTTCAATATTGCCGCATGTCTTTCCGCTATCGTTCCGGGAAGGCTCCTCCCAAAAAGGTCTTCTTCAACCCTAGCGAGACGCTCAATCAGTCCTCCCTTGCCCACATAGCCGTAAATTATACGTTCTATGTTCTCCATCATCTGACGCGACGAACCCGAATTCAAATCCGGGTCCGGAACTGCCTCCGAAGCGAAACACGCCGAAGACATCAATACCAGCAAAAACAACGCAATAACAGCCTTCTTCAAGCTCAAGCCCCCTTTGTCCTGTTCTTCATGTATTTGACTGAAGCATTAATGAAACCGTCAAACAGCGGGTGAGGTCTCACTGGCCTTGATTTGTATTCACCGTGAAACTGTCCGCCGACGTACCATATATGCTCCGGCAGTTCAACTATCTCAACTAGATTGCGTTCCGTACAGATTCCTGCAACTTTAAGCCCGGCATTCTCTAGCCTTTCACGGTAAGCGTTATTGAACTCGTATCTGTGCCTGTGCCGCTCCGTGATGTGCATAGTTCCGTAGACTTCAGCCGCCTTTGTGCCTTCAACAAGATCGCAGGGATAAGCACCAAGCCTCATAGTGCCGCCCAAGTCGTGTAATTTCTCCTGTTCTTCCATGAGGTGAATGACGGGGTTAATTGCGGCAGGGTTCATCTCCTTGCTGTGAGCGTCATGAATCCTGCAGACATTGCGGGCAAATTCAACTACCATCATCTGCATTCCCAGACATATGCCGAACAGGGGCACATTGTGTTCACGGGCATATTTCGCCGCAAAGATCATTCCTTCAACACCACGCACGCCAAAGCCGCCGGGAATCAGTACGCCGTCAGCAAAGCGCAGTATATCTTCAGGTTTCCCCTGCTCTAAGTCTTCAGCCTCAACAGATACGATGCTTACCCTGACATTATGTGCAATGCCGGCATGATGCAGGGCTTCTACAACGCTCAAATACGCATCCTTATGCTGTACGTATTTCCCGACAAGCGCAATATTCACTTCTTCAGGAGGATTAATATATTTGTCTACTACGTTGTGCCAGTCGGACAGGTCTGGTTCTGTGTCATGAGGAAGTCCCAAATACTTTAGTATCAGGTCATCAACTCCCTGACGGTGAAGGCTCTCCGGAACGCTGTATATAGTCTTCTCGTCCCTGACTTCTATCACTGCCTCCGAAGGTACATCACAGAATAACGCAATCTTATTCTTCATGCCCTCGTCCATAGGCCTGCTCGTCCTGCAGATGAGAATATTCGGGAGTATTCCTATTCTCCGCAGTTCCTGAACACTGTGCTGTGTGGGTTTGGTCTTGAGTTCTTTTGCGGCTTCAAGGTAGGGAATAAGCGTAACATGACAGTACACGACGTTTTCGCGCCCTACACGCACCGCCATCTGCCTTATAGCTTCAAGGAAGGGCTGTCCCTCAATATCTCCTACAGTCCCGCCAATCTCTACGATGAGGACATCAAGACCTTCACCGGCACGTATGATTCTCTCCTGAATGTCATTCGTTATGTGCGGGATAACCTGAACAGTTCCTCCGAGATAATCTCCCCTGCGTTCTTTCTTTATGACGCTGGAATATATTTTGCCTGTCGTGATTGAATTGTGCTCGCTAAGTGTCTCGTCTATGAATCTCTCATAGTGGCCAAGATCTAAATCTGTCTCTGCTCCGTCATCAGTAACGAAAACCTCGCCGTGCTGAAAGGGATTCATAGTGCCCGCATCTACATTAAGATACGGGTCTATCTTGAGGATTGAGACTTTGAGGCCGCGCTTCTTCAGGAGCGTGCCTGTTGATCCTGCCGTTATGCCTTTTCCCAGCGATGAAACTACACCGCCGGTAATGAATACGTATTTTGCTGACATTTTGCCTCCCCAGTTATTTGCTCAGGTATTTTATCGGGTTAACCGGGCTGTTTCCGTTGCGTACCTCAAAATGCAGGTGCGGGCCTGTTGAACGTCCTGTTGTGCCTATCTTTGCGACTATCTGTCCCTGTGAGACTGCCGCGCCTTTGCCTGCAAGAAGCGAACTGCAATGGGCATAAAGCGTTGACTGTCCGTTCGGGTGCTCGATAACGAGAGTCTTTCCGTATCCTCCCATCCAGCCGGAATATAATACCTTTCCGCCTCCTGCCGCTTTTATCGGGTCATTGCGGTTAGCCTTTATGTCTATGCCGGTATGGAAATCCCTGCGTTTTGTGATCGGGTGCTGTCTCCAGCCGAACGGGCTGTTTATGCGTCCCATGATAGGCCATCTGAAGCCAGAACCGGATTTACGCACAGCAACTTCACTTCCTTTAGGTTTCTCTGCCTTGCTTGAAGTCTTTGATGCTGTCTTTGCCGCTGATTTCTTTGCGTCTGCAGTTTTCACTGACTCCTGCCTCTCCATCAAGCCTTCAGGACGTGCGCCGGGCAGGAAGATTTCATCATCAGGCCTGAGTGCGGCAACGTCTACATCAGGGTTGACCTGCCTAATCTTGCTCATGCTGACACCGTAACGCTTGCTGACAGCCTCAATAGTCTCGCCCTTCTTCATGACGTAAAATATTCCGTCCTGATTGGGTATACGGAGGACCGCACCGGGCCTGAGCCTTGCTGATGTCTTGAAGGTGTTGCTCCCTACAAGGGTATCGAGTTCAACGTTCTGTGAGTTTGCGATCGACCATAAAGAATCTCCCTGCGCAACAACATACGCTTTAACCTTTAGAGGCTCTAATTTCTCTTTGGCCGCCGCAACCCTCATCTGACGGGTTCTGACTTCATCTAACGTATCTTCTATGTTGCTGGCATCGTTAGGGATAAGCAGCAACTGATTCTCTGCAAGCCTGTTAGCGTCCTTGAGTCCGTTAGCCCTGAGTATGTCCTGAGCCGTAATGTTGCCGTGTGCCGCCGCAATGTCCGAAAGGGTCTCGCCGTTCTTGACGATATGCTCCCTCCAGAAGGTCCCGACTTCCTCAAGCACCGGTTCTTCCGGCTGTGATACCTGAGCCGCCGCAACTGCCTGTATGAACTCTGCCTCGTCTTCATCGTCATCATCATTCTTGGGCATGGTTTTTCCGGTATCGCTTGCATTCAATATGATGCTCTCATAGTCCGAAAGATATTTAGGGAGCGGCCCGAACTCATCAATAACGCTTCCGGGACGTGATGCCAAATATCCTTCACGCTCTATAGGATCTTTCAGGTTAGCTTCAATGTCCGTAATTTCTATGGTAATAAGATTGCTGGATAAAAAATTGTCTTCGTTATCGCCCCATGCGGCACTAACGCCCGTATCAGGAGAAAAGCTGAAATGTCCCGCAGAGAACATCAGGAACGAAGCAAGCCCGAATGTCAGGCAGACTACAATACCGAATCCCCAGCAGAAGCCCAATGATGCCCCTGCGTGCTTTTGGCTGCGTGGATTTCTGCCCTTTTGGCTGCTGTAAGGGTAAGAGTCCCGCGCTCTCTCACGATCTGATCTCAAAATTATTTTCCTCCCGACCTGCCAGACTATAAATAATAGAAAAAAGCCCGGCATGCTAAATTTTTAAGACACTTCCAGATAAATTTATTTATTATGGATGCTAGGTATTATAACATAGCCGCAACTAATACAAAATACTTAATACCTTGTTATCAGCTTTTGGCTATGATTATAACACAGCTAATTTTCTTCATTGACCCATGAAGCCCACACCTCACGCAATTTATCGGATAATCTTCTAGTTAGTTTGCAGGAAATTCCTGCGGTGCTGACACTTGCGGCAACATTTCCGCAGTTTATGAGGGAAGGAAAGAAGAAATCACATTCAGACTGGCAGTCGCAAACATTTACGGGAATTCCTTTAGTCTTGGCCGTGTCGTGAACGAGGCGGTTAACCTCCCTGCTGTTTGTGGCGGCAATGACGAGCGAAAGATTTTCCGTTACGTCCTCCGGCTGAAACTCCCTGCGCAATAACACCGTACCTTCACACTGTATTTCCGGAGCAACGATTATCACCCTGGCACCGCACCGCAATAACGTATCTGCACGGCGTGATGCTATGTTCCCTCCGCCGACAATCAGAACTTCCCGCCCATGAATATCTATCATCATAGGGAAGTACGGCGGCCTCACGATATGGCTTCCTTCATGGCCTTCACGAAATCACCGACAGGCTTTACGCTCTCACGCCCATACTGCGCGATGATCTTAACGATAGCACTTCCCACGATAACACCGTCAGATTCATGTGCCATCTTCTTGGCCTGTTCAGGCGTAGATATGCCGAAACCTACAGCACAGGGCGTGTCTGTGTTCGAACGTATTGCACGGACTATCCCGGCTATATCGGTTGTGATCTCACTGCGTACTCCGGTAACTCCCAATGACGATACTATATATATGAAGCCTTTTGCACTGCGTGAGATTTCCGCAATCCTCTGTTCTGATGTCGGTGCAACCATTGAGATTAACGCCATGCCGTGAGCCTCACATGCCGGGGCAAAGTCTTCGCGCTCCTCAAACGGTACATCAGGCAAAATTAGTCCGTCAATTCCGATTGCCTCACAATGCGACAGGAATTTTTCTGTGCCGTAAGAGAACACAACATTTGCGTATGTCATGAACACTAACGGGATATTCACGCCGTCCTCCCGAAGTTCCCTCACCATAGCAAAAATCTTGTCCGCAGTAACTCCTCCCGTTAATGCCCTCAAGCTGGCCTGCTGGATCACCGGCCCTTCCGCTGTAGGATCAGAGAACGGTATACCCAGCTCAATTATTCCCGCGCTATTTTCCGCCATTTCACGCACAAGGCTTTTAGTCGTCTCAATGTCAGGATCACCGCAAGCTATGTACGGAATGAATATTTTTTCTCCATTCCTGAATGTTTCAGATAACCTATTCATGGAGATTTTCCCCCCTGTATCTTGCTATTGCCGCGCAGTCCTTATCGCCGCGTCCTGAAAGCGTAACCACTATGATTTTGTCCATGCCGAGTTTCGGAGCGGTCTTCATTGCGTGTGCTACTGCATGTGCTGACTCTACCGCCGGTATGATTCCTTCAGTACGTGAAAGATACTCGAATGCGTCTACAGCTTCATCATCCGTAACAGGCACGTATTCAGCGCGTCCGGTGTCGTGAAGGTGTGCATGTTCCGGGCCGACTCCGGGATAATCCAGCCCTGCAGATATTGAGTAGACCGGAGCAATCTGGCCGTATTCATCCTGACAGAAATACGACTTCATGCCGTGAAAGATACCCAAACGCCCGGTGCTCATGGTTGCTGCAGTCTCGAATGTATCTATGCCCTTGCCGGCAGCCTCACAGCCGATCAGCTTAACGTCAGGGTCATTGATGAAGTGATAGAAGCTCCCGATTGCGTTTGAGCCTCCTCCGACACATGCAATCACGTAATCCGGCAGTCTCCCTTCAAGCTCCAGAATCTGCGCACGTATCTCGCGTGATATTACGGCCTGAAAGTCCCGCACTATTGTCGGGAAAGGGTGAGGCCCCATCACAGAGCCAAGACAGTAATGCGTGTCATCGATTCGCTTCGTCCATTCCCGGAATGCTTCCGATACAGCATCCTTCAGCGTACCTGTCCCGGTGTCCACAGATACCACCTTAGAGCCTAGCAGACGCATCTTGTAGACGTTGAGTGCCTGCCGTTCAATGTCCTCACGCCCCATGAAGACGACGCATTCAAGCCCCAGCAATGCCGCCGCCGTAGCTGTTGCAACCCCGTGCTGTCCTGCTCCAGTCTCCGCGATAAGACGTGTTTTGCCCATCTTCCTGGCCAAGAGTGCCTGCCCTAATACGTTATTGATCTTGTGCGCACCGGTATGGTTGAGATCCTCACGCTTGAGATATATTTTTGCCCCGCCTAAATCATCAGTCATCTTCCGTGCAAAATATAATCTGCTCGGCCTGTTCGCATAATTCGTGAAGAGTTCGTTTAGTTCTGCGTTGAATTCGGAATCGTCTTTGAATTTGTTGTATGCTCTTTCGAGTTCTATTACTGCATTCATTAAGGTCTCTGGTATGTACTGCCCTCCGTGAATGCCGAATCTGCCTTTAGGGTTAGTCATATAGTCATCATTCCCTTCACGGCATATATTATCCCAATAAATATCTCTGCGGGGAGTGCATAAAGTATGTCAAGCAGATTCAAATTTGCGTTAGTGTCGGCTATGATGCTGAATATATCTGGCATATAGTTATTATTATGCTTCTGGTTTTCGCCGGGACAAGTCATGCTGTTTTCTGTAACTTACATTCGCTCTGTCCTAAGTGCCGTATTGCTGCCTTAATATCATAAAAATTTTGCTATTATATTCTCAAATAAAATTTTCATTGGGAGTTCAAATTAATGGGAAGAAAATTCAAATGTGCGCTGGTTATCGTTATGCTTATGTCTTTTGCAGGGACAAGTCATGCAGTCCTGCGCAACGGCAGCATTCAGGGGAAAGCCGGGCTGTCATACGGGTTCATGGCGTACAGCTTCGGCAGTGTCGATGTCGTCATCACGAACAGGAACGGCCATAACGTAACATTCGGGGGAACTATGGTGTTTCTGGACAAGAATTACCGTGTTGTTGCGAAGGCTGAACTTATGCACGGGACAATCAAGCGCAGGTCATCGAGAAAGTATAAGGCGTTCTTCAGTGAGGGCAGCGGGAATGAGGCTCAGTCGGCAAAGTATGTCCGCTGGGAGTTTTAGGAGGTGATGATATGCTGCTGGAGTTCACACCGGAAATTCAGGAACGTATAAATTTCTGGAGCAATAAGGAGAACAAAACTCCTGATTTATTCCTGAAGAAAATAATTGCAGAACATCTTGAAGACCTTGAAGACTATTATGAAGCTGCAAGAGTATCTTCGGATATAAGGGCAGGACGCATGAAAATACATTCATGGGAGGAAGTGAGGGAGCGTCTTGGCTTGGAGGATTGAGCTTTCTGATGAGGCAGAGACGGTATTAGCTAAAATGGACAGGAAGGAGCAAAATAGATTCGGAAAGTTTTTTGCACGTCTTGCTGAAAGGGATAATCCGCGCTCAATGGGTAAGGCTTTAAGTGGGCCGCTGGGAGTCTACTGGAGTTACAGAATAGGAGACTACAGGGCAATATGTGATATTCATGATGAGGTTGTTACTATAGAAGTTATACGCATTGGACACAGAAGGGAAATCTACAGAATATAGCGTGTTATAATCAAATAAAATATCATTTCAGAAAGGATTTGACAAAATAGTTATGGCTGTGTATAATCGCACATCGCACATCGCACATCGCACATCGCCTGATTATTGCCTTTTCACATTAAATCCCGTAGTTACAGCAGAAGGAGTTCATCGCAATGGACTCTAAATTTTTACTGCAGAAATTCCGGGTACGCAGAAACATGCTGACCCGCCGCCCAATCCTGGCAATATTTGACGTTACGAAGCTCTGCAACCAGAGATGCCCAATGTGCAACATATGGAAGACCGAATCACACGATATGACGCTGCAGGAGATAGAGCAGAAAGCACGTCAGCTTCGCAAATTTGGTGCAGGTTATGTTTTCCTTCAGGGCGGAGACCCGTTAGTGCGCAAGGACATCATCAGCATCATAGACATCTTCACCAGCAACGGAATACGCCCAACGCTCATCACCAACGGAATATTACTTACGCCCAAGACAGCCGAAGAGATTGCCGCAAGGGACTGCAACCTCGCAATAAGCATAGACTCAATGATTCCGGAACGCTATGCAGTGCTCAGGGGCGTGGACACTCTGGAACGGGTCAAGCAGAACATCAACAGCATTAAGCATCTGTACCATAACCATAAAGGCAACTGGTCAATCACTACAACTGTAACGAAGATGACAACGCTTGAAGACGTGATAAACATCATGAACTTTGCATACGAACGGGGATTCATGTTTGCTGTAAGGCCATATATCACTGTGAGCGGCACTGCAGGCAGGAAAGACGAAAAATTACAGTATGAAGTTCAGGACGTTCTTGAGATATTCAATTTCATGCTAGAGAAAGCCAGAAAAGAAAACTACCTTGCATCACTCATCTATGAGGAACACATCAAATACATTCAGGGTCATGATATGCCGGAATGCGACGCGCTGAAATATTCTTTTCTCATGAAGGAAACAGGGCAGATAGCACCTTGCATAGAGAAACCTAATATCAATGTTGATATGTCTGCATTCAGAGAACAGCAGAAGAAATATATGGATACGCTGAACAAATGCAACTGCAATACACCATGTTTCTATAACTGTGCCCGTGAAGCAGGATTTTTGTGGCGCAAAAAGTGGAGGGCGGCCGCACATGTATTCACGATACTATCCCAGATGAGGAAGTACGGAAATTTCCTGTGATCATGAGATACATAGAATTGATACGCACAAAGCATTACGTGAAGAACCTAATGATATTTCTTCCGGCAATGCTGACATTACAGCTCAACAACATAAATATACTGAAGGCAAACATAACCGGATTCCTGATATTTTCGTTCACGGCTTCAGCAATCTATATCATCAATGACATTAAGGACGCGGAATCAGACCGCAGACACCCTCTGAAATGCAAGCGGCCTATAGCATCAGGAGCTGTGCCTGTACGTGAGGCATATGCAGTAATTGTTGTGCTGGCAGTGATGATTAGTGCCTTATGGGCGGAAGCAGGCTTCAGGAGAACGTATATATTCTGGCCTTCAGTGTATTTAGCCATAAATCTGGCTTACAGCATGTACCTGAAGCATATTCCACTGCTTGATGTTCTTGCGCTGGTATCATGCTACGTCATCAGGCTGGTTTATGGTGCTGAACTTATCGGAGCGCAAATATCGAGCTGGATGTACCTTACTATGATGTCAGCATCGTTCTTTATGGGATTCGGCAAGAGACGCAACGAGTTCATACAGTACGGAACTTCAGCACGTAAAAGCCTTAAAGGATATTCTGCCGGTTTTCTGGATAAGGCCATGCAGACGGCTTTAACTTCATCAGTAATATTCTATTCCCTTATGTGCGCGGACAGTAATACTGCAGTGGCAAGGGCTGGAATTAACCTGTTATGGACAGTGCCTGTTATAGTGGTGATATGCCTGCGGTATCTCATGATCATTGAGGACGGAAAGAGCGACGGAGATCCCGTTTCAGTAATCCTAAGAGACAAGATACTTTGCCTGCTGTGCTTCGGATATATATTAACCGTCGGATTCTTGCTGTATGTGCATGTATAATTACCCTCGAAGGTGATTATGTGAAAAAATTTTTATGCGCAGTAATATTATTCCTGTCCCTGTCTGCTGAAACCCTTTACGCACAGACGAACTCCGAAGCCTTTATGTCTCTTCCTTTCGGCCATACCTACGCACGGACTCAGAAGCGTATGCAGAACAGCGGCGCAACTGTAACTACTCCGCGCAAAGAGTCTCTTACGATGGAAGGCAGCTTTGAGGGCTATCCGGCAATGTATATTTTCGGCTTCTACAACAAGAAGCTGTTGAAGTCTAAAGCTGTGTACATTCAGAGCCTCGGTGATGCAGAGAAGGACAGGAAATTTTACGAGGCAGTGCAGGCAGGATTGAATGTCTCTTACGGTTCAGGCAGGGAAACTCCCATGCAGAATCCCAGAGGCAAGGGAAAACTTATGCTCCGTAATGTATGGACTCCGGATAAGTACACCACAATAACATTAACGTACAATCCCGAAGCGTCAAAGAGATTTCCGGGTAGTTCCTTGAGTGATAGATTTATCCATTTGATATATAAATATGATAAGTGGGATGATTAGACCCCAATGCGTTAAATACATTGGGGATTGATATTTATTCCGCAACAGTTCCGGACGATGCACAGTTCAGCACAAAGAAATGTGATGCCGCACCGCCGTCCGTGAAGATTCTGCACATAGCTTCCGACAGTTTGCCCGCCTTGCCGTGAACAATAGCTATCATCGTCGGCCCTGATCCCGAGATCGCAACAGCAACGCAGTCCGGGTGATTTGCGATCTCGCTGAAGAACTTTTCGCCCGTCTCTCCTGGAAACAGCTTCGCCCGGTGAGTCTGGTGCAGCCTGTCCTCCATGCCGACACGCAGAAGATCCCAGCGTCCCATAGCCCAAGCCGCACAGAGTATGCTCGCATGACTGACGTTGAACACAGCATCACGGAAGGGGACACTCTCCGGCAGAATCCTCCTTGCGTCCTCCGTATGCACCTCGAAATCAGGTACGGCCGCAATAACATTCAGGTCATCGGGCAGTGCTGGAAGCCGCACATACCGCAATGACTCGCCGTCCCAGCATGAGACCGTCATACCTCCGATACAGCACGGCACAACATTATCCGGGTGTCCCTCAATCTTGGTCATGACACGCAGGAGTTCAGCTTCAGGCTGTTTATTCCCAGACAGGATATTTGCTATCATCACCCCGGCAACAACAGCAGTTGAGGAACTCCCCAAGCCGCGATTTAGGGGAACAGCATTACAGCTCTCAAACGCAAAACCTGAAGGTTCAACGTTCCATTCAGCACAAGCCTTCAGGTAGCTCGTAACTAACATATTCTTGCGTGCGTCTTTCAGCTCATCGATTCCTTCTCCCCATACTTCACAGGTATATTCGCCTTTCGGTAATAACTTTTTGACCGTGAATATGTTGTACAGGCTGAGTGCCATTCCGAGAGTGTCAAAGCCTGAGCCTAGGTTTGCCGTTGTTGCAGGAACTTTCAGCGTGATCAGCGACATTCCAGCACCCGCATTAGATCTTCAAGCGTGTCATTTATCTCTATGGGCTTCCCTACCTGACTCATAGCCGTATCAGGATCTTTCAGGCCGTTCCCCGTCAGAATCATCACAGCCGTAATGCCTTCAGGGAGTCTTCCCTCACGTTTGAACTTCAGCAGTCCCGCCAAAGGTGCGCATGATGCAGGTTCAGCGAATACCCCGCCTTCTGCCGCCAAGATTCTCTGTGCCTCAAGAATCTGCTCATCACTCACAGCGTTGAACTCTCCGCCGGACTCCTGAACTGCCGCACGTGCAAGGTGAGCACTGACAGGATTCCCGATGCGTATTGCCGTCGCTACGGTCTCAGGGTTCGGACATGGTTTGTTGTAGACGAGAGGAGCAGCACCTTCCGCCTGAAAGCCCATCATTCTCGGTAATGCCTCAATCTTTCCGAGCTTCTTATACTCGTTGTAGCCAGCCCAATACGCAGAGATATTCCCCGCATTGCCGACGGGTATTGCGTGCCAGTCAGGAGCTTTGCCGAGTACGTCGCAGATCTCCCATGCTCCAGAACGCTGGCCGATGAGCCTGTAAGGATTGACGCTGTTCACCATAGCACAGCCGGTCTTCTCCGCCCCTTCACGTGCAAGCTCAAGAGCACGGTCAAAATTGCCGTTCACCGCTATAACCTTTGCGCCGTACATGAGAGCCTGAGCAAGTTTGCCGAGTGCCACCTTCCCCGCAGGCAACAGCACGAAGCACGGAATGCCCTGACTCGCCGCATATGCCGCCGCACTCGCTGAAGTGTTGCCGGTTGACGCACAGATGATAGCGCGTTTGCCGTCCTCCAGTGCTTTTGCCACTGCAAGAACCATCCCCCTGTCCTTAAATGAGCCGGATGGATTGCAGCCCTCGAATTTTCCGTAAAGTTCTATCCCCAAATGCGAACTTACTCGTGGAAGATAGATTAACGGTGTCGAGCCTTCCTCAAGATTTACGTCCGGTGTTTTGTCGGCGATGGGCAATAGGGCCCGGTAATGTTTCAATACTCCCATAATGATTTTTCCCTCCTGAATCATTTATCTTCAATTATATTAACACGAGGAGAAATTTTTTATTGTGTGCAGATGCGCAAAACACAAAACAAGGCTTTGTGCTATAATTATTTTGCTAAAAAGATTACGACACGTAGCCTTGTACTCTTTAATATTTATTATATCACAGAGTTGAACGGGGCATTAGTGTCCGTGCTCAAATTTTTTGTTTGCGTTGGCTGTCTGTAGGCACAGAATATATTAACACACTAACGGACATATTCAAAGGAGGAAAAGAAACATGAAGAGAAAAGGTTTTACGCTCGTGGAGTTGCTGATTGTAATAGCTATTCTTGGTGCACTAGCGTCTATGATGTCGTTATCAGGTACTAATGCTACGGCCTCAGCAAGAGCAGCTACGATAGTCAATGATCTCAAGACGCTGAAAACTGCCGCTCTGCTTATGTATAACGATTATTATTTGTCCAGTGGAGACAGTGGTTTTCAAGCTACAAGTTTCCAAACAAAATCCAATGATTATCTTGACGCTGCTGCACTGAAAGCTCTCAGCAAAGATTACGCTGTTTTTATAACACCTGCTACAGCAGCGTCAGGTAATAAAGCTGCCGCGGCAAGTAAATGGTGGGCTATATATAAGTTTGATACAGGTTCTGAGGCAGTACAGATTAAAAAATTATTGGCAGCTCGTGCAAGTAAGTTAGGCCTTTGGGGTGGAACTGCGTTAAATGCCGCACCAACTACTGCTCCATTCAGTAATCAGGTCTGCGTAGGAATACAGATTCGCTAGGAGGCCAAAGTCATGAAAACTACACGCAAAGGATTCACACTCGTTGAACTGCTGATCGTTATAGCCATTCTCGGTGCACTAGCGTCTATGATGTCTTTATCAGGTACTAATGCTACGGCCTCGGCAAGAGCAGCTACGATAGTCAGTGATCTCAAGACACTGAAAACTGCGGCTTTGCTGTTCTATAACGATTATTATTTGTCCAGTGGAGATGGAGTAAATGCTTTCACTCAAAACAGCTTTAATGCACACTCTACTGACTATATTGATCCTGCAGCATTGAAAATTATCAGCAAGTATTACGCTATTTTAATCAAAGCTGCTACAACAACAGCACCTAGTGAGTGGTATGCAGGGTATCTTCTTGGTGTAGGCGCAGAAGATGCCCAAGTTGCTAAATTGCTGAAAGCTAGGGCAAGCAAACTAGGGTTACTTATGGATAATACGTCAGTTAAAGACAATCTTAAAGCTGTTCCCAAAGCTAGTATTAACACAACATATGACGGTTCAAGTATAAACAAGGGCGGCACAGTAATAATGATAAGGGTACGTTAATGACGAAGCTATAAACCTACAGCCAACCAATAAATTGAAGGAGTCTTCCACACGGAAGGCTCTTTCTTTTTTCCCTCACCGACAAACAAAAAAAGAAGTCCCCCGAAACCGGGAGACCTACTACAATTTTTACCTACTGCTCAATACTGCAACCGCCTCATACGGCCTAAGCAACTCATGAGTGCCTTCATAGTTGTTGATTAGCACCCTGCCTTCAAGCAGTACCGGCATCTTCTCTTCTTTGTCGCTGAAACTGCACACCACTACGATGCTTTTTCCGTCAAGCACCCGTTCATAGGCCAGAACCTTA
>CAJOES010000008.1:35281-50422 GCA_905233455.1 uncultured Synergistales bacterium | reverse complement strand
GACAATAAGTTTTTTATGATGACTCAGCAGCCGGTAAGCCGCCTCGTATCCCGCCTTGCAGTCCCTTCAATAGTTACGATGATGATAAGCGCAATCTACAACATGGCAGACACTTTCTTTGTTGCACGTCTCGATATACAGTCCCCCGCCGCAGTCGGCGTAGTCTTCTCATACATGGCATTCATTCAGGCAATAGCATTCTTCTTCGGGCAGGGCAGTGCAAACTACATTTCCCGTGCATTAGGAGCAAAGGACAGGGATAACGCAATGCTGATAGCGTCAACAGGATTCTTCACGTCATTATTTGCCGGTATATTTATTGCAGTTATGGGGTTTGTGTACATGGAGGAAGTGTTATGCCTTCTCGGCTCAACAGAAACGATAATGCCCTATGCAAAATCATATTTCACATATATCTTGATCGGAACGCCTTTAATCATGTGCTCATTCGTGCTGAACAATCAGATGCGCTTTCAGGGCAACGCATGGATGGGAACTGCGGGAATAGCTACAGGTGCAGTGCTGAATATCATTCTTGATCCCGTATTCATATTCGTGCTTGGCCTCAATGTTGCCGGAGCCGCAATAGCAACGATGATCTCACAGTGCGTAAGTTTCGTGATACTTCTGCAAATGACCGGGCGCGGTGATGAACTCCCAATCAGCATACGTAACTTCAGGCCGACATTTGCGCAGTACCGGGAGATTGCCGCAGGGGGCTTCCCGTCATTAAGCCGTCAGGGTCTCGCAAGTGTTTCTGTTGCGTACATGAATCAGCTTGCAGGGTTCTACGGTGATATTGCTATAGCTGCGTTCTCTGTGGTCAACAGGGTAATAATGCTCTCTACGTCAATAGTTCTGGGTTTCGGGCAGGGATTCCAGCCTGTATGCGGGTTCAACTTCGGCGCAAAGCTGTATGGCCGGGTAAAGCGTGCTTTCTGGTTCAGCGTTGCAGTTACGACGGTATACGGTGCGGCAATGTCGCTGATCGGGTATGTGTTCTCTGAAAGGATTATTGCTGTCTTCAGGCCGGATGATCCTGAACTCATCGCGCTTGGGTCTATGGCTCTGCGGTATGAGTGCTTTGCGTATACGTTCGTGGGATTCATCACTATCACCAACATGTTCACTCAGAACACACGCAAGACTGTACGTGCGAGCATTCTGGCATCATCACGGCAGGGAGTCATGCTGGCTGTAACGCTGTATTTCGGGCGGAAGTATTTCGGGCTTCAGGGTATTGCTATGGCACAGCCTGCGGCAGACATGATGACGCTGCTGCTTGCTGTTCCGTTTGCGTGGAGTGCACTGCGTGAGATGAGAGAATAAAAAAATGACCCCCCGGCTAAAACCGAGGGGCTTTTTTATGGGAAAATTTATTGTATCTCGTTGACCGTTATGTTTGACACTGAATTATTCGTTCCGAGCTGTACTGATACGCCGGTCCTGCTCCCTTCGTTGTAGTTCCATGTGCGGTTACTGACGCTTGAAGGATAGCCCATGATCTGAAGCAGTGCCGTCTGACTCATTCCCGTCTTGAGTCCGTTCTGCAGTTCCCTGCTTGAGTTCGTCAGCCTCAGCCGCGTTATGTCCTCACCCCTGAGCGTCGCTGTTAGTCCCGACCATTCTGCACTTGAGCTTGTGTTGCGTGTTGGGTTACCGAGTGCTTCAACCAGCTGTGATTTCGTGCTCCCGAAAGATTTCAGGAGTGCATTCGAGTACCCTGACGGCAAACCAGATCCCAAAGGCTGAACATATCTTCCGTAAACCCATCCGTCGCGCCCGCCAGTCCTGATGTTGTACCAGATTCCGGAGAACTGCCCGGAAGGCACGTTGAATGAGCCGATAATATCTACCTTTGCGCCGCCGTTAAGTCTGGTGATTCTGTTGGCACTCGTCGTGTGATCTGCTCGGACATTTACGCCGTTTCCGGTAATAGTGCCGCTTGTAGGTGTCCTGTCAGGCGTGAAGTTCGGCAGCTGGTTCTCCGACACTGCAACTTCAACGGGCTGTGCAATGGTTTCTTCAATGGTCGGCACGGGACGTGAATTGGCGTTGTTGTTGTCCCTCTGACGGTTTGACACCTGCACAACTTCAGGACGCACCATCGGGGGCAGATCTCCGGGCGGGAGCTTCCTCAAGCCTAACAGGAAATACAACGCTCCTCCAACAGCAGCAACAAGAAGCATTATGCTCAAGACCTTTCGTCCTGCAGAACGTTTGCGTTTCTTGCTCCGTCTGGTGTATTTCGAGAACTCCTGATACGACGATGCCGCCTCGTCAAGATCATTGTTCGCCCTTCTTCCGGCCTGAATACTCCTTCTGGGTATCTGCACCCTGTAATTTGCGGGTACGGCCTGTGCACTGCTCATATCATCATCTCCATCATCATTATCATCATTATCACTGAAATTTTCCGGCTGTCTCTGTTCCTGCACCGGCTGTTCCGGCTCTGGTTTCACTGCCGGCATAAGAAGCTGATCATCAAGGCTCAATTCCGGTTCTGCATTCGGTTCTTCCGGAGGGGTATCATCTATTTCATCACTTGGGGCGACAAACAGTTTTGCACCGCATGAAGGGCAGAAGTGGCTTTCACGGGAAACGACAGCCATGCACTCCGGACATACTTTAGTCATTCTGCGTCTTACCTTCGGAGGCTCATTGTTGACCTGCGGGGAAACGTCATCATCAAGCGTGCCTGAAGCAGGGAATTTCGGCTGTTCAGGTATGAGATCCTGCTCATAGTAGAAGTCCTGGCCGCTGTCGTAATTGTTGTTCCCGTAACCGTCTGCAGTGTCATTCTCCTGCCCGTCATCATAATCTTCTGCATAGTCATATTCTCCCTGCTGTCTTGGCCTCAGGAAGAAGCATAACAGTGCCGCGAAGAAATACAGCCCGCCGTAGAGCCATGTATCACGCGCCGGCACGCACAATGCAGTTGCAAGTATCAGGAACAGTGCGCCCCATTTGCTTTGGTTGAAGGCTATAATGCCCCCGATTAACGCGAAAACTGCGGAAATTATCGGAAGGACTGCCAGCATTGTGGAAGGAATGCCGGGAATAGCTGCTGTGCTGATGGTGAGTGATCCGAAAAGCATGAACACTCCATGAATTATAGACGTTATTGATGCGCCGAGAGTCAACGCTAAAATTATCCAGCTCATTTATTCTTGCCTCACTCCTTGTGCAAAATTTTGTTGTCCTTATTATACAAACTGTACAAAAGGCTCTAAACCTTTTATCCTCCTGCGGCTCTTGATATTCTGTCCCGCAGCCCCTCGCCGAGTCCTGAACTGCTTTCCGGCCATTCAGCGACAATACATGAAACTCCTTCAGCTTCAAGTTTCCTGAAACCAGCAAAAAGCCCGTGCGCATAATTAGCAGTGTCATGAAATATTATGCTTTTTCCGATTCTGTATGCAGGTTCTGCAATGCCTATATATCCTGCTGAATTAATATTTATATCAGGAAAATCATTATCTTTTTTCCATATTATTACGGGGATATTTGGTGCGTAATGCTTATATCTTGTGCCGGGAGATCTTTTTATGCTGATTGTTCCGGGGAGTTCCAAGCGCATATTCAGCGAGTCTTCTATCAGTTCGCGGGACATTCCGCCGGGACGCAGCATTAATATCTTCTGCGGGTCAGTAACGTCAATTACAGTGCTCTCAATGCCGACATCAACGCTTCCCCCGTCAAGAATAATATCTATCCTGCCATTCATGTCGTGATACACAGTCAATGCGTCTGTAGGGCTTGGCCTTCCGCTGATATTCGCGCTCGGTGCCGCAATGGGAGTCCCGGAAGCCGCAATCAGTGCCAGCGCAATGGGATTATCCGGCATTCTCACCGCCGCTGTGTCCAAGCCTCCGCGAGTCCTCAAGGGTATATTCTCTCTTGCAGGAAGCACCAGAGTCAGAGGTCCGGGCCAGAATATGCGCATTAACCGTTCTGCCTCAGCATTGGTGTGCACCAGTGAGGCCGCCTGTTCTATGCTGGAGATGTGAAGAATCAGCGGGTTGTCCGAAGGCCTTCCTTTTGCCGCATAAATCTTTCCGACAGCTTCAGGGTTCAGCGCGTCAGCTCCCAGCCCGTAAACCGTCTCCGTAGGGAATGCCGCCAAACCTCCCGAACGTATGACTTCGGCCGCACGCGAGATGATTTCAGGCTCAGGATTCCACTTGCTGACCTGTAACAGTTCCGTCATCATGGAATTTCGCATTGAACTCTTCAAGATACTGCGGAAATGTCCCCGCAATTATCGCTTCCCGTGCCTCCTGCGCAATCCTCACCGAGAACCGGAGATTATGCCACGAACACAAACGGGAGCCGAGAATCTCTCCGCACATGGCTAGGTGCCGCAGATATGCCCGCGTGTAGTTCCTGCAGGTGTAGCAGTCGCATTCAGGGTCTAACGGCGAGAAGTCATCAGCGTACTTTTTGCCGCGAATGTTCACACGCCCGAATGACGCAAACATCGTTCCGTTGCGCCCGTTCCGTGTCGGGAGCACGCAGTCGAACATGTCTATTCCCCGTGCAATGCCTTCAACCAGATTCAGAGGGTAACCTACACCCATAAGATAGCGGGGCTTGTGCCTGGGCATAATGTCCTTCAGCACGTCAAGAATCCTGTACATTTCCGCATGTGATTCGCCGACAGAGAGTCCGCCGATGGCATAACCGGGAAAATCCATCGCCGTAATATCTTCAGCACTCTTCCGCCTCAAATCCTCATACACTGAACCCTGAACTATGCCGAACAGTGCCTGCCTGCCAGTGTCGTTATGGCGCATGAAGTATTCCCGCGAACGTTCAGCCCATAACGCAGTACGCCTTACTGCCTCCTCTGCCTTCTCGTGTGTTGCAGGGAACTCACAGCACTGGTCAAAACACATGGCTATATCAGAACCTAGAACCCCCTGCATCTGCATGGACCATTCCGGAGACATCTCCAATAATGAGCCGTCTATATGAGACCTGCATAAAACCTTTTCGTCGGTGATTTTCTGCAGTTTCGCAAGCGAGAATACCTGAAACCCTCCGCTGTCCGTAAGAATGGGTTTGTGCCAGTTCATGAAGCTGTGAAGTCCTCCGGCTTTCGTGATGATCTCTGCACCGGGACGAAGATAGAGATGATATGTGTTGCCGAGTATTATCTGCGAGCCTATTGCGTCAAGTTCCTCCGGCGACATCGCTTTTACCGTAGCGAGAGTCCCTACAGGCATGAATACCGGCGTAAGTATCTTTCCGTGAGGCGTGATGAATTCTCCTGCACGTGCACCGGTAACAGGACATTCGGCTATAATCCTGAACTCAAACATTTTCGCTTATTCCCACCCGAAAAACCGTTTTGCGTTCTGCTCTACCTGTGCTTCAAGAGTCTCAAGCGTCATATTCTTTTCCCGCGCGGCAGTCTCATACACATAGCGGATATATGCGGGTTCGTTGCGTTTGCCCCTGAAAGGTATCGGCGACATATACGGGCTGTCGGTCTCCAGCAAGATATTTTCTGCGGGCATTCTCCGGAGAACGTCCCGGAGGTCTTCAGCGTTCTTCCCTGCCCACGTGATTGCACCGCCGAAGGAACATACTGCATTCATCTCTATTACTGCATCAAGGTATTCTGTTCCCCCGCTGTAGCAGTGAAACATCAGCTTCAAGTCCCTGTAATACTTCAGGATATTCATTGCGTCCGGCATTGCTTCCCTTATGTGAAGGATTACGGGCTTGCTGTGCTCCAGTGCAAACTCCAGTTGCTTCTCGAACATCTTTTGCTGTATGTCTCTGGGGGAATGGTCATAATGATAGTCTAACCCTATTTCACCGTAAGCCACGACGCGCTCATCATGCACCAGCCTGCCGAACTCCTCCGGCACAGAATCATAGCGTTTAGCCTCATGGGGATGAATGCCGATTGACGCATAAAGGCCGAACTGCGAGAAATCTTCTGCCAGTGCAAGAGCCTCGCATGAATCCTCAAAATCACAGCCGACAATCACCATGCGCCGCACTCCTGCATCCCAGGCCCGCGTAACTACAGCACGGGCATCAAGTCTCAAATCTTCCGAGTTTATATGACAATGTGAATCAATAAGCATGATTTTTCTTTCTCTATATTAGTTTTATTATCTCTGGATTTATTTTTTGTGATTTATATATTTCCCTTGCACGCCCTAAAAACTTTTTCGTACCGTCCTGCTTCACCGCCTCCCCGTAAATCTCCCTGCATGAAATTATATCCCGCTCTATCTGCCTCATCAGTTCCTCCCTGCCCCCGAAAGCCATAATCTCACGGACACGGCCAAGAAAGAACACGGTCAATTCATCCCCGTAAATATCGCCGTCAAAATCCAGTATGTATATCTCTGCGCGGGTCTCGTTCACGTCATGGAACGTAGGATTGTTGCCGATCGAGACAGCCCCGCAGTGATATTCGCCGTTCACCAGCACCGCAGATGAATACACGCCGTAAGCCGGGACAATCCGCCCGGAAATGTCTATATTCGCTGTAGGATAGCCCATAGTCCGCCCTCGTCTGCAGCCGTGCAGTATTCTTCCCGTCATGAACCATGAATAGCCGAGAATCTCTGATGCCCCCTGGACATCTCCTGCAATGACCTTCTGACGCGCAACCGAGCTTGAGTATCTGCACTTGTCCTTCAGTTCAGCGACGAATATTTTTGTGAGTCCCTCGGAACGCGCAAGATCAGCAAGATATTCCGCACTGCCTGACCGGTTAAGCCCGAAATGAAAATCACTTCCCATAACGAGACCGTCAACACTGAACCTTTCACGCACAAGATTCCAGAATTTTTGAGGCTCTAAATTCTTCAGGGTTTCATTGAACTCTAACACATACATGCTGGGAATGTCTAAAGCAAGCCGTACTAATTCGCGTTCCTTCAGCGTAAACAGAGAATGCTTCAGCCTGTTCATGTATTCTGACGGGTGAGGATAGAACGTAACGACAGCCCATTCACCGCCGGAAGAATTTTTACGGCATATGTCGAGAAGCTCCGCATGTCCCTTATGGAAACCATCAAAAGAACCTATAGTAATAAGCATGGCCGCATCACTTGGGCACAATTACAACCGGCCTGACGTAATCATAACCTGCATACGTCCCAAAGCCCAGAAAGCTGTCCCCTTCAACGCATACAGTATCCTTCATCACCGGCACGCCCCGGCAGACTCTTTCAGCCTGACGAAGCAATATGCTCATGCCGTTCATGAAGCTCTTAGAGTCCCGTTCGCCGACGTATATGCGCGTAAAGTTACCGGCCAGCGCGGACAGTGATACCGTCCGGAAGTCCTCAGCGTCAATATCGTTTGCATCATTCAGCGAGAAACTTCCGACAGATACGCGCTCAAGTGATTTGACGTGCGCGCCGCAGCCGAACCTAACGCCCAGATCATGCGCAAGACTCCGGATATATGTACCCCTTCCGCATGACACTTCAAGCTCAACAGTCCCGTCAACAACGCCTGAAAGCCTCTTTACGCTCCGGAAAAATACAGGACGTGCTTTAGTCTCTACCTCCTGCCCCGAACGCGCTAACTTGTATGCGGCCTTCCCGTCAATCTTCACGGCGGATATGGCGGGAGGATTCTGAAGGCGGTACCCGGAAAATTCATACAGGGCATCATCTACAGCACTCCCGTCTATATGGTCATAAGGCTTCAATGAAATCACTTCGCCGGAATAATCATATGTATCTGTCTCAGCACCGAACTGAATCACGGTTCTATATACTTTCGGCAATGACATAATATATTCGCTGAACCTTGTAGCATTCCCTATGAGAAGCACAAGCAATCCTGACGCAGTAGAATCAAGCGTCCCTGCGTGGCCTGCCTTTATGCCGCCGAAACAGTTACGGACAACGGCAACGCATTTCGTACTTCTCACACCAACAGGCTTATTCACCAGCACTAGAGCATTCATGATATTTCTGCAGCAATAACCCTTCTATACGTTCAGTGCATTCCATGAGCGTGCCTTTGAGCGTTGCACCCGAAGCCCGCTCATGACCTCCGCCGCCGAAACCCCGTGCGATCTCTCCCGCGCCGAAAGGACTCCCGTCCCTTGAACGGAAACTGCACCGAATATCACCATTGGGATTCTCCGTAAGCATCGCAATGAACTTCACGCCCCGAAGCCCCATCAACATGCTGGGCAGTCCTTCAGTCTCCGTCATGTCTGCACCGGCTGACGCGAAATCATCTGCATAAAGCCACGAAAGCGCGAACATTCCGTTATACCCGAAAGTCTTTACCCGCGATAATGCTTTTGCCCACACATTAAGTCCTGCTGATGTCTTGTTCTGCATGATGAGGTCTGCAAGTTTCGACGGCTCTGCACCGCGTTCAATCAGTTCTGCGGCTATACGGTGAGTCAAAGGGCTTGTGTTGGAGAAATTGAAACCTCCGGAGTCAGTGAATATTCCGGTATAAAGGCTCCTGGCAATATCAGCGGTAATGTCCCATTCTCCCGACTTGAAGACCTGATACAGCACTTCGCATGTTGAGGACGCATAACCGTCAACACAGTTTATCCTTCCGTAAAGCGAGTTGTCTTCATGGTGGTCTATGTTGAGCGCGTTAATGTTCCGTGAGAGGTCAAAGCCTTCAACGCTCCGTGTTTCGTTCGCACAGTCAAGGAACACATACAGAGTACCGTTACCGCCAAAAGCATATTTCCCGGTGCATGTATGCTCCCGGTAGTGCGGCAGGAACGCATACGCTTCAGGCAGTGCAGCATCAGGGCTGTACCATGAGACATGACGGCCTGAATTCACGCCCGCCTGAAAGAGCGCGGAAGCAGAACCTACAGCATCACCGTCTGCCTTTCTGTGCGTGAAGATGATCCATGAATCATGAGCTTTCAGTGTGTCGGAAGCAGTGCGCAAAACCTGTCCGTCAATCATCGCTGTAATCTCCTTCATCATCATCAATCTGCGGCTGATTGTTACGGTAAGTTGAGCTGAAGCCCAAGCCGTCAAGTATCTTATCTATCTTTGCGCCGTAATCCTCGCTGGTGTCTATCACGAACTCCAACGCAGGAACGCGCCGTAATTTCACCGTCTGGCCAAGCAAGCCCCGTATAACGCCTTTAATCTCCGTTAATTCCTTCAGGATTCCCGGACGTTTATGCGCCTGAAGTGCCGTGAAGAAAACTTTTGCTTTCTCTAAGTCCTTTGTGCATTCAACGCCCGTTATGATTGTACCTTTTACGCTCTCTTTCTTTATCTTTGTCTCTATGATTAACGCAATTTCACGCTGTAACTGCCGGTTAATCCTCGACATTCTAAGCGTACTCATTACAGGCTGCGCTTCTCCTCTATGACATCATAGACTTCAAGAATATCGCCCGGTTCAAAGTCCTGATACCCTTCAAGTGATATTCCGCAGTCCATGCCTGCCTTGAGTTCTCTTGCTTCGTCTTTTTCGTGGCGCAGTGAGGCGATTTTCCCGTCCCATATTACTATTCCGTCCCTGATTACGCGTATCTTTGCGGTTCTGCGTACCAGTCCCTTCACGACATGGCTTCCTGCAATCCTGCCGACCTTAGGTATCTTGAATATCTGCCGGACTTCCACCTCGCCCAAAGTATCCTCACGCAGTACTGGTTTCAGCAGTCCGGACATTGCGGCTTTCACGTCGTCGATAACGTCATAAATTACGTTGTAGATTCTGATTTCTACGCCGTTAAGCTCCGCCATTCTCTTTGCGTTGCTGTCAGGGCGGACATTGAAACCTATGATTACGGCATTGGAGGTTGACGCAAGCATTACATCACTTTCCGCTATTCTCCCTACACCGCGATGAACTATGGATACTCCAACTTCATTTGTTGCGAGTTTCTCCAATACTGCGCATAATGCCTCAAGAGATCCCTGAACATCACACTTCACTACAAGATTCAGGTGCGGCAGCTGTCCTTCTTCAAGGTTTGAGTACAAATCTTCAAGCGATGCCTTCTTGACCTCTGCAACATTGTCGCGCTCATTCACTTTTGCTTCTGCTATGGCTGTACGTGCTTCACGTTCGGTTTTGACGACGGTAAAACTTTCGCCTGGATTGGGCACGCCGTCAAGCCCGAGAATCTCAACGGGTGTGCTTGGCCCTGCTTTCTTGAGTCCTTTTCCCGCCCAGTCAAACAGCGCACGGGTTCTTCCCCATGTCGAATTGAAGAGGACAATATCACCTGCCTTTAGCGTGCCGTCCTTCACGATGACCGTAGCAACAGGCCCTTTCCCCTTGTCGAGACGTGCCTCAATCACAATGCCCTGAGGATCTGCATCGGGGTCTGCTTTAAGCTCCTGCATTTCTGCTTCAAGCAATACACGCTCTAAGAGGTCATCAACGCCTATTCCCTGTTTTGCGGAGATTTCCACTGCACCGACATCACCGCCCCAGCCTTCAACGAATATTCCGAGTTCCGATAACTGCTGTCTGACTCTGTCGGGTTTTGCTCCCTGCTTGTCGATTTTGTTTATCGCGACAACTAACGGGACTCCTGCGGCCTTAATGTGATCTATTGCCTCGCGTGTCTGAGGCATGACCCCGTCATCAGCACCGATAACGAGAATAACTATATCCGTAACATCAGCACCTCTGGCTCTCATTGCCGTAAATGCTTCATGGCCGGGAGTGTCGAGAAATACTATCGGTTTTCCGTCGTGCATGACGACATACGCGCCTATATGCTGAGTGATACCTCCGGCTTCATGTGCGGCAACGCTTGCGTGTCTGATATGGTCAAGCAGGGTAGTTTTGCCGTGATCTACGTGCCCCATAACGGTAATTATGGGCGGGCGTTCGGTCAGATTCTTCTGCGGTTTAGGTGATGGCTTTGCTGGTTCTGGTTTTGGTGCCGGTGCAGGTGCGGGGGATTGTGCGGCAGGCTGTGGTTTCTGCTGCGGCTGAGGCTTCTGGGGTTCTGGCTGTCTGCGCTGGTTGTGCTCCTGCTGCTTGAAGTTCTTTACCGGGCGTTCAGGCTTCTCGTTCTTTTCGTCTTTCTCCTGCATTTCTCTTTTAGGCTGCGGTTTGGGCTTTGAGGCTTCTGCATTCTTCTTTTTTTCTCCTGCTTTAGCCTCGCTGGCTTCTGTTATTATGTTCTCCACTATCTGCGCTGTATCGGCATCTATTGAGCTTGAATGTGATTTTACGGGTATATCAAGCTGCTGAAGTACAGCAAGTAATTCCTTGTTGCTCTTGTTTAATTTCTTGGCCAAGTCGTAGATTCTTATTTTATTATTCAAATGGCACTGCCCCTTTCTCCGTGCTTATTGTTTGTCATGAAATACATCGCTGAATATATCCTTCAGCGTCGGCATTCTGTCAGGCTCTACAGGACTGATATTGACCTTCCAGCCGGTTAGCTTTGCCGCAAGCCGGACATTCTGCCCGTTCTTACCGATAGCAAGCGATAACTGATCGGGATTCACGTATGCTACTGCTGTGCGTTCCTGATCCAGTACCGGCTCAACCCGTGCGATCTGTGCGGGGGATAATGCGTTGCGTATGTACACGAGCGGGTCTGTGCTGTAGAGAACTATATCAACCTTTTCGCCCTTGAGTGCCGTGCTGACAGCCTTAATCCTGAGCCCGCCGTTGCCGACACATGCTCCTACGGGGTCAACGTTGGGATCAAGCGTAACGAGTGATACTTTTGCGCGTGCTCCTCCGTCCCGGACGATATTCTTTATCTCGATAATTCCCTGCTGAATCTCCGGAATCTCAAGCTCCATAAGATTCTTGAGCAGTCCCGGATGAGTCCGTGAAAGCGTAATTTTCGGGCCTCTTGCCTGCTGTTTTACGTCAAGCACATAGAACTTCATCACTGTGCCGGGAAGATATTTCTCGCCGGGTATCTTCTCCTTCTTCGGGAGTGCCGCATCAGTCTTGTCGTTCAGGTGAATGATTACGTTATCGCCTTCTGACTTGAAGACCGTGCCGTTCACCATGTCCCCGACTTTGTCCGCAAACGCGCTGTAGACTATCCTGCGTTCCTCATCGCGTAGTCTCTGTGTTATGACCTGTCTTGCTGTCTGTGCGGCAATGCGTCCGAAATCTGCCGGACTGCGCTCAATCTTCAGTGTCTGGCCGATCTCTGCTCTCCTGTCTATTGCAAGTGCATCTTTGAGCGTAATCTCCTTGTCCGAATCTTTCAGCTCATCAACAACCTTGCGAAGTTCATTGACGATAATATCTCCGGTATCATGGTCTATGTGTATCTCTATATCCTGGCTGCCCTGCTGGTATTTCTTGTAGGCAGACAATAACGCGGCCTCCAGCGTCGAAATTATCACATCTACCTCAAGCCCCCTGTCTTCTGCTAAGGCATCAAGCGCGGTAATAAATTCTCGTCCAAGACGCATTACTTTTTCCTCCCTTTTTTCCTGCTTTTAGTGTCTTCATCTTCAAACCTGTAAACTAAGTTTCCTCCCTTTATGATTCCGAACGGTATAGATTTCTCTGCACCGTCTGTAAGCAATCTCACTGTGTCCCCGTCAATGCCGGAGATTATCCCCGTGAAGGTCTTGCGCCCCTCAAGCAGTCCGGACAGCCTGATGCGTGCCTCGCGTCCTGTGAAGCGTTCGTAGTCGGTGAGCCGGTATAACGGCCTCTCTATGCCGGGCGAACTGACTTCAAGATAATATCTGCCCTTGTCGAGTTCCGGAAGTTCTGCGCTGTCGTCAAGAAACCTGTTGACGTGCCCTGAGACTAATTCGCAGTCTTCTACGTTGATCCCGCCGAGCGTGTCAATGAGTATCTGAACCTTCAGCCTTCCGAAGTCTGTACGGATTCCGACATGCACGCATTCATAGCCGAGCCGGGTTACAATGTCTTCAATTCTCTGCAAAAACTGTTCATTCATTGTCTTATCTCTCACTAAAATAAAAGGAGCGGGTTTATCCCTCTCCTTCCATGCTAAACCTTATGAAATTATCTGAATTATAGCCTAAAAATTTTTGCTGACAAGTTTTTTAGTTTCCGCATAAAATTCTCCTTCTTCCTCCTGAGGTTTGCCGGTATCAGTCTCTATATCAGGCTCAAACGGTATTTCGTTGCCGTTCTCGTCATATTTGTGCATAACTCCTCCGAAATAATTTCTGTCATAAACCTTGTACCCGCTGATATATGCTTCCGGAGAGTCCGGAGCATTCACCGAAGGATTTTGCTTGCCGCCCGGATAAGCCAATTCATATAGGTATGAAAACGCTTCCTGCATGATCCCTGCTCTGGCTTTTTCGTCGTTCTTGACATCCTGAATCCTTGCAGGCATTTCATCACGCCATTTACGTATAAAGTCAATTTGTGTCTGTATGAGGTCAGCACTTTTCTCCGCCGATTCTGAATCCATGACAACATACGGTGTAAACCATTCAAGCCTTTCACGTACTGTTTTGACTTTCCTGCTTGTCTGTGCATACTGGCCGTCAGGATCTCTAGTGATTACGTTCTGGTCATCATCGAGGACGTACCATCCCGGCGTTTTGACCTCCCAGACTTCACCGCCGTATTCATCATGTGAAACGAAAATCTCTGTGTCAGATCTCCATACTTCCCGGACGTTCCATTTTCCGCCGTTCATTACCCTGTCTCTTGCGCGCTGAAGGATTGCAGAGCCGTCCGGACTCGCCCAGTCTTGAAGCTCCTGCTGCTTGAGGTTAGCCGGTTTACTGACGAGCTTATTATTATTCATGTCATCTAAAAGCATATCAGGTATCATCACGAGATTGTCCTTCAAGTCTTCAATCTCAATCTGAAGCTCTATGCGGTCAAGGTCTCCTAAGCTCTTATCCTGTGCAAGCACTGCAAGTTTCTGCATGTTCTCCAGAATATCCTGTGCTTTCTTCATAGCCTTGTCGGTTTTACGTTCGTCTTCAGTGAGTATCTTCGTGAGTTTTGCGCGGTCTGCCTCTTGGGTCTGTGCAGTCCTCTGCATGTTCGCACTGAGCATCTTTCCGGCTTCCGATATGTTCACCGTGTCGAATGCCTCCTTGCTGAAGTTTTTTGCATTATATACTTTCTTGGGGGGGGGTATTCAAGCTGATTGCTGAATAGTATGCAGTAAATATTAATCGGGAATGCTCCGTCATGCTGAAAGCCATTCCCGATATGCTGCGTCATAACAGCCAATCAAAATTTACCGCACTGCACTATTGATATTAATTCCATCTGCGGTAAACGCTCGCCAGCAAAGCACCAGTAATATTATGGAACACGCTGAAGATTGCGCCCGGAACTGTCGCCATCGCAAGGTCAGGGAACGTTGACCCAGCAAGACTCGTCGCAAGGCCAGAGTTCTGCATTCCCACTTCAATGGATATTGCCTTCACTCTAGGCACGCTCAAGCCGAGAACCTTCCCCAGAACGAACCCGCAAAGATACCCTAACATATTATGCAGCAGCACCACCGCGAACACCAGAATCCCCGTCGAGAGTATACGCGCCGCATTATGCGACACCACACAGGCAACGATAAGGCATATTGCAGTAACGCTAACTGCCGGGAGAACGTCCACTAATGCACGGGTCAGGGATGAGAACAGCTTATTGATGATGAATCCAAGCACTATCGGGACAATCACCACCTGAACTATTGCCATGAACATTGCAACGACATCAACGCTGATCGTTGTCCGCAGAAGCATGTACGTTATTGCGGGAGTCAGGAACGGCGCAAGAATCGTGTTCACGCTCGTCATTCCTACGGACAGGGCAACATCACCTTTCGACAGGTACGTTATGACGTTGCTTGAAGTCCCGCCCGGGCATGTACCGACAAGGACTACACCTGCCATCAGCGCAACATCAAGGCTGAATGCAAGGCTCAGGCCATACGCAAGAGCAGGCATGATGATGAACTGTGCAAGACAGCCTAACAGTATATATTTGGGCTGTGTGAATACGAGCTTGAAGTCGTTTATGTCGAGGGTTAAGCCCATTCCGAACATGACTATCATCAGGAGGGGATTAATCCAGCCCGTTTGAATCCATAATGACGACTGCGGAACGAACAATGCAAGCAGCGTAACGACTACTACAATAGCGGCCATATACTTTCCGAATGCCTCGCTGACTTTGCGAAGAAAATTCATGATGATGAAACACTCCTTAACATGAAAA
>CAJOES010000008.1:0-35260 GCA_905233455.1 uncultured Synergistales bacterium | reverse complement strand
CCATAAATCATGATAAAAGTAAACCGTAACACTTTGCAGGACAAAATAATTACCTGCATACTATAATCACGCAAAAATTTTCAGGAGTTGATTTAATGAAACATGCAGTAAAAATATTGCTGGGAACAATTATTGTTGCCGGAATATGCTACGGCCTCAACACACTCCGCCGCGAAAAAGCACCGGAGCAGGAACAGGAGATCATACGCCCTGTCAGGACAATCACGCTTCAGGGCGGAAGGGACTCTATGACCCGAAGATATTTCGGGACAGTTCAGGGAGGAAAGAGAGCAGATTTATCCTTCAGGGTATCCGGAACTCTCAGCAAGGTAAACGTTGAGAAGGGCGTAGCAGTCAAGAGAGGGCAGCTTCTCGCAACACTTGACCCTAGAGACTTCAACACAAGGGTGCGGCAGGCTCAGAGCTCGCTTGCACAGGCTGAAGCACAGTACAAAAACGCACAGGCCGACTTTACCCGCTATGAGAATCTCTACAAGCAGAGAGTCATAGCACGGGCACAGTATGATTCATACAAGACGCAGGTAGACGTAACGAAATCTGCTGTTGCTACGGCAGAGGCAGGCGTGAAATCCGCTCGTGATGCACTCAAGGATACGGAACTGCGCGCACCGTTTGAGGGAGTCATCACTGAAAGGACGGTGGAGAATTTCCAGGACGTTACGGCCAAGCAGACAATATTCACCATTCAGGATTTGTCCGCGCTTGAAGTTGTCTTCAACATACCGGACAATGACATAATCCTTGCCCCTATTCCGCAGGTCAGGAGCATTGCAGATCTCCAGAAGAACGCCGGGAAATATTACACGATGAACGCAAGGTTTGACGCAATACCCGATAAGGTCTTCCCGCTCGGCCTGAAAGAAATTGCAGCACAGGCTACGGCGGCGAACACTTACCCCATAACCGCAGTGATGACCAGACATGACGACGTGAGGATACTTCCGGGGATGGCGGTTACTGTTGAAGTGAACTTTACCGGAGAAGAGAAGGACGGCGAGACGGAAAGCAGATACGCAGTGCCCACAACCGCAATATACAATCACGGCGGAAATAATTACGTCTGGAGATATTACGGCGGAAGTGTCTCGCGCATTCAGGTGAATACAGGACAGATCAACAATGATGCTTCCGTTGAAATAGAGAGTGCAGAACTCAGGAACGGCGACATTATCGTTACTGCGGGGGTGTACTTCCTGCATGAGGGCCAGCACGTGAGGATTCTTGAGGAGTGAGAGGCATGGATATAGCAAGAGCCAGCATAAAACGCTGCAAGGTAATACTATTCATATGCCTTCTGACACTGGCAGGGGGAATCATGGCATATTTCCAGATAGGCAAGCTGGAAGATCCCTCATTCACCATAAAGACAGCAGTAATATCGGCTGTATATCCCGGTGCAAGCGCGTATGAAGTTGAGCAGGAAGTTACAGCAAGGATTGAAGATGCTGTACAGGCAATGGGCGAAATCAAGCATATACGTTCCAGATCTACGCCCGGAATGGCGATAATATACGTCGACATTAAGGACGAATACGACAGCTCACAGCTCCCGCAGATATGGGACAAGCTCCGGCAGAAGGTCAATGATGCGCAGGTCTACATGCCTTCAGGGACAACAACAATCATCAACAACGACTTCGGCGAGGTTTACGGGCAGTATTACGCGCTGATCGGGGACGGCTACACCATGAAAGAACTTTATGATTATGCCGATTTCCTCAAGAAGAATTTAGTGCTTGTGCCGGGAGTTGCAAGCGTGAAGATTCTCGGCGAACAGACTGAAGGGATCTACGTTGAATTCTCCGCGTCAAGAATGTCATCACTCGGAATTTCTCCCCTGACTGTATTTGCTGCCCTGACACAGCAGAACACGTTATCGCAGACCGGAAATATCACGCTCGGCGACAGGTATATACGCATTTCACCTACAAGCGCAATACTCTCCGTTGAGGATATAGAGGATCTCGTGATAGGGAGTGCAGGAGGCAACCTGACACGCCTTCGTGAGGTTGCAACTGTACGGCGTGATTACGTCGAACCCCAGAGCTTTAAGCTGAAGTTCAATGACCGTCCCGCGCTGGCTATAGGAATCTCTACGGTTGAGGGCGGCAACGTCGTAGATATGGGCCGGGCAGTGTCGGCAAGGCTGAAGGAGCTTGAGACTTTCCGGCCTGTAGGGATTGAGCTTGAAGAAATATATATGCAGTCTGAGCAGGTCGTGAAGTCAACAAATGATTTCCTCATCAATTTAGCCGAAAGCCTCGCTATAGTCGTCGGAGTTCTGCTCGTGTTCATGGGCTTGCGTTCAGGGCTGATCATAGGGCTTGTGCTTCTCATCACCGTAGCAGGAACTTTCACCATCATGAATTATGCCGGAATAACGCTTCAGATAGTATCTCTTGCAGCACTGATTATCGCGCTGGGGTCTCTGGTCGATAACGGCATCGTAGTAGCTGAAGGTATGCTTGTAGGTGTTGAGCGCGGGAAGAGCATAGAAGACGCGGCATCAGAATCGGTTGAAGGCTCAAAGTGGGCAATGCTGGGCGGAACGTTCATTGCAGTTCTGGCGTTTGCTCCCGTAGGACTCTCAAAGGCACAGGCAGGGGAATTCCTGCGCAGTCTGCTTCAGGTGGTAGGAATATCTATGCTCCTGAGCTGGTTTGCCGCACTGATTGCCGCACCGGTTCTGGGAAAATTCATGCTGAAGGCCTCAAAGCAGGAAGGAGATCCATACGACAGGTTTTTATTCAGGCTGTACAGGTCAATACTTGAAGGGTGTCTGCGCCATCGTACCCTGACCATAATTGCAACAGTCGCAATGTTCTCTGTTTCAATGTATCTTTTCACTGCAATAGAAACATCATTTTTCCCTGATGCCGAAACCGTATATTACAGCGTGGATTTATGGAGTCAGGAAGGGACATCAATAGAAGCACAGGAGAGAAACACGAAGGAGCTTGCAGACTACATAGCATCACAGCCCGGCGTGAAGAATATTACGCAGTTCATTGGCGGGGGAGGATTGCGCTTCATGCTGACGTATTCGCCTCCCGAAAACAATACGGCGTTCTCACAGCTCATGATAGAGACGGAAGACGGAGCTATGACACGTCCGATTCTCATGAAGACTCAGGAATACATAAATGAACGTATGCCACACGCTGAAGGGATATGCAGGCTGTTCGCACGTGGCAGCGGGATGAGCGAGAAAATAGGCGTGAGATTCTACGGCGAAGACCCGGTGATTCTGCGGGGGCTGGCCAAACAGGCACTGGAGATCATGGAACAGGACAGCGCGAGCCAGTTTCTGCGCATGGACTGGAGAGAGACTGTAGAAGTCATACGGCCTCATATCCTGAAGGATCAGATGCAGAATTTAGGCTTGTCCCGGCCGCTGATCAATGCCGCACTCCAGACAGCTACAACGGGAATGACTATCGGGGCATTCAGGGACGGGGATAAATCTCTCTCTATATACGCCGCATTAATCCCGGAAGAACGCAATAATATTACCCTGCTTAGTTCCCTGCCCGTATGGTCTCCGGCAGTGAATAAATCCGTTCCTCTGGGTACTGTCTTCACGAACTTAGAGACAGTATTTGAGGACGACATAATCATTCACCGGGACAGAAGCAGAATGATTACGGCAATGAGCGAGGTTAAGCTGGGCATGAATGCTGATGCCATGCTTGCACGCATAAAGCCTAAGATTGAATCTATGGAGCTTCCTTTAGGCTACACTCTTGAATGGGGCGGACAGTCTGAACTTTCAGATGAGTCCATTGCTGGAATGGCTGTAGCTTTCCCTCCGGCAATATTGATTATGTTTGTGGTTATGATTTTCCTGTTCAACGGATTCCGGCAGACAATAATAATATTCCTCTCACTGCCGCTTATCATGATAGGAGTTGTAGGAGGCTTATGGATTGCTGATATGGATTTGAGCTTTCTTGCTATTGTCGGCATTCTCTCACTCGTCGGAATGCTGGCGAAAAATTCTATTGTGCTGCTCGATCAGGTCAGCGCGGATTTTGATGCCGGACGCGACAAATATACTGCAATAGTTGAGGACGGTGTAAGCAGGCTGCGGCCTGTAGCTATGTCGGCAGTAACAACGGTTCTCGGAATGGTTCCGCTTGTATGGGATGTTATGTTCGGGCCTATGGCGGTTACGATCATGGCGGGGCTTACGGTGAGCACGATACTGACTCTGTTAGTGATTCCGGTGCTTACGGCTGTTGCGTATAACGTTCCGTGCCCTGAACCTGACGACGAAGACGAATAAAGGCAAAAAAACAGGGGGTAAACTTTCTGCCCCCTGAAATTATTTCTTACTGTGCTTTGAGTTCTTCTGCTCTCCGTGATAATGCCTGTATCTTACGCGTTATGAACTGTATGCTTGAAGTCAAGTGCTGCAAGACATATTCTGCCGCATTAGTTATGAAGTTTATGTGAAACAGCCCGAAAAACCCTCCTGCAAGCACCAAGACTACGCCTACAGGGAAACCGATAACAACTATTACCAGCGTAAGAATGATCCAGCATACAGCCTCAGAAAGTATTGCGAATTTCTGAACCCTGATCATTATTCCTCTTCATCCTCCGTATCTGACGCATCAGCCTTCCTGATGTGCACGAAAGTATCCCAATCGTAATACGACTCCGACACGATAACTTCTTCGGGTATGTCGTGCTGAATCTCCGCGCCTACAACGACCTGATACCAGAACACTGCATCAACTCTTCCGGAAGTCAGCGAGGGGGTACGGGCTATAGCGTCAACTTCTACCAGCTCAATATTTGCGCCGAGAATCTTTCCGATCTCAGAGAGCAGAGCAACATTGAACCCTACAGCCTGTCCGTCCGGTGCAATGAAGTCTATCGGAGGAACGTCGCCGGTTATCGCTACCTTTATCGTTTCCGCACCGTCAAATTTCGCGAACTCCGCCGGTTTCAGCGAGTCATATTTGGGGTTGGTGATATATTCCTTCTGCAGTGCCTCAAGCGTACCGTCCTTCTTCAGCGTCCTGATCGCGCCGTTGAACTTCCTCTGCAGTTCAGCCCCCTTGTCATCACGGAGAAAGCCGAACACAAAATCAGCTTCCGTTGTTCCGAGAACGCACGATATTTTATGGCCGGGATTGGTGGCTATGACGTATTCAGCTATCGTTCTGGGCAGTTCTATCTCCTGAATATCCCCGCGCATCAAGGCTAACAGCATTGAGTTCACTGAATCATAAAAGTAATAGATATTCGCACCGTTCTTGTGCAGTTCGTCGATAACTGACCATTTCCAGACTTTTGCAACTGAAGCGGTAAACTCTTCTTCTGTCATTCCTGCCTTTGCAAGGACACCGATTTTTGTATCATCAGCAAATGCGGACAATGAAGAAAGAATCACTACAACTAATGCAACGGCTAAAATTTTTCCCTTTTTCATGACAACATTTCCTCCTCTATTATCTGGGAACATTCGCTATTCCCCTCGTATTTATAGTGTCTATGTTGATATACTGCCTGTCCTTGATCTCTACGATAAAAGCATTTCTCTGCAGCGGCCTGTGAAGCTCAGGAGAGATATTCAGCATCTGATTCCCGAAAGGTATAGCCTGAGCACGTGCAAGGTTAGTCAGCAGAAGACCTCTCGGCATAGTGTCTATAGGCTGTGGCATACGTTCAACCGCACCTTTCAGCCAGTGATACAGGGCTATAACCCTTCCGGCAGCTACGGGGTCTTGTATCTGAAGCCCCCGCGTCATCAAAAGCATTCTCTTGGTGTTGATGAATCCTCCCAGCGTATCAAGCTGTATATTCTGATCCGCAAAAATCATCCCCCTGCATGACAGATAGGCGTTATCCGGTTCTGCACAGTTCCATAAACGCCACGATGTTTTCAGGCGCATGAAGTTCCGCCATATTTCCCGCGCCCCCATTCCGCCGAGAAAAGATATTACGACTCCGGCCTCGTCTCCCTCGAAGCTCTCTATCTCTTCAGACATCATGACGTAAGAATCCTTCACTGAAGCGTCCGTCCAGTAAGGCATAGGCATAAACCCTGCCCTGTCAAGAAGGCTGTAGCATATTCCCGCCTCGCGCTCCTGATTGACGGTGAAACGGCTCGCCGCTAATGCAATCCTTTTCCCCCTGTCGTATATCTTTGAGGCATATTCAGCGAACGCCGAAGCCCTGTAGTCCCTGAACATGTCCAGCGCAAAAACATTCGGCATTATCCTTCCGCCCTGCGCAAACCTGACGCTTTCGCCCCAAGCAAGCATAAGTGGAATATTACTGCCCGCCATACGGGACACAAGAACAGAATCAAGCTCGGATGTTCCCGCAAAGCTCATCACGGCAATAGTACGGTTGTCGGTGCTGAGGTTCACTGCACGGAACGAGGCTACATCACCGGATACCTTTACCCTGCGGAAGACGACATCATGACCGCCGATGCCGTTGCTGCTCTCGGATATTTCACGCTCGCACCATGTCAGCGCGGTATTGATGGATCTGCCCGGTTCGGTGTCCCAGCCTCCTGAAGGGGGGACAACAGAAACATTCCACACCCAGTTATACGTTTCCGGAGCTAATCGGGTGCAGAATGCCGGTGAAGCGAAGCATAAAAAGATTACGGATAACGCAAAGATTTTACGCATAGCATTACGGTGTTACTTCATTACTTTTTGCGGGATAACTGCTGTATAACGTCCTGTGTTATATCTACGCCGCCTATAAGCACCACGAACTTATCGAGCACAAGCGTAAGTTTCTTCCTCACTGCAACCTCACGCACTGCCTGTTCGCAGTCCCTGTATATAGGTGCCATAAGTCTCTGTTCTTCCTGTGCAAGCTCCATTCTCTTGGCCTGTACTGCCTGTGCCTTGCGTGCCGTATCCGTCTCCCTATCTGCCGCTGCTTTTGCTTCGTTCTCCTTCTGACGGGCTATGTTGTTCAGCTGCTGGCGTACCTGCTCAAGTCCCGGATGATTGTTCAGGATTTCCCCGCGGTCCACCACTCCTACGCTGTCTGTTCCTGCTGCAGAGGTTGCCGGGGTCTTTCTGGCCGCTGCACCGAACGCAGAAGCAGTAAAGATTAGTACCATAAGAGATAATACGCTAAAGATTGTTATTGTTTTCCTTAATGACAATTCAAATTTCCTCCCTTAGTCTGAATGAAACCTAGAAAATTTTTGTGTTGCATTCTAACATTCATGTTTTATCAGCAAAAACGTAAAGATTACTCATTAGCCCTTCTGTATGATATTCTGACGCACAAGAATCTTCATTAACGGCACTCCAACAGCATAACATGCACCTGCTTCGCCCAGCCCGACATAAAGACACGTCATGAACAGCGGAGCATCAATCAGGTAATGAAGTTCCGCGCCTATGATTATTGCATTTGCGATAACGGGCCATAATGCCGCAGTGTATATATTCCGTGAATGCCGGGACAATACTGCAGCTATGAGTGTTGCGAGAGAACCGAAGACTATATCAATCATTCCGTAGCCACCGAAGAAATTAGCGAACACGCACCCGGCTAAAAGTCCCGGGACTGCTTCGGGCAGGAAGAACGGAAGAAGCGTTAATGCTTCCGACACCCTGAATTGGACAGAGCCGTATGATATTGGAGCTAATATTATTGTAAGTGCGGCATAAAGTGCGGCGATAAGTGCACCGCGGGCAAGCCTTGCAGTTATGGTTACTCACTCCTTACTGTGATTTTGAGGTATCTGCTGAGAGGTTCAAGAATCTTTCTGACTGCTTCAAGTGAATCTGTGCTAATATACAGAGGCGAATCATCATCGCCCGGATCCATCACGAACAGTCCGGAATCTTCAAGAAACCTCACAATTTCCATACGGGTAATTTTACTCCTTTTTTCAACTACATTTTCAACTACAAAACCGAACGGCGGAAGCATAAAATTTTTCCGTGATTGCAGCTCTTCACGTATAAATTTTTCCCAGCCTTCCGCGAAATAACCTGCGAATTTTATTCCGTCCTTCCGTGCCTGAATCAAAACCTTTCTGTCAGAGTCCCTTTCACGTCCCCGGTAATATGATTCATACAGCATCGAATAGACATTAAGCCTTGAGCTGTCTTCCGGCCTCCACAGCTCCAAGTCCAGATCAAGCCACGCAACAAGAGAGATATTGACATTGCTGCAGAGTTCAAGCCCGCGCTGTGTGGATATGATGAGCCCCTTCATGTGTGATTTCTTTGCGCCCTTCACGTACAGTTTGACTTTGGGATAATATTTGCCCGCAATCTTTGCGAGTGCCTCAATGCCCGGACGTTTGCCCACAAAAAAATCATCTCCGCAGTTCCCGCACTTCTCCGGAAGTTCAATGACCGTGCCGCACACATGACACCTGAGCATGTTTCCGTCATGAATGCTCCTCATGATGTTATTGCACTTGGGACACTTCACGGACTGTCCGCAATGACGGCAGAAGACTTCCGATGATTCTCCGAGCCTGTCGAGAATCCACAGGACGTTATGACCCTGCGATAACTCCCTGTACGTGCGCTTCACCAGCGAGAACGTCAGCGGGATAGTGCCCTCTATGCCGTGCTCCTGCTCCCTGTGTGAGTGATACATATCTGCAAGGACAATATTTTTGCGGTCAGGGATCTCCGGCGGCTTGGGTTTTGTGCGCAGATACGTCTTCAGTGATGGGATTCTCCCGGCGGTTATGAGTTCCGCGCCGAGTGTCAGTGCCCTGCGTCCTGCAAGAGTCCGGGCTGAAAGGTTCAGTCTGTACGGCAGGATATATGACGGTCTTGCTTCCTCCTCAATGATGATTCTTTGCGGCCTCAATGGTGCAAAGACTGCCCCGACAGATCCGATCACTATTCGTACCTGCTTGAAGTGTGCCTGCTTCCATGCGGTGAAGATATTTTTTGCCGGCCACAGTAATGCTTCAGGCTTGAGATTTTCCGGGAGCTGTTCATAGAAATTTTTTGCTGATTCTTTTGTCGGGAATAATATTAACGTCCTTTCCGGCTTCTGAAGTTCAGAGAGATAAAAATTAACCCGCTCGGCATCAAACGGGTTAAAACAGTTCCTTTCACGAAATTTTGTTTTCTCTTCATGAATGATGGGAGGTGCTTTGATTCTTTCCCCCTCAATGAACATTTCCGGCAGCACTGCCCTCAATGACGCGCTTGCACCGCACATAGAAACTTTACCTGCCCATAAAGCCATGTCCCATATGTCCGGCTCAAGCACGCAATGAGCATCTATTATCCCTTCAACCGGCTTTATCTCCACTTCAGGCGGAAGATTCTGTTCTGTCTGGCCAAGCACAAAGCCCGTATGTGAATGCTTCCCTACCTGAACTATTACCCTTGAGCTTGCCGGCAGACCTTCAGGAGCTTCATACACCAAGACACCTGCAGGAGGCATTTCCGGCACTGCAACATCAAATAACATGATCCCAGACCTGAAACGCAATATCCTCTTTGAGGCCCGAAAATATCTCCTCCGGCTTGTCCCGTGAGATCAGCCGCAGTGTGTTTGTGTCAACACCGAAACCAGAGCCTTCTGCCGTAACGTCATTCGCGAGTATATAGTCCAGATTCTTGCGCAAAAGTTTCTCCCGTGCATTGCCCGCAACATTGTCCGTCTCTGCCGCAAATCCTATGAGCACCTGACCTTCACGTTTGAGCTTCCCGACCTCCGCAGCAATATCGGGATTCCGCACAAGCTCAAGTGTTATTGCGTCCCTGCCTTCACGCTTAATCTTGCGTTCATGATACTCTTTCGCCCGGTAGTCCCCGACAGCCGCCGCCTTGACGATGTAGTCAGCCCGCTCAATATCAGCCATAACTTCACGGAGCATGTCATCAGCCGAGACGATTCGCACGACATCAAAGCCGTACATGTCAGCACTGACGGACTCGCCAGCAATCAGCCTGACATTTGCGCCCCTGTACCATGCAGAACGAGCCATAGCAACGCCCATCTTACCGCTTGAAGGGTTCGATATGTAGCGCACTGGGTCAAGGTATTCATGCGTAGCACCGGCAGTAACGGTTACGTTTTTCCCCGCCATGTCATGAACGCACAAAGCCCTGAATATCTCGTGCATGATCTCATTAGGTTCGGGCATTCTTCCTTTGCCGTCATCACCGCAGGCCAAAGCTCCGGATTCAGGCTCAATGACCATTATTCCGCGTTCCCTGAGAGTCTTTATGTTTGATTGTGTTGCAGGGCTGGAGTACATGCGCTCGTTCATTGCAGGGAATACCAGAACGGGACATGATGACGCAAGAACAGCGGATGTCAGAAGGTTGTCGGCCATGCCATGCGCGATTTTCGCGAGGGTGTTCGCACTGCACGGAGCAATCACGATGACTTCAGCCCATTGCGTGAGCCTGATATGCGGTATGGTGTGATCGAAACCGGAATCAGTCCAGACCTTGCGCCCCGAAAGAGTCTCTATTGCCATCGGTGCGGCGAATTTTGCGGAAGAATCCGTCATGATGACCTCGCATTCACTGCCGGCCTTCATGATGAGCCTGACCAGTGCAGGAATCTTATAGGCTGCTATCCCTCCTGTGATGCCGAGAAGGATTCTATGCGGTTGCTTCAGCGGTCGGTTCTGGTTCTGCATCTGGTTCGGGCTGTGATACTGCATTTGCGTTTATGGGGCTTTTGCCTTCTTCTATCTCATTCAGTACGTTGGAGATGAAACGCTCATTGCCTGGATTCCCGCGATCTATTGCTGCCTCCTCTGATTCACGCCTTGCTTCTGCCGCAATCTTGGCCGTAATTTCATATTTGTTGTCCGTCCCGCATTTGCCTGCGAGCCACTCTAAATCATAAAATTTCATTTCTACCACTCTCCTACATGAAACGTCTTGCAAGTTCTTCTATGCTGTTATCCTTTGTTGCCTGTCCGATAGCGTTAAACCTCCACTGCCCGCTTCGCAAATATATTTCTCCGAACACCATAGCAGTAAGGCCGTCGTAATTCTCGGAAAGATTATATCTGAACAGTTCCTTGTGTGTATCGTCGTCAGCTATGCGTATAAAGGCATTCTGAATCATTCCGAAATGCTGTGAACGTTCGCGCGCCTTGTAGATATTCACCACGAAAATAATTTTGTCGTATTGCGCCGGAAGCCGTGAGAGGTCAACAAAAATCTGTTCGTCATCTCCCTCGCCTTCTCCCGTGAGGTTATCGCCCATATGTTTTACGCAGCCGGACATGTGCTCAAGATTCCCGAAATACACAATATCATCCCTGCCCTTGAGCTTTCCGCCGGAGCACAGGAACACCGTAGCATCACAGTCAATATCATGCTCTTTCTTCCCGCCGAAAATCCCTCCGAGCAATCCGTTTCCTGCCTTCTTGGCCTCGTCCCATCCTAAGCCGACCATTACGCGGCGCAATGCAGACCCGTCCGACTTCGTGAGGTCTACACGCTGTCCCTTCTGAAGATTTACCGCCATGATTACCTCCCGCTCCCGGCAACTGCCCGTATCCATGAGGCAAAAGATCCGGGGTTTCTCGTCTGAATCAAAACTTTTCCCGGACCCCTGAACCTGCACACAAGCCCCTCGCCGCTGGTTATGCTTGAGATCCAGCCGGACGATGCTTTCTCTATCTTATACTGCATGTAGTCAGGCCAAGCCACTAAATGACCGTTATCTATTACTGCCTCTTCACCGTCTTCAAGATTTATTTCGTGAATTGCTCCCAAGCTGGATATGAACACTATGCCGTTGCCTTTAATGTTGAGCACAAAAAATCCTTCTCCGGAGAACAAACCCTTAGTGAGATTCTGAACTGTCCTGCCGATCTCTATGCTTTCCTCCGAAGCAAGAAACCCGTCTTTCTGCACGTTAAGCCCGAAGCTGCCGTTGAGCCTCACATCAGCTATGCCACCCGGCAGGGGATGACCCAGCAGAACGCTTCCCGCACCGCGTGAGGCAGTTATGCGCTGGAAGAAGAAACTCTCGCCCGTCAGGAACTTCCGCGCAAGCCCGCCCAAGAATCCGCCGTCGCCCATTGAGCCGGACACGTCAAGATTCGCGGACATTGCCACCATAGCATCAGACTCGGCCTTCAGGGACTCGCCCCGGGACAGATCACAGCGCACTATGGGAAATGCGTCCTGATGGAGTATTTCGTAGTTCATACGTTCACCCCAAAATTCTGGCACAATGCACGAAGCCCGCCCTTGAAGCCCGCTCCGATAGCGTTGAACTTCCATTCGCCCGCCTGCCTGTAGAGTTCTCCGACAACTACAGCCGTTTCAATGGAGAAATCTTCGCCCAGTTCGTAGCGTATAAGCTCCTGATTCTTTGCCTCGTCCATTACGTGAATATATGAGTTCGACACCTGCCCGAAATTCTGCCGCCTCTGTTCAGCTTCATGAATCGTTACGGTGAAGGCTATCTTCTCGACGCTTGACGGCACTTTTGCGAGGTCTACCTTTATCTGCTCGTCATCACCTGAACCTGAGCCTGTAAGGTTATCGCCCAGATGAATCACTGCACCGGATGAATGCTTCAGGTTGTTGTAGAAGACGAAATCAGAATCATCACGGACTTTTCCGTTTGTGCCCAGAAGGAACGCGGCTGTGTCGAGGTCAAAATCATATCCTCCGTCGTATTTGTTCACGTCCCAGCCCAAGCCGACAAGAAGTTTAGAGAGTCCGGGATTGCCTTTAGTGAGGTCTATCTTCTGCCCTTTGAACAAGCTGATCATTTCTTATCACTCCTCAATTTAAGATAAAAAATTATGAATTGTCTTTGAAGTGTTATATTATAGCGCGTAATATCTCACATCATACAGATAGAGAGGTGCTTTATTTATATGCTGGGGAATCACAGATTTTTTCTTTTCTTGCTGTTAGTTTTTCTGCTGTCCGGAATTTCTATCGGATATGCACAACAGACCAATGATACTCCCGATTACTACACAGAGATTGAACAGCTTAACGGCAAACGTATAGGTGTTCAGACCGGCAATGATGACTGGGTAGAGATCGTTCTTGCCGACCTTCCTGATGCGCAGATAAGCTACTACAACACGTTTGCGGATCTGGCGGCGGCATTAGAGGCACATAAGATTGACGCATTCCCGATAGAAGAACCGGCGTTCAGGCTTATGTCTGCAACAAATGACCGAATAGCTATGCTTGATACTCCTATGGGAGAAACTTACGATATTTCGTTCATGTTCCCGCGAACGGAAGCAGGGCAGAAACTTTGCGCCGAAATTGATGAATACCTGCAAAGGATAATAGCCAGCGGAGAGCTTGACGCAATAAAAGACAAATGGACAGCGGCGGACGAGCACACAAAGACTCTTCCGGATTATGCGTCATTCCCTGCACCTAAAGGAACGCTGGTTATGGTTACGGAAGGTGAATATGCGCCGTTCAACTATTACCGGGGAAGTGAAGTTGCAGGACTCGAAATAGATATGGCAGCACGTTTCTGCGAGGCTTTCGGGTACGGGCTGAAGATTGAAACTATGGCATATGACGGAATACTCCCTGCGATTCAGTCCAGACGCTATGATTTTGCGGCGGCGGCTCTGAACATAACCGATGAACACAAAGAAAGCGTGTATTTCTCCATACCGTACTACACATGCACAACATATCTTACGGTGCTTAAAGCTCCTTCGGCTGAAGGCTCATCATTTCTCGACAGCATGAAGGCAAGTTTTGAGCGTACATTCATGCGCGAGGGAAGATGGCGTTTGTTCGCTGAAGGTGCATTGAACACGATGATAATCACATTCCTTGCTGTCATCTTCGGGACTTGCACGGGATTCGCGGCATTCATGGCGTGCAGGAAGGGCAATGCTGCCGCAAACGCAATAACGGACTTCAGTATATGGCTGATACAGGGAACGCCTACGGTAGTGCTGCTTATGATTCTGTACTATATCATTTTCGGTGCTTTCGAGATTAACGGGCTTTGGGTATCGGTGATAGCATTCTCGCTTATCTTCGGCTCGTCGGTATTCATCATGCTGAAGACTGGAACGGGAGCAGTGGACAGGGGGCAGACGGAAGCGGCCTATGCTTTAGGGTTCACGGAAATGCACGCATTCTTCACGGTGATACTTCCTCAGGCGGCGGTGCACTTCATGCCCACATACAAAGAGGCAGTTGCAAATCTGATCAAGGCGACATCAATCGTAGGATATATAGCGGTGCAGGACTTGACCAAGATGGGAGATATTGTCAGAAGCAGGACGTTTGAAGCATTCTTCCCGCTGATTGCCGTTGCAGTAATATATTTTGTGATGGCGGGAGCGGTTAATTTCGCCGTAGGAATGATACAGAACCGCATAACCCCCTCAAAGAGAAGACGCGAGTCAATCCTAAAAGGACTGGATCTGGAGGGGGCTGAAATTTCATGATAAGGCTTGAGCATGTGAAGAAATCATACCCTAACATAACGCCTTTAGCCGACATTAATGCAGAAATACAAGACGGAGACGTTATAGCAGTTATCGGTCCTTCAGGAACGGGAAAGAGCACACTGCTGCGGTGCATAAATCTTCTTGAGAGGCCGGACGGGGGCAAGATATACATCAATGACGAGGAGATTACAGCTCCTTCATGCGATATACACAGGGTGCGGCAGAAAATGGGCATGGTGTTTCAGTCGTTCAATCTTTTCGGGCATCTTACGGTGATAGAAAACATAATGCTTGCTCCCGTAAAGCTAAAGGGAATGGGACGCAATGAGGCATTCAGCAAGGGAATGGAACTGCTGAGGACTGTCGGGCTTTCCGAAAAGATGCTGGATTATCCCGACGAACTTTCCGGAGGCCAGAAACAGAGAATAGCAATCGCAAGAACTCTGGCAATGGACCCGGATATTATTCTGCTTGACGAACCTACAAGCGCATTAGATCCTACAATGGTCGGTGAAGTTCAGGCAGTCGTTAGGGATCTGACGAAGACGGGGAAAACTCTCATGATAGTTACGCACGAGATGAATTTTGCCCGCAACGTATGCAGCCGTGTATTCTATCTCGACGAGGGAATAATATACGAGGACGGAAGCCCCAAAGAGATATTCGAGAACCCGAAGCACGAGAAAACAAGACGATTCATAAACAGGCTTAAAGTTCTTGTGTGGAAGATTGAAGGGAAGAATTTTGATTTTCCCGGTGCTGCGTCTGAAGCCGATAACTATTGCCGGAAGAATCTTATACCGCAGGACATCAGGAGCAGGTTTCACAGCGTCATTAAGGAGCTTGTACAGCAGATACTTTTTGCGGAACTGGAAGAACCCTGCATCAGTATCGTAACGGAATATTCAGAGCTTGATGAAGGCATAGTGATAACCGTGCGCTATAACGGGGACAGGTTTGACCCTGCAGACACGGACAACAAAATATCTTACGGAGTCCTGAAGGCGGCTGTTTCTGAGACACATTACAGGCATGAAGTTTCAGGAGAGTACAGCAACATGGTGCAGATAGTGATACGCTGAGAGAAAAGAACAGAGTCGGCAGAGTTTCACCGGCTCTGTGTAAGAAATACCTCCCTATTTCCCCCCTAAGCTAGGGGGGACTAAGAGGGGTCAAGTGAATGAAAATTATTCCTGTTCCTGTTTCGTGTGGAAGTGGAACATTACGATCGCAAGAGGCGGAAGTGTCAAAGGCAGTGAGTAGGGCTGTCCGTGGCTCTCTATCATTTCAGCCTCCATGCCTCCGCAGTTCCCGATGCCTGAACCGCCGTATTTAGTCGCATCACTGTTGAGCACCTCAGCCCAGAAACCTGAGCGCGGGACACCGACACGATACCCGTAACGCGGAACGGGCGTAAAGTTTGCGGCACAGAGTATATATTCATCATCGCTGTTGCCTTTCCTCAGCCAGACGAGTACGCTTTGATGCCAGTCTGAACAGTCAATCCACTTGAATCCTTCAGGGCTGAAATCTAGTTCGTGAAGCGGTGCATATTCTTTCAGTGCGTGGTTGAGATCCCTGACCCAGTCCTGAATTCCCCTGAAGTCATCCTTCTGGAGCAAGTGCCATTCCAGAGCGGAGTCATGATTCCATTCGAGCCCCTGCGCAAATTCGCCGCCCATGAACAGTAACTTTTTGCCCGGATGAGACCACATATAGCCGTAAAGCAGCCTCAAATTAGCGCGTTTCTGCCACCAGTCGCCCGACATCTTGTTGATGAGGGAGCCCTTGCCGTGAACTACCTCGTCATGCGATAACGGGAGCATAAAATTCTCGCTGAATGCGTACCATATGCTGAAGGTGAGCTGATTCTGATGCCAGCTCCTGTATATAGGCTCAAGGCTCATGTAGTCGAGCGTGTCGTGCATCCAGCCCATGTTCCATTTCATGCCGAAGCCCAAGCCCCCTAGGAACACCGGGCGCGTAACCATGGGCCAGTCAGTAGACTCTTCCGCAATAGTCTGAATCGTTCCGAACCTGCCGAACAACTCGCTGTTCATGTCGCGTAACAGGGAAATAGCTTCAAGGTTCTCGCGTCCGCCGTAAATGTTGGGAATCCATTCGCCGTTTTTGCGTGAGTAGTCCAGATACAGCATAGATGCAACAGCGTCAATCCTAAGCCCGTCAGCGTGGTATACGTCGATCCAGAATGCCGCCGACGATATGAGGTAACTGCGCACTTCATTGCGTCCGTAGTTGAAGATGTAGCTGCCCCAGTCGGGATGATATCCTTTGCGGGGGTCTTCATGCTCGTATAATGCCGTCCCGTCATAACGTGCAAGGCCGAAATCATCTGTAGGGAAGTGGCTCGGCACAAAGTCAAGGATTACAGCAATTCCCCTCTTGTGCAGCTCGTCGATCAGGTACATGAAATCTTCAGGCGTTCCGTAACGTGCAGTGGGAGCATAATAGCCTAAAGTCTGATAGCCCCATGAGCCGTAAAACGGGTGTTCCATTACCGGCAGGAACTCAACAGCAGTGAAGCCCATATCCTCACAGTATGCCGGGAGTTCTTCAGCCATCTCACGGTATGACAGGGACAGCCCGTCATCCCAATGCCTGCGCCATGATCCTAAATGAACCTCATAGACGCTCATAGGCGCGGACATGCTCATTTTCTCGCCGCGGTGTTCAAGCCATTCACCGTCGCCCCACTGGTATTCAGGCCAGTGCACGATTGATGATGTCTTAGGTGGAAGCTCAAAGACCCGCGAGAATGGATCCATCTTCTCTTTGATCTCGCCGTGAGAGTTCCTGATGCAGAACTTGTACAGCTCCCAGTTGCCGAGATCAGGAATGAATCCCTCCCAGATTCCAGAACCGTCCCAGCGGGCCGCTAAGGGGTGTGATTCCGTGTTCCAGCCGTTGAAGTTGCCGACAACGCTTACTGACTGCGCATTAGGTGCCCATACGCTGAATGCTACTCCTTCAGTGCCGTCGGAATCCGTGAATTTCTGCGCTCCCATCTTTTCATACAGATGGTAATGCGTTCCCTGCTTGAACAGGAAAATATCATAGTCGGTTAATGGTGATACGCCGTGTCTTATGTTTCCGGCCATTAACATCAGCCTCCTTCTTTTTTTGTCCGTTAATTATTGGATTTGATTGTGCTGTAATTTTATCGTAATCACACTAGCTAATTCAATCAAGATTAAGGCTGTAAATATTTCACGATTTCATCACAAACTAATTCAAAGCCTTTCCAGCTCCAATGAGTATCACCGAACCAGTATAAATCTGTTTCTCCCCGTCCTAATGCTTTCCGAAGAATCGCTTTAGTGTCTATGAATATATATTTCTTGTCTGGTACATTCCTCATTGCAGGGAAAAAATTATTCTCCGGCCTCCCTTTCTTGTCCTTAATGTAAGGGTAATAGAGATCATATTTATCAACGCACGGCATGAAGATTAATTTGATACCTTTTTCACTCAGAATTTCAGCAGCAGCATTCAGATTCTTATTTATCATTTTGGCATCAGCAGGATTCTCAAGGTAATTCAAGTCGTAATAGTAAAACAAAAGTTTATGCTCATTTTTTACGTTCGTGAATAGATTTCTGTCAAGTTCTGCTGTGTATGCTTCGTTGCTTAAACGTTCACTATTAATTATGCGCATAAGATTACTTGTTAGAAAATTCATGCTGGCTTTTATCATGACTGGAGGGAAAATACCATTTGATATTTGAGCAGCATTCGTATTTTTCTTTGAAGCAAGTATGTATATATCTTTCTTATCTGAAGGAATTAAATTTATTTTAGTTTTGCCAAGTTCATTTTGGACCCCGCGTTCAACTTTTTCGAGGATAACGGCTTTCGGATGTATCTCGTCAATCAGTCCTGAAGATATGAGCATGTATAAATCCTCAAGACATAGATTTTTCCCAAAATAATTCAGGGATTTTATATTGTATCTTTCCGCAAGATAATCCTGATACCAGCTTCCTCTCCTGCCGTTTGTGAATGAATCCCCGATAGTGATCACATCAAACGATTCCCTCATGCTGCCCTCAAGATAGTCCTTCATTTCAGTACGATACATTGAGTATTCTTTCGGAGAAATAATATCTTCATTTCCCGCGAAGTATCCGAGACGGTTTAAATCTCTCTGGCTGAACATCTGCTTAACGCACCCGTGCCACAAAGCGATACTGCCTGCCAGCAATACGTACAGTACAGTTATAACCCATAACACATATTTTTTCGCGCTCAATTCAAAACACCTCTTAATGTCTAAAACTGAAAGTACAGGAAATCAGATACGCCAGAAAAATTCATGAATGCCATAACAAACAGCATCAACGTAAGAACAAGCCATAATATGCCCGGCCTGAATCGCCGTAATATATCTTTTGTGTTGGGAGTAAATACCGTAATCAGCGTCAGTGCAAGAATCAGCTTTTTGCTTCCTACACGCAGGCCTTCAAGCGGAAATCCCTTCAGCCCGGTCATAGTTCCCAGCATATGCACAGCACTTCCGAGACTCTCAGCCCTGAATATCACCCAGCACAGCACTACACAGGTGAACGTTACACCCCACGCAATGACTGCCGGAAGCCTGAAACCCAATCGCCGCCACTGATGGTTCACTGCAAGCATGACGCCGTGAATCATTCCCCACAGCACGAACGTCCAGCCGAGTCCGTGCCATAATCCCGTAAGCAGCATCGCAAGAATCACATTGCGCGTCCTCTTCAGGTCTCCTTCCCTGCTGCCTCCGAGCGGGATATAGATATACTCTTTCACCCATGCGCCAAGACTCATATGCCAGCGTCGCCAGAAATCTATTATGCTCGTTGATTTGTACGGCGAATTGAAGTTGTCCGGGAGTTTCAGGCCGAACATGAACCCTACAGCTATAGCCATATCACTATAACCGGAAAAATCAAAGTACAGATGCATACTGTAGCCTAATGCTGCAGTCCATGCCTCAAAGAACGTCAATAATTCTGCCTGAGCAAACAGCCCGTTCACGAAAGATGCAAGACTGTCCGCAATGTATACTTTCTTGAAGAGTCCGAGAGCAAAAAGTGTTATCCCTTGCGCAATCATCTCATAGTCCGGAGTCCCTGCGCTCCTGAACTGCGGAATCATTTCCCGGTAATCTGCAATGGGCCCGGAAGTGATATAACCGAAAAACGTAACGTATTCTGCATAGCTCAAAAATCCTTCAGGCTTGGCCGTGCCCTTGAAGGTATTGACGATATATGCTGTCTGCGCGAAGGTGAAAAAGGATATTCCCAGCGGAAGAACGTTGATATACTTACAGATACATAGAACTGTAACGTTTGTTGATATTCCGAGAATGAGCCAGAATCTTTTTGCTGTGCCGTCATTAATCTTTTTGCTGATGAAATAATTTATGCACACGGAAGCAACGAGCAGAGGAACGTAATACACATTCCGCCAGCCGTAAAAGAACAGAGACGACAATACAAGCCAGATAACTGCAAGGGATTTGTTGAGCTTTGATGCCGAGAAGAAAATAACGAGACAGACAGGAAGAAAAACAAAAATGAATTCATATGAGTTGAAGAGCATTTTTTTCACCGCTCCCCAACAATTATGTGAAGGAAATTAGCTACTGTTAAAAGGGAATAATCAAGGCGATGTGCGATGTGCGATGTGCGATGTGCGATTATACACGGCCATCATATTTATGTCAAGCTCCTTTAATTATAGATTTTGTTGTACTGTAATTGTATCTTAATCTTCATACATAATTCAATTAATACCGCAGTTAATGTGTGCTAGGATAATGCACTATGATAGACATAAAGAATTTACGGCTTTCATTCAGAGAAAAAACAATATTCAGCGGCCTGAACCTGCAGATAAACGACACTGCAAGAATAGGCATAGTTGGTGCTAACGGTGCGGGCAAGACAACGCTGCTGCGTGTCCTGATGGGAGAACTTGAGCCGGACAGCGGAACAATAGAACGCTCCAAGGGGCTGACTCTCGGCTGGCTTCCTCAAGACCTCATAGAACTTGAGGCCGTGCCATTGATGGATTACCTGAAACACCGTGCAGGGATCGCGGACATTGAGCTGAAACTCCGTGATGTTGAGGACAGGTTATCGCAGTCTGCCGGCAGTCATGATGACTTATTGCGGGAACATTCACGGCTTGAGCGTCGCTTTGAGGATTTAGGGGGCTTTGCGTTTGAGTCTATGGCGATGAAAGTGCTTCACGGTCTGGGCTTTCGTTCAGGTGAGGAGCTGAAGAACTGCCGGGATTTTTCGGGAGGCTGGAAGATGCGTATTGCTATGGCCGCGCTGTTATTGTCGTCGCCTGATGTGTTATTGATGGACGAACCGACAAACCATCTCGACACAGAGTCTATGGAGTGGCTTGAAGGCTGGCTGCGTACGCATAAGGGGGCGGTAGTGTCCGTGTCGCATGATACGAGGTTTCTGGAGAACACTGCCGGGAGCATTGCGGATCTTGAGCGGGGGACAATTACGCTTTATCCTTGCAGTTATGATGAATACCTTGACGCTAAGGAGCAGAAACAGGAATTATTGCAGAAGGCATATGTACAGCAGCAGGGGAAAATTGCGCGCATTGAATCTTTCGTGAACAGGTTTCGCTACAAGGCAACTAAGGCGGCACAAGTTCAGAGCAGGCTGAAACAGTTAGAGAAGATAGAGAGGATAGAACTTGCAGGACACGATAAGAGCATGAAGATAACGATACCTGAAGCACCCCCAAGCGGCTGGGAGGTCTTGAAGGCTCAGAGTCTGGCCAAGAATTACGGGGAGCTTGAAGTCTTCCGTGATGTCAGTTTCACGTTATATCGCGGCGAGCGTGTTGCGCTTGTCGGTGTGAATGGTGCAGGAAAGTCTACGTTATTGCGGCTGCTCAGCATGACCGAAGAACCTTCATGCGGCAGTGTCAGGCTTGGCCATAACGTGAAGTTTGCGTACTACTCTCAGGAGAGCGCACAGAATATAGATTATTCCCGCACTGTATGGGAAGAAGCCCGCGCAGTATCCTCAAGGCTGAATGACGCAGAGAGGCGTAATCTGCTGGGAGCGTTCCTGTTCTCCGGAGATGATATATACAAACCTGCTTCTGTTCTGTCGGGAGGGGAGAAGGCAAGGCTTGCACTGTATAAGCTGATGCTTGAGGAAACAAATTTTCTGATTCTCGACGAGCCTACAAACCATTTAGACCAGAATACACGCGGGATTGTTGAACGTGCACTGCTAAAGTATCAGGGGACGTTGTTGATCGTGTCTCATGACCGGCATTTTTTAGATGTCCTTGCTGAAAGAGTCTTGGAGATACGGGACGGGAAATTATATGATTATCCCGGCAATTATTCATGGTTCTTGGAGAAACGCGAGGAGACATTAACGGCAGATACCGGCATCATAAAAACTGCGGACAGGATAAAGACTGTTAAGCGTGATGACAATGCAAAAGAGATAAAAGAGACGAAGAAGCTGATTGCCCAGTCAGAGAAGGATATAGCGGACACGGAAGCAAGGATAGCAGAAATTGATGAAGAGTTGTGCAGGCCGGAGACGCTGAAAGATTCCCAGAAGGTGCAGGTATTAATGATAGAACGTGATAATATTAGCAAGAGCCTGAAGGGTTTATATTCCCGGTGGGAAGAACTAAGCATAAAACTGGAGGAACTGAAAGCATGAATGAAGTAACGATAGTATGCTGTTACAACAATCTGAAAACGTATAATGACTTCGTGAACACATTGAAAGCGCAGACCTGCCCGTGTGAGATAATCGGCATAGACAACAGGGACAACAAAGCCTTTACGTCATGCGCTGGTGCATATAATTCTGTGAAAGATCAGATAACAACAAAATATGTAATTTATTCTCATCAGGATATACTTCTGACAGAGCCGGACACCCTCGCAAAATTTGTGTCGTATCTTGGCCGCATCAATGCTGATGATATTTTGGGCGTGGCAGGCGTAAAGTTTAACGAACCTGGCCTGTTCTCCAACATAAAGCATATAGACAACTTAACCGGCGAGCTGATATATCCGGGCAATGAGCGTGTAGAAGGCGGAATGATGGAATGTGATACGGTTGATGAGTGTTTCTTCGGTGGTTATGCTGAACACTTCAGACGGTATCCGTTTGACGATGTTTTGTGCAATAACTGGCATCTGTATGCGGCAGAGGCATGTATGCGCATTAAGTCAAATTACCCAAGGGGGGGGGGGGCATAACGTTTATGTATGTGATGTTTATCTCATACATCTTTCAAACGGAGTCTATAAGGGAAGACGCTATACCCTTTCGTTTTATTACGGTTTTTACAAATTATGTCGGCATTACGCAAAGTATTTTCCATTCATACGCACAACATGTGTATCTTCAAGAACTGATTTTATTCATGCTCTGCTGTATTATCCTCATCTGCGTACGCGAGAAATAATGTTAAAGACACTTAAGGCTGCAGGTCTTTATGAAATATTAAGGAGCATCAAAAAGAAAATCATCCATTAGTCAGCTAATCAGCAAAGGAGCAAATTTTATGAATGAGGTAACAATAGTATGCTGTTACAACAATCTGAAAACATATAACGACTTCGTGAACACACTGAAAGCGCAGACCTGCCCGTGTGAGATAATCGGCATAGACAATAGGGACAACAAAGCCTTTACGTCATGCGCTGGTGCATATAATTCTGTGAAAGACCAGATAAATACAAAGTACGTAATCTATTCCCATCAGGATATACTTCTGACAGAGCCGGACACCCTCGCAAAATTTGTGTCGTATCTTGACCGTATAAATGCTGATGATATTTTAGGTGTAGCAGGAGCAAGAGCTGATATTATAGGTTTTTATTCCAATATCAAGCATGTTCTCAGCACGTCAGGAAAAATTGTTGATGCTGGATGGTATCCGGTAAAGGGTGGCATTATGGAATGTGATACAGTTGATGAGTGTTTCTTCGGTGGTTATGCTGAACACTTCAAGAAATATCCTTTTGATGAAGTCGTTTGCAGTAACTGGCATTTATATGCTGTTGAAGCCTGCCTTCACACTAAGTCAAAATTACTAGTGGGTGGGGGGGTATAACGTTTATGTTTGCGACACTGTTCTTTTGCACCTGTCATCCGGCAATACTACAAGAACTTTTTATTATGGATGTTACAGGGTTTGCAGAAAATATTCTAAGGAATTCCCTGTTATAGCTGCTACAACCGGAAGATTTAAAACGGATTGGCCTCATGCTTTCTGTTTTTTAATCTGGAATTTAATTTTTCCTTCTAAATCTGCCAAAGGTATTATTATAAATATTTTAAGGCGAACCGGTCTTTATGGCGCGGTAAGAAAATTAAAGAAGATACTTTTACGGTGAATAACTTTTTTGAGGACTTATCCAAGCACATACAAAACAAGAAAGACAGCAAAATATCACGGCTTATACTCGGCTGGTACGCAAGCTGCATTCTCACCGCAGATAACCGTCATGGCGTAGGTTTCGTCCCCGACTCCATGAAAGAACCCCACACAGCAAGGAGCATTCACACGGAAGCATTACTGTCCGCAGCACTGAAGGAATTAGCCGCACTGTATGTATCACCATTCCCGCAGGAGTTCGCCGCAGCAAGCGCAGCATGTTCCATTCTTGTGCCGTTCAGCCCGGACGAGGGGATGCCCCTTGATGCTGTGATGCCGTGTGCACGGGGGGACAAGGTTGCAGTTCTGGGGTATGAGCGGGATCTATTGCCGTTCATGCACGACTGGGGATGGCGTATTGCGGTGTTCGATGACAGGTGCGCAGGACGGAAAGACTGTTTTGCGCAAGCGGAAATTTCGCGGGGAGTCCGTGAAGCCGAATGGGTATGGCTCTCTCCTGAAGCTGTCCGGGACCGGTGGCTGATGTCCACACAGAATATCCTGCGCGAGAAGAATGGCTGTTTCATGCAGGGTCCGGGCATTCCCGCCCTGCCGGAACTGTTTTCGCGCATGGGCGTTACTCATCTGGCCGCACCTATAGGGAATGATGCGGAAGCTATCGAGGCTCATATTTCTGCGGGGGGCAGTACGTGGCAGTGCGAAGCTCTAACGTGGAGAGTCTACACGCAAGGTTGACGGCTCAAACACGCTTGATTTCTAGGTTTTTGTGATATAATGCTTACCGTTGAGAAGCAAGAGGGGCTTCAAGACAAAACGATTGAGACAAGAAATCATTACGAGGGAGGTTAGTAGATTATGGCAAAGGCAGTAGTTGATGCAGATGTTTGCGTAGGCTGTGAGTCATGCGTAGGTGCATGTCCGGTAAGTGCAATTTCTGTGAACGACGGAAAAGCCAGCGTTGACGCAGGAGCATGTGTAGAGTGCGGAACTTGCGTATCAACGTGTCCCGTAAGTGCAATTTCCCAGTAACAGAAATTTTCTACACTATTATTAATTTTGCGATTCACATCGGCAGGGTAACTTAACGGAAACCCCGCCGGTTTTTTTATGGCATAATTTACTTTCACACAAGAAAGGAGGACGCGCATTAACGCATGAAATTTTCATTGCCACCGGAGACACCGGAAGGACAGAAACAGGCAGTAACTGCAGACGAGAAACTGATTACTGTCGGTGCAGGAGCAGGAACTGGCAAAACTTGGGTGCTCTCTAACCGTTACGTCAGGCTTTTGCTTGAAGGCGGAGAGATTCTGCCGAATGACATTCTCACGCTCACCTACACGGAAGCAGCAGCAGGAGACATGAAGCGCAGGATTGAGGAGAGATTACGCGGGGAACTCAAGAACTTTGGCGACGCTGAACGCAGGCGCAGGATCAATGACGGACTTGCGGACACATGGATTTCTACGATACATTCATTTGCGGCAAGGCTGATACGTGAATCCGGGCTCAAGCTCGATATAGATCCCGGGGCATCAGTCATCACGGCACAGCAGGAACAGGATTTTTGGGACAGCATAAAGGACGCGGCAGAGTTCGCGAATTTGCGGGAGCTTGCACGGGCTTACGGCGATAAGGCATTACGGGACGCGGCGAAATTCCTCGACACAGACTCATGCTTCAGTGCAGGAGTCTCAAAATGGCGGGCAGGGAATCTCAGCCAGTTTGCACGGGATACGGCAGAACTTCACGCATCTTCCGGGCATTCATGGGAGGAAATGTTATCGTGGTCCGAAGATGATACTCTCATAGAAAGTTCAAGGCCATTGGTGAAGAATATATTACGTGATGAGTGGCTTAATGTATGGCATGAATGGCGCAATATCCCGGCACTGCCTAAAGCAAAGAAAGCAGGAGGAGCTGGAGACTTATTGAATGACCTCCTTGACTGGCAGGCGGCAAATTCACCGGACGATGAAGAAGCATTAATGTTTTTCTACAGCCGTATAACTGCAGGCAGGGACATAAAGGCAAATTCAGGCGAACCATTCAAGACGCTGAAAATATATCTTGGCCGGACTTTAGGGGACTGGAGGAAGGAACAGCCTAAACTTATAGGAGAAATCACTCAGACATTCAGCGAGCCTTTCACGGAAGAAGAATTATACATGCGCAAAGTACTCCTGAAGTTCTGTGCTGTATCGTGGGGAATGTGGGATATGATGAAGAAACGCCGCGGACTCCTGTCATTCTCCGATATGATCACGCACGCAAGAAACACCATCAATGCCGGAGGAGTCAAACGCAAATTCAGTCATATACTCGTTGATGAGTTCCAGGACACTGACCCTCTGCAGTTCTCTATGATTGAGGCACTTGCAGGAGAGAATACGAGCCTTTTCGCTGTAGGAGATCCTAAACAGTCAATCTACAAATTCAGACATGCAGACCCCGCGCTTTTTGCCGGAACTATAAGCCGTGCTGATGCAAAAATAGATTTAGATGTGAGTTTCCGCACGAGAAAATCACTGCTGGAGAAGATAAACAAAATTTTTGCGTCTTTATGGCGCGATGGTCTCGGCAGGTCTCAGTCTATGGAGGGCTTAAAGTTTGAGGGGCTTAATGCGGCATCGAATGACGGCACGAGGGATTCAGGAACTATGCCGGACTTCAGGATAATTCTTGCACGCCATGACAGGAACACCAGACAGGACGCACTCAGGAATTTAGCTGACGAGTTAGCCTACAATATAGCCTTATGGGTCAGGGAAGGCCGGACGGTATGGGACAAGCAGAAAAGAATCATACGCCCGGTGAAATTCTCTGATTTCGCGATACTATCACGTTCACGCAATATCTTTCCGGCACTTGAAGAATCGCTGGAGCATTTCGGCATAAAAAGTATACAGGACAAGAGCACGGATTATTTCTCGCGCGGTGAGATCAATGATGTTGTGTGCATGTTGCGTGCCGCAGGTGATATGAATGATGACTTTGCTGTTTCTGGCTGGCTCATGTCCCCGTTCTCCGGCGTGAGTCAGGAACAAGCCATAGAGTGTCTTGAATCCGTAAGCGAAAAACTCAGGCCGATAGACATAATCAGGCAGAAATTACCTGAAGCATATTCACGGCTCGAGTATCTTGCGCTTGTCGGTGAATATGAGGGAGCTTCGGGCATTCTCGCGCTTTACGATAATAACCGTCAGTGGCTTTCATGCTACAAGGACAAAGACAGGCTGAGGGTACTGCGGAATCTACGGCTTGCAGTGTCTAATGTACGTGAGTTCCAGAAGGGCGGCGCATCGGGACTCCGGGCTTGTGCGGAATGGCTCACCCGTGCGGTGCGAAATGAAGTAAGCGTTGAGGAGCCTGCATGGCATGATGAGGGTGAAAACGCTGTAAGGCTAGGTGCTGTGCATTCGGCTAAAGGGCTTGAGTATCCTGTTACGGTGATATTCGAGAACAGGACCAGCAGGAAAGCAGACAGCTCATCATTGAGGCCGTCAAGAAATCTGGGCTTGGTATTCTCTAACCTTCCTGATGAGATATTGCAGGGAAGGGACATAAAGCCGCAGGGTGCGAAATGGGAGACTCTTTTATCCGAACAGGGAGATGCTGAAGAGGAGACTAGATTATTTTACGTTGCTGCAACAAGGGCGCAGGACAGTTTGATTTTCTGCGGGCTCGTGAACAGCAAAGATGATACGCCGCATAAAAACACATGGACAGCCTTAATGCTTGAGAATGCGGAAAACCCTGAAATTACGTTTGCAGAGGGCATAAATGATTATGAGTATCTTGGAGTAACTCATCAGGAAGAAGAAAGAATCTTAAAGCCCGTAACCCTTATGCGTCAGAAGAACTCTTTGCGCCAGATTTCAGCAACATCATATTCACTGTTCAAGTTCTGTCCTCACGCATGGCGCAGAAGCTACAAGCAGGGTTTGAATCTCTCATGGGAGAGTCCCAGCCGCGACAATGACCCCGAAGACGGCAGTAACGGCGGTGCGGAACTCGGAAGCCTTGCGCACTGGGTATTGTCCCGCTGGCCTAATGGTGATGATTATGCGCGTGAACTCGATACTCTGCTATATGACCGTGCAGTCCTGCCTTCAGTGCCGGGCTATCTGCGCAGTATGTGGCGCAATGATTCGGCCAAAAAGGAGCTTCATTCGTGGCTGATGAACTTTGCGGAAGGAGATTTAGGCGTGATGCTCCGTAACGTGAAGGATATTCGGCGGGAGTACAGGTTCAGGCTCAGGCTTACGGAAGGGACATCGCTTGCCGGGGCGATTGATGCGCTTTACGGAAATAATGTAGTTGACTACAAGATAACCAGCATAGACAACACTCCGGAAGGACTGTATGAATCGCAGTTAGAGTTTTACGCGCTGGCAGTGCATGACCTTACGGGAGCGGAGAAGGTCAATACCTGCATTGCGTTTCTGCGTGAGGGCAGGCAGGAGTACCGGGAGCATTCGGACTTTGAGTCTATAAGGGAGCGGGTAACAGAGGCGGCTGAAATATGCGCGTCCGGGCCGTACACTCCCAGCATAAATAACTGCAAAATTTGTCCGTTCAGGAAAGGATGTGCATACAATGGACAAAAAGCAGCTTCATAATGAACTGCATAAAGAATTTTATCTGACCTGCGAAAAGTATTTTATCTTTGAGTTTCTCACCATTGCGGCGGGAATGATGGGCTTGTACACATACAATCTTCGCGGCGGGGTATTCTCCAACGCACAGACGGGAAATATCGTCAAAATGTCCGTAGCTTTCGGGCAGGGTGATTTCAGTGAAGCTCTGTATTACCTGATACCTTTTGCGGCATATATCGTCGGCACTATAGTATCTGAGATTCTGCCGGAGAAGGTCAGGAACACGCATTTTGTGCGGTGGGATACACTGTTAGTCGGAATTGAGATTGTCGTGCTGTTCTTCGTCGGGTTCATTCCGTTCACTTGGCCGGATCAGATCGTGCAGGTGATAATATGCTTTCTGTGTTCGATGCAGTTCAACACGTTCCGGCAGGCAGAAGGAATCCCAATGGCTACAACGTTCGTAACGAATCATGTTCGGCAGATCGGCATCAGCATAGCAAGGATCATACAGCATCACGAGCTTGAAGAAGAGGAGCGCAGGAAGGCAGTAAAGCACGCAAGGATAATTTTAGCGTTCTTTGTCGGCGGTGCAGTGATGACGGCGGCGAGTCCGTACCTGAAGGAACATGCTGTGTGGCTTGCCGTAATTCCGCTTAGCGTATGTTTCGTGTTTATGCTGCGTTCAGACTTGATTTATGAACGGGCTATGCTAGACTTGAAACCGCACGGACATTAAGACATAAGGAGGAATAATGCAATGAAGAAAATATTTGCGGCGTTTATGGTGCTTGTGATGCTTATGCTTGTACCTTCGGCGGAAGCGTCATGGAAAGACTCATTGAAGAAGCTGAAGAAGAAAGTAACCAAGAGCAGTGCATACAAGAAGGCCAAGAAGAAGGCAAAAGGCGCGTCTTCAAAGGTAAAGGAGAAAACATCATCAGTAACGGACTCTTCGGGAAGAAAGTATCTTATTGCGTTTGATGATGAAGTCGTGCTGAAAGGCTGAAAGATTTTGTGATTTTATCATTCCTCCTCATGCAGGGGGAATTTTTTTGTGCGTGTTCAGTGTGACAAAATAGGGACAATGTTGAGGGGAGTTGTTCCCTACTTGAAGGAATCCAGTACACAGCTACAACAAATTTATTCACCGAACGAAGAAGATTCATCTGTTGTTTTTGTCTGGAGTTCTTACGCTTCTTTGCCATAATCATCACCAGATTTCTGCGCGGAGGACTTCCTCGTTTGATGGGTTGCGTATCCATGCCCGGCAAGCCGGGTTTTTTATTTACGAGCTCCTCGTGAAAATTATTACACCAGAAAAAATTTTTGCAGTTCTTACGCTAAAATATGAAGAAAAATCTAAACTGCATTAAGGTGGATTGAATTAATCTTGAGGAAAAATTTGCTTATCGAAGGGATCATCTGCCTGGCAATCCTCACAGCAGGGGCAGTATTCGCATTCCTCTATCTTTCGGACGCATTAAGACCAGAACCCGCACTGACCATTCATGCCGCCAACACATATGAACAGACGCTTCATGCTGTAACAGATTCCGACTATGAGCCGTTCTCATACATCAGTCAGGACGGGCAGTATATGGGAATGGATGCAGAACTCATTGCGGAGATAGCGAACCGCCTTCACATGAATTTAGACCTTAAGCTCACCGACTGGACAGCCGCAAATGAATTATTCTTCTCCGGACAGGCTGACGTGTTCCTGAACATGGAAACGGATTCGGTAGCTGATGATCCCAGAATGACAGCTACCCTTCCGACAGTCGAGAAACAGTATGTAGTGTACGGCCGAGAAGAGATTTCATCAGTCCCGGAACTTTACGGAAGGAAGGTTGCATCACTGCACAGGCTTCCGGAGCTTGGCCTTGAGGGAACAATCACCTACATAGACTCATATGCAAAAATATTTGAGGCACTCAAGGCAGGGGAATATGACTTTGCGATATGCCCGATTCAGGTCGGCAATGTCTTTCTGGAGAAGCTGAAGATGACTGACGTTAAGCCCAGCTATGCAGTCGGGCACATTTACGGGGCTGTTGCTCTGCTTGCAGGAAATGAGGAACTCAGGGACATGCTTAACGGCGTGATATACGACATGCAGAAGGAAGGCGTAATTGATGCTCTCGAGCATAAATGGATCAGCCACAGATACCAGAATATGACATTAATGGGAACGATTGAGGCTCATCCCGCAGTTCTGGCAGGAGTGTTCGCGGTTGTGCTGTCCATCGTATTTCTGTTCGTGTGCGTTATACTCCTAAACATTAACGTTAGGGACAAGGATATTTACTCTAAGGCACTGCTTGAAGCTAAGGAGAAGGCAGAAGACAGCAGCAGGGCTAAAAGCGTCTTCCTGTCGAACATGTCGCATGAGATCCGTACCCCGATTAATGCTGTGCTCGGAATGAACGAGATGATCATACGTGAAAGCACCAGCAAAACAATAACTTCATACGCAATGAACATAGAACGTGCCGGAAAAAATCTTCTGTCCATAATCAATGACATTTTAGACATATCGAAAATAGATTCAGGGCAGATGAAGGTGATTAACGCTCCTTACAGGTTAAGCTCCCTGCTGAATGATGCCGCAAATATGGTCATGTTCCGTGCGCATGAAAAAGGTTTGGAGTTCAGGATTGACGCGGATGAATCACTGCCGGACAGCTTTGAAGGCGACGAGGTTCGCATAAGGCAGGTGCTGGCTAACGTGCTCTCTAATGCCGTAAAGTTTACGAATAAGGGCAGCGTTGCGTTATGCGTAAAGGGCGAAAAGATTTCTGATGACACATTAAGGCTCATATTCACCGTGTCAGATACGGGAGAAGGGATAAAGCATGAGGATTTAGGGAGAATCTTTGCGAAATTCGAGCGTCTCAATCTCTCGCGCAACAGATCCATAGAGGGCACCGGGCTTGGGCTGGCAATCAGCAAAAACCTTCTCGTCATGATGGGCGGTGAAATTTCTGCAGAAAGCGATTACGGCAAAGGCAGCACATTCACTGTCAGCATTCCGCAGAAAGTCATATCATGGGAATGTACAGGTAATTTCCGTGAGAAGTTTGAACGCATTATGCACGAGGAAGAACCGCGCAGTGAATACCTTACCGCGCCGGAAGCAAGAATACTCGCTGTTGATGATACGGCCATGAATCTTACGGTTATTGAGGGCTTGCTGGCAAAGACGAAGATACATATTGATACTGCATTGAGCGGGGCCGAATCACTCGGAATGACTTTGAAGAATCATTATGACCTGATCTTCATGGATCAGATGATGCCGGAGATGGACGGGACGCAGGCATTTCACGCCATACGGGAGCAGACAGACGGCCTCAACGTCTCAACGCCTGTAGTGTGCCTCACTGCCGATGCTGTCAGCGGAGCACGTGAAAGGTATCTTGCTGAAGGCTTCACGGACTATATCGCAAAGCCTGTAGGTTGGTCTGACCTTGAAGGGGTGCTAATGAAATACCTGCCGCCGGAAAAAATTATAATGTCGGCCGAAGATGATACGGGCATTCAGGATGAGGCCAAGACGGAGCTTCAGGAGTTTTACGGCACTATCGACGGCCTGAATTATTCGGATGCTGTGAAGTTCTGTGCAACTGAGGAGATACTCACGAACACGCTGAAGACGTTCTACCAGTCCATTGACGTGAATATTAAAGCGATTGATGAGTTTCTGCGGGATAAGGACTACAAGAACTACACGATAAAGGTACATGCGCTGAAGAGTTCTGCACGGCTTATCGGTGCGGGTGAACTGTCGGCAGATGCGAAATACCTTGAGGACTGCGGGAATGCGCTTAACGTTGAGGAGATAGAGTCGCGCACGCCGAAGCTGTTAGAGGATTATGCGTGGCTGAAGGAGAAATTATCGCCGCTATATGCTGAGGACGAGAACCTGCCGGAGATCTCAGTGGAAGACCTGCGGGAAATGTACGAAGCCGTGAAGGAGTTTGCTTGCAGTTTCGACATTGATGCTGTTGACGGGATAATCGAACAGGCCAGGCATTACAGGATTCCTGAAGAGGAGAAAGCGCACTTTGAGGCTGTAGAGACTGCTGTGCGTAATATGGACTGGGAGGCACTGAACGAGGCGTTGAAGTAAAATTATCCCCCTCACACAGACGGAGGGGGAATTTTTCTGCTATGCCATTCTTATGTCTTCATTCGTTTCCGGCTTGGGCAATGAACCGTTAATTTCCTCATAGCTGCGTATTTCGTTGCGTATGGCCTGTATCATCAGGCTGTTGAACGATTGGTTATAAGTGATGCCAGTCAAAAAATTTTTCAGCATTACCATGATGATGTTCTTGCTGTGCGCCGCGTTTTTAGTTAGTTCCGGAGGCTGCGGAGGCGGAAGCGAAGATTCTTCTTCTGCCCCGGACAATGAAACAAATTTAGTACAGAATAGATCCAAATATCCTGTTATTCCACATAACCCCAAGCCAGTAACTCCTGCCCCGACACCGATAGACGAACCGGAAGAAACTATTGCGCCAGAACCAGAGCCAGAACCTGCTACCGCAATCATATATGAACCAGAACCAGAACTTAATCCTAATCTTGAAGGTTATGTTTTCCTCCGATGGCTTGATGAAGACGGAAATAATTTCAATTTCGATACGCCTATATATGATGATATTACACTTACTGCTGAATGGGCAGAACTGGAAGAAGTAACTGATGAAGAGCTTGAAGAACTTAAAGAAGCAGTATTCGGCGGGAAAACTTCTGTTGCGTTTTCTGATTCTTCACTCACTGAAGCTGAGGTTACTTATGACTTCATAGACTCTGCCGGTATTGTTGAGATTTCGGAATTAACGGACAGCCCGGTTTTAGGTACGGCAGGACTAATCGGCGTTCCTGTCAGCATAAAATCCGACCTTTCAGAGTTCAAAAAGACTACAGTAACTTTTCATTACGACCCTGATGCTTTGCCTGTTTCACCTTACGATCTGGGCATAGTGTGGTACGACGAATCTAATGATGCTGTCGTTTTGATGAGCCGTGATACTGTGATTGACACGGAAGCAAATACTATTCAGGTTTCTGCAAACCACTTCAGCATTTACGGTGTAGTTTCGGTGTCGGAGTGGCAGGAAGCTATATCAAAAAGTATCCCTAAAATACGGAGCGGGGATGTGAAATACAACGTAATTCTTGCTATTGACTGTTCAGGCAGTATGATGGGATCAGCTATAATGGCTGCTGTAAGTTCGGCTCAAAGTCTTATAGATGCTCTTTCTGATGAAGATTATGTGTCGTTAATTTCTTTCAGCTATTATGCAAATGAAGTTTTAGGTACAACTAAACTGCAGAACAGCAGACAGCTTGTGAAAGACAGCATATCCGCACTTTATGCTTCTGGCGGAACTGATATTCAGGCAGCTCTTGAGATGGCATTAACACACAGCATAACCGATTCTGAATACAAAAATTTTGTGGTTTTATTGTCTGATGGCCAGAGCTACATATACAGCAATGTGCTTCAGGAACTCAAGGAGAACAGTATTCAGGTTATTACAGTAGGGCTTGGCGATGTGGATCAGTATCTTATGGAAAGCATTAGTGATGCCACTGACGGGAGTTATCTCTATGCTTCCAGTTCGGAACAGCTGCAGAATAAATTTGAGGAAGTCGCCAATATTGATTTAGGCGTTAAAGGCGATGACCTTGACGGAGACGGCCTGCCCGATGCTGTAGAAGAGGCCGGTATGAAGGATCTGTTCGGCAGAATGTGGTATACGGATTCCGGAGATGCCGACAGTGATGGGGACGGCTTCAAGGACGGCGAGGAAATTCGCTTTATCTCGTCTCCTTATATGCTGTCGTCAATAATTTATGTATCAAATCCTAATCTGCCAACAGAAAAAGAAGATTCACCACTTCTTTCAATTCCGGGAAAGGTATATTGCATAAAAGATGACATCAGCACAAGAACTTTAACCCTGAAGTTTTCAATTACAAGTTACCTGTATAAGAACTTACATGATAAGGAAATTTTTTACGCTCCTGCAGAAAAAGAAGACATGCTTTATGAAGTTGTTGATCTCCCTGAAGGTTTCCGGTTAGACAGCTTGAAAGGTGTTAGAGTCGTAAAGTTACGAACCAAGAGAAGTGATGACGGCACACAGGAAACAGAACACAATTATTATGCCGAATTTAACGTTAGATACCCTGAAAATCAATCGCGGTCTCTTAAGGCTGTAAACTTGAAGCACATCAACAATACTCCCGGAGAAATGGAAATTACATACATGAATATTCCGGTAGAATATGCCAATACTCAAATCAGGAGCAGCGCAGTTGATTTGGCAAAATCGGATTATGAACGGATTGAATCGCAGTATATCAAAGCCCTTATGAAAACTATTCAGGAAGTACAGCAGGATAATTCTGCAATGACCTCTGAATCTTTTGAAGCACTTGCAAAAGAAATTCATGTATATCCTAACAATCCTTATACCAGTGCCAAAGTTCCACCTAAAATCAAACAGGTATTTGCTGAAGCAATTAACAAAGCCATAACTGACTCCTACAACAACGGCTATAACAAGATGAAACTTGATGAAATGGCTAATAAGCCCCTAAAATTTATCACAAACTTCATGAAAGACTGGGCTAAAGGCGTTCAAGGAGTTATAAAATCCGATACACAAACAGTAACTGTAGGCGGCACAAGTTACACTGTCCACACTATTCTTTCGGCATCTGAAGGTGCAGGTTCTGGAGTTGCTATCGTATCATCAGGACGGCAGCAATGGAATTTATCATGGGCTACAAGCAAAGATAAACTTTATAC